>WGEZ01000130.1 GCA_015492515.1 Nitrospirota bacterium
CCTCACAACAGCGATTATCGCTGAATCCGGGTTACATGTAATCTCCATGAGGCTGCAGAACCGGTGATCCGCCGGGTGCAGGCGGGGCTTGACGGAGGACCCCTAAATGGCTTACAAGGATCTCAGGGAGTTTCTGGCCCTCCTCGAGCAGAGGAGACTGCTGACGAGGATAAGCGCCGAGGTGGACCCCGTCCTCGAGATAGCCGAGATCAACGACCGGGTGGTGAAGGCAGGTGGGCCGGCGCTTCTGTTCGAGAACCCGAAGGGGTCCAGGTTCCCCTGCGTCGTCAACCTCTTCGGCACCCCCGAGAGGATGAGGCTCGCCCTCGAGGTGGAGGACCTCGACGATATAGGCAGGGAGATGCTGCAGTTCCTGGAGCCTGAGATACCGACGGGTCTCGTCGAGAAACTGAAGACCCTCCCCAAGCTGAAGAGGCTGGCCGACTTCCTGCCGAGGTATGTCAGGTCCGGTCCCTGCAAGGAGGTGATCATGAAGGAAGACCCCTCCCTCGATCTCTTCCCCATACTCAAGACATGGCCCGGAGACGGTGGAAGGTTCATCACCCTACCGATGGTCTTCACGAAGGACCCGGAGACGGGCCAGCGGAACTGCGGGATGTACCGAATGCAGGTCTATGACTCGAGGACGACGGGGATGCACTGGCACATGCACAAGGACGGCGCGCGGCACTACAGAAAGGCCGAGAGGCTCGGCAGGCCCCTGGAGGTGGCCGTCGCGATCGGCTCGGACCCCGCCACCCTCTACTCCTCTACCGCTCCCCTGCCCGAGGATGTCGACGAGATGCTCCTCGCCGGTTTCCTGAGGAAGTCCCCGGTGGAGCTCGTCAAGTGCGAGACCGTTGACCTGGAGGTGCCGGCGAACGCGGAGATAGTCCTCGAGGGCTACTGCGCACCGGGGGAGAGGAGGACCGAGGGCCCCTTCGGAGACCATACAGGGTATTACTCGCTGAGAGACGAGTTCCCCGTCTTCCACATAACATGCATCACCCACAGGAGGGATGCCATCTATCCGGCGACGATCGTGGGAAGACCGCCCATGGAGGACTGCTTCATCGCAAAGGCGACGGAGAGGATCTTCCTCCCCCTGCTGAAGAAGCAGCTCCCCGAGGTCGTCGACATGAACCTTCCCGTCGAGGGTGTCTTCCACAATATAGCGGTCGTCTCCATCGAGAAGCGCTACCCGGGGCATGCACGGAAGGTGATGTACGCGCTCTGGGGGATGGGTCAGATGAGCTTCACGAAGATGATCGTCGTGGTCGACGCCTGGGTGAACGTCCAGGACCCCTCAGAGGTGGTCTGGAGGATAGGCAACAACGTTGACCCCCGCAGGGACGTGGTCATACTCGAGGGACCGCTGGATGTGCTCGAGCATGCATCACGGATACCGGCATACGGCGGAAAGATGGGTATAGACGCCACGAAGAAGTGGCCGTCGGAGGGTTTCGACAGGGAATGGCCCGATGAGATAGAGATGTCTCCGGAGATCAAGAGACTCGTGGACGAGAGGTGGAAGGACTACGGGCTTTAACCACTCCACCGCCTGTACAGGTCGTGCTCCAGAGGGATCTGATCCAGTATCCTCCCCGCCAGGAAATCGATCATCTCCTCCAGGTTTTCCGGCTTGTGGTAAAAACCCGCAACGGGAGGCACTATCCTCACCCCGATCCTCGCAAGCCTGAGCATGTTCTCCAGGTGTATGGCGCTGAAGGGCGTCTCCCTCGGTGAGAGGATAAGCCTCCTCCCCTCCTTCAGGGTGACGTCAGCGGCCCTCTCCACCAGGCCCTGCGCATAGCCGTGGGCGATGGCCGAGAGGGTCTTCATGCTGCAGGGCACCACGAGCATCCCCTCGGTGGTGAAGGACCCGCTCGTCAGCGGAGCCCAGAGGTCGTCGTCTTTGTAGACGAAGAGCCTCCCCTCACCGCCCAGTGCCTCGGGCGGTCTCTCGGTGAGGTCGACGCCGGTCTCCTCCTTGATTATGGCCGGAGCAGGGGCGGAGAGGATCAGGTGCACCTCCGAGGACCGGAGCAGCGTCTTGAGCACCCTGAGGCCGATGACGGCGCCTGTTGCACCCGTTATGGCCAGGACATACCTCTTCATGCCCTATTCTATCATAAAGCCACCCCGGGGAGCGGCTTCAGAGGCCGTTGTCCTATGGTGGTGGGATCGGGTTATAATAGAGCCGGACATCGAAGGACCGATGCCGTGAAGCGACGCTACGGCCACATAGAGGTACCCCTGCAGAGGGTCCACATAGAGCTCACAAACGTCTGCGACCTGAACTGCGTCTTCTGCCCCAAGTCCACGATGAAGAGACCCCATGGTTTCATGGAGACCGCCCTCGCCAAGAGGATAATCTCCGAGCTGGGAGGCGGCGGTGTCTGCAGGAAGGTCACCTTCCACGTCATGGGTGAGCCCACGCTGCACAGGGACTTCTTCGAGGTCCTCGAGCACGCCGACAGCGAGGGTGTACCCGTGGGGTTGACCACAAACGGCGCGGGCCTCGGCGGCAGGATCGGCGAGAGGCTCCTTGAGCACGACCTCCACCAGATAGACGTCTCGCTCCAGACCCCCGACGAGGCGACCTTTGCGCTGAGGAAGGCGCGATCCCTCTCCTTCGATGCCTACCTGAAGGGCATACTGGAGTTCTTCGCCTCCTATTCGGCGAAGGGCAGGGATACGATATTCAAGTTCCGGTTCCTGAACACGAGGTTCCCGAAGAGGGGGATGGAGAGGAGGCTGGGTCCCATCCGCGTGATCTCCTCCACCAGGGAGCTGCGCGCCACCTTCCGTCACTGGGCGGAACGCATCTACGAGATCCTGGGTGTGGGCGCGGAGGAGAGGAGGAGGGCCATGGACAGGATCAACCGGCTCGTGGCGTACAAGTGGAATGTGGTGGAGATCTACCCCCGCGTCTTCTTCGAGACCTACATGCTCGAGGACTGGGGGCATGCCTTCGACGACGGAAGGGTATACAACGCCTGGGCGGGGTACTGTTTCGGTCTGCGCGACCATCTGAGCATCCTTTACACCGGAGACGTGGCGCTCTGCTGCGTCGACTACGACGGCCGTACGGCCGTGGGCAACCTGAAGGACTCGACCCTCAAGGAGGTGCTCTCCTCCGACGAGGTCCACAGGATCGTCAGGGGGTTCAGGAGGTTCCAGGTCGTCCATCCTCACTGCAAGCGCTGTCTGGGGAGCAGGACGCTCCTGTCCTGGGTGTTCAAACCCGTGGTCTCGGTGCTCGCCCTGAGGTTGATGAGGCCCTATTTCTACAAACAGACCAGCCTCCTCGGCTGAAGGAGTTGATAATTTATCTCTACTGAGGTATGATATATCCTGAGGAGCAGGGGGGCCATGTTTGCGGAAGTCTTCCGGGGCACGACCCCAGTGTACATCCCTGACGCAAAAGGAGGGGGCCATGCCGGTAAAGAAATTGAAGGAATTCCTGGACAGCCGCGGCGTCAGATACGTCACCATCAGCCACTCACCTGCATACACGGCACAGGAGATCGCATCCTCCGCCCATGTCTCCGGAAAGGAGCTGGCCAAGACGGTGATGATCAAGATAGACGGCAGGATGGCCATGGCCGTACTGCCCGCTGCGAAGAAGGTGGACTTCGAGCTCTTCAAGAAGGCCGCGGGTGGAAAGGATGTGGAGCTCGCCGGCGAGCAGGAGTTCAAGGACCTCTTCCCCGACTGCGAGATCGGTGCCATGCCGCCCTTCGGAAATCTCTACGGAATGGACGTCTTTGTGGACGAGACGCTGGCTCAGAACGAGGAGATCGCATTCAACGCAGGCTCGCACACGGAGCTCGTGAGGATGGCCTACAGGGACTTCGAGACCCTTGTGAAACCGAAGGTGACGAGGTTCTCACAATGACCTCCCGGAGATGGATCAGGGAGGCCCTGCTTGCAGTGCTGATCCTCTTCTGCACCGCAGCAACCGTGTCCGCCGGGGAGGCCGACGTCGTCTCCGCCCGGGTGGAGAAGACCGGGCAGGACACCTATCGTTTCGACGTGACGGTACAGCACGCAGATGAGGGGTGGAACCACTATGCAGACCGGTGGGAGGTCCTGGGTCCGGATGGCGAGGTCCTGGCCAGGAGGGTCCTCCTCCATCCCCACGTGGATGAGCAGCCCTTTACCCGCTCGCTCAGGGGCGTGAAGATCAGCCCCGGGATCACCGAGGTCACCGTCAGGGCCCATGACAGTGTGCACGGTTACGGCGGGGCGGAGGTGAGGGTGAGCCTGCCCGGGCGGTAGTGCTCAGTCGGCCTTCCTCCTGAGGATGCCGAGCAGCTCGATGTGGTAGGTCTGGGCGAACATGTCGACGAGCCTGATCGACTCCACCCCGTAGCTTCCCCCGAGGCGGCCGAGGTCGCGGGCGAAGGTCGAGGGGTTGCACGACACGTACACCAGCCACTCGGGCCTCACCTCCATGACCAGCCTGAGCGTCTCCTTCTCCAGTCCCTGGCGAGGGGGGTCGACGATGATCAGTGACGCCTTCCGTCCCGTCCTGAACCCCTCGACCCTTCTCTGTATGAAGGTTACGTTCTCGATGCCGTTGAGCAGGAGGTTCTTCTCTCCGTCACGGAAGGCCGAGGGGTCGGCCTCCACGGCTGTCACCTCTCCTGTATGGGGTGAGGCGGGGATGGAGAAGTTTCCAGCCCCTGCGTAGAGGTCCATGATCCTCTCCGGTGCGATCCGCTCTATCAGGCCGGTCACGAGGGAGACGAGCCTCCTGTTCAGCGACCAGTTGCTCTGGAAGAAGGTGCCCGCCGAGACCATGTAGTGGTAGCCGTTCAGGTCGAGACAGACCTCCCCGGCACCCTCGACCGTTCCGTCCTCGAAGGCGACGCCGGAGAGTCCGGCACTGCTCAGCCTCTCGACGACCTCGCCGCGGTCGAACCCTTCGCCCTTCACCATGGCGATCACCACATCGCCCGACTGCAGATGCAGCTCCCTGACCCCTGGAGGCAGCCCGACGGACCTTATCCGTCCGAGGGCGATGTTTACCTCCGAGGAGAGGAGGAGACACTCTTTGAACTCCACCACCTCATGCGTCTGAGACCTGTAAAAGCCGATCCTTCCGTCTTCGGAGACCTTGAGCTGCGCCCTCCTCCTGTAGTGCCAGGGCTCGGAGGGGAGGGGCTGATCGAGGGAGACCTCGAGCCTGCCGATCCTTCTCAGGCACTCAAGGGCGACCTCCTCCTTTATGCCCACCTGTCTGGGATAGGCTATGTACTGGTAGTGGCAGCCTCCGCATATGCCGAACACCGGGCATCGAGGGGTCACCCTGTCCGGGGACGGTTGCACCACCTTCCTGACCGCGGCCACCGAGTAGTCCCTCCTCTTCTGGACGAGATCGGCCTCCACGACCTCGCCGGGAAGGGCGCCCTTCAGGAATATCACACCGTCGTTGCGAGCGAGGGTATAGCCCCCGTAAAGGGGGAGGAGCGCCTCCAGCGTCATTCTCACTTCTGGAGGAGCCGCTTGATGGTCTTCTTCAATTCCGTCGTGTCTGATGACTTCACCACATATGCCTCCGAGGCCCATACGGCGAAATCATCACGGTAGTCGTAGGCAGTGGACATGATTATGGGCAGCCTCGGTTTCTTCTCCTTCATCTTTCTCAACAACTGGATGCCGTCCACATCGGGCATCAGTATATCCAGGGTGACGAGATCGGGGTTCTCCTCATCGAAGAGCCTCAGCGCCTCCTCTCCGGAGCTCGCAACGACCACGTCGTAACCCTCGTCCTCGAGCTCTTCCTTGTAGAGCAGCCTGATCGACGGATCATCGTCCACAACGAGTATCTTCATCTTATACCCCCTTTATTGTTTAGTTGCCGGATCAAGTCTCCTGAACCACCTTTGTCGAGTCCTGGCCCTTCGTCGCCAGCGGCAGATACACCCTGAAGGTCGTCCCCGCACCCACCTTGCTCTGCACCTCGATGTTGCCGTCATGTTCCTCGATTATGCGGTGGGCGATGGCGAGGCCGAGCCCCGTCCCCCCGATCTTCGTGGTGAAGAAGGGGTCGAAGATGTGGGGCAGATCCTTCTCCTCTATGCCGGGACCCGTGTCGGTTATCTCTATCACCCCGTAGCCGTCCGCCCTCCTCGTCTTTATCCGGAGCCTGCCGCCCCTGTCCAGCATCTGTATGGCGTTGTTTATTATATTGATCAATGCCTCCTTCACCCTGTTCGGGTCCACCTCCATGAGGAGGGGGTCTTCGAACTCCGTCTCAAGTATTATCCCCCCCCGCTCTATCTCCTGAGAGAACAGTGATATTATATCATCAATTATCTTGACGCCTTCCACGAGCTCTTTCGATATCTTCACCTCCCTGACGAAGCTCAGTATCTCCTTGAGTATCTCCTCGAGCCTGTCCACCTCTTTGGTTATCAGCGAGGCGTACTCCTTCAGCTTGCCGTCGAGCCTCTTCTCGAGCCTTCGGGAGAAGCCTCCTATGGAGACGAGGGGGTTCCTTATCTCATGGGCCACCTTGGCCGCGACCTCACCGAGGGCCGCCATCTTCTCGGCCATGGCGAGCTTCTCCCTCAGCCTCTTCAACTCGCCGATGTCCCTGACGATGTGAACGGTGCCGACGAAGTTGCCCTCCGAGTCCTTGAAGGGCGAGGTGGACATCAGGAAGGTGCCCCCCCTGTAGGGGTCTTCGAACTCCTCCACGTAGGCCCTGTGGGTCTGTACGGTCTTGTGGTGGGGGCACTTTTCGTAGGGCCTGTCCATGCCGTGGAAGACCTCGTAGCACTTCCTGCCGATGATCTCGCTCTTGGGCCTGCCCACCTTCTCCACCACGGCCCTGTTTACGTTGGTGAGGGTGAACTCCTCGTTGGTGATGTAGACGAGGTCCGAGATGGACTCGAATATGTTCTCCAGCTCCGCCTCCGCGAGCTTGACCTGCTCGAAGAGCCTTGCGCTCTCGATGGCCGATGCCACCTGGTTGGAGAACCCCGAGAGGAACCTCATGTCCTCCTCTGTTATGGGTTTGCGGTTGAAGTAGTTGTCCACCCACAACACCCCGATCACCTTGTCCCTTGCGATCAGAGGGACCACGGCGTAGGCGTCGGTGCCGAGCTGCTGGATCACGACGGGATCAGCGAGGGGGTCGCTCTTGGCGTCGAGGATGTTCAAGGGCCTCTTCTCCCTGACGGCGACGGAGAGGGCGGTGTCGCCTTCGATGTCGATCTCGAGCCCTGTGCTCAATCTGTCCAGGAAGGAGTCCTTTCTCAAAGGGCCCTCCTCGACCTCCCTCAAGATCTCCGGCAGGGTCTTCTTCTCTATGGAGAGCCTCTCCCATATCTGCCAGGCCTCCTCAGGGCTGGCAGGTCCCACACCCATGGCCCCCCTCAGCACACCCCTGTCCTCGTCGAGGAGAAAGAGGATGGCCCTGTTGAAGCCGAGGCCGTCGCTCATCGTCACGGCGGTCAGGATCATCCTGAGGAGCCTGTTGAGCTCGAGGGTGCTCCTCATGGCCGAGCTTATGAAGAAGAGTCTGGACAGCTCCTGGTTCCTCCTGATCAGCTCCTTCTCCACACGCTTCTTCTCCGAGATGTCCCTGGATATACCGCTGACGCCGATCACCTCTCCAGAGGAGTCCTTTATCGGTGAGAGGGTGAGGCTGACCTCGATCATCACTCCGTCTTTCCTCTTCCGGAGCGTCTCTATATCCTTTATCGTCTCGCCCTTCTTGATCCGTTCGATATACTGCATCTCCGTCTCCACCAGGAACTCGGGCATGAAGGGCAGGAAGGTCCCGATGGCCTCCTCCTCGGTGAACCCGTAGATCTTCTCCGCACCCTTGTTCCAGGAGGTGACGATCCCGTTGAGGTCCGTGGTCACTATGGCGTCGGCGGAGTTGTCTATCAGGCTCTCCAGATACTCCTTCGTCTGGGTCACCTCCCTGTACAGCGCCAGTATCTCCTCCTGGTAAAGGACCCTGTCGGTTATGTCCTGGATCAGGACGACGGCCTCGACGACGTTGCCCTGTTCGTCCTTCACGGGATAGGAGCTGAGCTCTGCATAGTTTGCCCCCCTGGACTGGGTGATCACGTTGATGTCGCCCGTCTCGAAGGTGAGCTTTGCCACGCAGTGCGGGCATATGCCCTTCTTCTCGTGGAAGACCTCGACGGCGTTCCTGCCCACCACGTCATCGCTCTTGAGGTGGAGGAGTTCCTCGACGAAGCGGTTGACGGAGAGTATCCTGTATCCACTGTCGAGGTTCACTATCCCGCTCTGTACGCTCTCGAACAGGAGATCGAGCCTCTTCTTCGCCTCCAGCGCCTCCCTCTCCTTCTGGACCTGCCTCTCGAAGAGCTTGGCCTTCTCGATGGCGAGGGATATGATGGATGCAAAACCCTCCGTCGTGAGGAGGTCGTCGTTGTCGAAGGCGATCACCTCTCCGTCACGGGTCTCCTTGTCGTACAATCCTACGGTGCCGATCACCTCCTCCCCGATCTTGAGGGGCACGCAGACCACTGATCTCACCTCGAGATGAGGAACGCGGGTGTCCTCGGGCATCTCCGAGACATTGTCAACGAGCAGGGACCTGCCGGTCATCGCCACCTTTCCGGCGATACCCTCACCTATCCTCACCTCCATCTCCTCCACCAGCTCTTCGGGCACACCGTAGTATGCCTTGATGGCGAGGGTATCGTCCTCCCTGAGCCTGATGATGCAGCCCCTCGCGTTCAGCAGCCGCGTGACCTCGTAGGTGACGCGGTTCAGCAGCTCGCCGAGGTCGAGGACCGTGGTGAGGGCGTTGGACAGCTCGTTCAGGACGGTGATCTTCCTGAGCTGTTTTATTGTGGATGTGTAGAGCTCGGCGTTCCTGACGATAGTACCGGTGGTGTTGGAGAGTATGTTGACGACGTTCATCTCGTTGACCGCGAACCTCCTCACCTCCTTCGTGGCGATGAAGAACAGCCCGAGGCACCTTCCATCCCTCAGTATGGGTGAGAGGACGGCCGAACCCTGGGGTGATTTCAGGAAAGGGACGTCCTCCTCCGAAGGCCGTTCCAGGTAGATCGGACTTCCGCTGGCAAGCATGTCGGCGCAGAGCCTCTCGCTGTCGAAGGACTCGGCGAAGGCTTCGGGATCGGTGTTTGTCGCCTGGAGGTAGAAGCGCTGTGTGTCCTGATTCAGCAGGTATACGCCTGCATAGTCCACGGCCATCCTCTCGGCCACGATCTCGGTTATCCGCTTCATGGAGTCCTTGAGCTCCAGCGTGGAGGAGGCGACCTTGGTGACCTCGAAGAGGAGCTCCACCTCCGAGAGCCGCCTCTTCAATCTCTCTTCTGAATCCTTGAGTTTGGTCAACACCTGGCCGAAGCGGTCGGCAATGATGCCGAATTCATCGGACCTGTCCATCCCGGGCATCTCCCGCGCCTCGCCGGAGGTGATCTTCTCCGTGACGGCGAGGAGCTCCTTGAAGGGTCTGTCGATGGAACGGGTGATGAGCAGCACCAGGAAGATGACCGAGAGGACGGTCAGGAATATGAGGGCCGAGAAGTATCCCGTGAGCTTTATCTTCAGGTCCTCTGCCCTTGTAACCACCTGGCTCAGGTGTTGCAGCGAGGTGGATCGGATCTCCTCGATGGCGGTGAGTATCTCGAGCTCCTTCCTCTCGAGCTCTCCTACGAGGTCCAGGATCTCGACGTCACCTACGGGGTATTCGTGGGAGATGATCCTCTCTGCAAGGGCCTTCAGCTCCTCGAACTTCACCCCGATCTCCCTGAGCGCCTCCCGGTCGACCACATAGTCCTGAAGGGCGCCGAACCCCTTGTAGACCTCTGACAGGGAAGGGTTGTAGCGGCTCTTGTAAGCCAGCTTTCCGGTGAACGCCCACTGCTTCACGTTGCTCGAGAACTCGGCGATATGCACCCTCAGCTTCTCGTGCAGCCTGTGTTCAACGGATGTCTTCTTGAGGAGCTCGAGGTTCTCCGACATCCTGTTGAAGACGTAGTTGCTGCCCAGACTGAACATGGCCGTGATCAGCACAAAGACGAGAAGGAATATGAACAGCTTCAACCTTATGCTCATTTCAGGTGCCCCTGAGCGCCTTCTTGTACAGTTGCAGGTACTCCGTGGCCGGCCTCTTCCAGGAGAAGTCCCTCCCCATCCCCCTCAGGATCATCCTCCGCCATCTCCTCCTGACGGTGAAGAGGGTGATGGCCCTCTTTATCGCCTCAAGGAAGGCAGACGGGTTGTAGGCGTCAAAGAGGAACCCCGTTCCCTTCCCGGCCAGTGCGTCGTGGTCCTCTATCGTGTCTGAAAGCCCGCCGGTGTTCCTTGCAACGGGCACGGTCCCGTACCTCTGGGCTATCATCTGTACAAGCCCGCATGGTTCGTACCTGGAGGGCATCATCATGATGTCCGAGCCTGCATAAACGGCATGGGCCATCCTCTCGTTGAAGCCCGTCATCAGGTGGAAGCCCCCCTTCAGTCTCGAGGCCCTCTTGGTCAGTTCCCTCTCTATCCCCCTCTCGCCGGTACCAAGGATGATCACCCCGCAGCCGTAGCCCACGAGCCTGTCGATCACGGGAAGGATGAGATCGATGCCCTTCTGGGCGGCGAGTCTGCCGATGAAGGAGATCAGCGGAAAACCACTCTGCAGCCTCAATCCCGACCGAGCCAGGAGCGCCCTCTTGCAGAGCGCCTTCCCCCTCAGGTCCTCTGCTGAATAACGCCTCCGGATCAGACCGTCCCTCGCTGGGGACCACTCGTTGTAGTCGATGCCGTTCCGTATCCCGCTGAGGTCCTTGTCCCTCTCGCGGAGGATGCCGTCCAGACCGAACCCGTACTCAGCGGTCGTGATCTCCTCTGCGTAGCGTTTGCTGACGGTGTTCAGCTTGTCGGCGTAGATGATGCCCGCCTTCAGGAAGTTTATCTTCCCGAAGAACTCTATGCCCTTGGGATTGAAGATCGAATGATCCACCCCTATGGTGGCGAGCTCCTCCGGCGGGAAGAGACCCTGATAGCCGAGGTTGTGGATGGTGAGCAGTGTCCTGGTTTTGCGGAAGAAGCCGTCCGCCCTGTAGTCGGTTTTCAGGTAGAGGGGCAGAAGGGATGTCTGCCAGTCGTTGACGTGTATTATGTCGGGCCTGAAGCCGTAGCCCTTGCATGCCTCCAGGACCGCCCTGCAGAAGTAAGAGAACCGGAGGGCATTGTCCGGGTAGTCGCCGCGGCCGTCTCCGTAGAGGCCTTCCCTGTCATAGAGCTCGTCACAGTGGATGAAGAAGGCCCTGTCGTGTGTAAAGAGGCCGCTGCTGTAGGTCCTGCCCCTGACGGATATATGCATCCTCACCCCGGTGTCGGAGAGGGGGAAGTTCTCCTTCACCGTCCTGTACAGGGGCAGCACGAGCCTTCCGTCGACACCCCTGTTGATGAGCTCTTTGAAGAGGGCGGCCCCTGCATCGGCGAGCCCTCCCGTTTTGCAGTAAGGTACCGCCTCGCTCAATGCCATCAAGACCTTCATATATGGACTTCTCTCATGTACCTTGCGGCATCCTCCGGTGGGGTCGGGTTTATGTAGAAGCCGGACCCCCACTCGAAACCGGCGATCTTGGTCAGCTTCGGCATCAGCTCAATATGCCAGTGGTAGTATTCATTGCTCTCCTCGGTGAAGTGGGAGGTGTGGATGATGAAGTTGTAAGGGGGTACATCGAGGAGCTTGTCGAGCTGCTTCAGAACCCTCTGGAGGATCTCGGCAAGGAGGGAGAAGCTCCCGTTCCTCGGCCGGAAGGCTGATTCGTGTTCCTTCGGGAGTATCCAGGTCTCAAAAGGACCCCTCGGTGCAAAGGGTGCTATAGCGAGGTAGTGCTCGTTCTCGCAGACCACCCGCCTTTCGTCCTCGAGCTCCTGGGCGACGAGATCGCAGAATATGCACCGCTCCTTCATGTCGTAGTACAGCCTCGATGAGTTCAGCTCCTCCCGCACGATCTTCGGTATGATCGGCAGCGCTATCAGCTGGCTGTGGGTGTGTTCCAGCGAGGCACCGGCGGCCTCGCCCTCGTTCTTGAAAACGAGGACATACTTGATCCTCGGGTCCTTCTTCAGGTCCGCTATCCTCATGTGATAGGCCCTCAGGACGTCCTCCACCGCCCTGGGCGGCATGGTCGCGAGGGAGCTGATATGGTCCGGGGTCTCGATGATCACCTCGTGGGCACCGACGCCGTTCATCTTGTCGAAGATGCCCTCTCCGGACTTGTTCAGCTCGCCCTGGACATGGAGGGCAGGGAACTTGTTGGGTACCACCCTGAGGGTCCAACCGGTGCTGTTCGGCTGGCTGTCCGGAGCCCGGAAGGCCATTATCTCCTCGGGCGTGGTGTATTCGTTGCCGGGGCAGAAGGGACAGAAGCCGGCGGCCTTCCTCTTCTGTGACGGTGATGCGAAATCGCTCGGTCTCTTCCCCCTCTCCACGGAGATGATCACCCATCGTCCGACTATCGGGTCCTTCCTCAACTCTGGCATATGGTACCTCCTCCGGTGATAAATGCCCCCTTTCGTGCCTGACGATCTCCACCCCCTACAACGCAGACCGCCGGAAAAAGCCCCGGCCGCAGAAGTCTCCGACCCTTTGTGGCCCCCTGCAGGAGGGGATGGAGGCAAGCTTATGTAATAGATCAAGCCTTCCTTGCATCGGCAAGCCCGACGGGGATCGGGATTCTTTCGCGAGCCGGTGGAGGCCCCTCCAGGGTCCTTCCCCGTGCAAGGCAGAAGGGTGATCGACCTTCCGTTCTATAATTTAATCAAATCCTGCATGCCTTGGCAAGTCCTGAAGCCCCATCCCGGAGGGGACCGGCGGAGTTCTCCTGGTAAAAGGAGGTCTCTTTGGGTTACAATAACTACTGGTATGAAGGTAGAGATCACCGACAAGGACGAAAAGGGTGTCTCCTGCGACGCCCTGATACTACCTGTCTTTGACGACGAGAGGGAGCCCTACAGGGAGATCGACAAAGAGCTCGGCCGTTCCATTAGAGGGGTCGTCTCCTCGGGCGAGTTCAAGGCGAAGCACCTTGATACGTGCATCATACACACCATGGGAAGGATCAGGCCCGAGAGGCTCTTGTTGATGGGACTGGGCGGAAGACGGGACTGCACTGACCACAGGATAAGGGAGTGCGGCGGGAAGGCCGCCTCCGTCAGCATGGAGCACGGCCTGAAGGTGCTCGCCCTCTCCACCGGAACCCTCAGGAGACACGGCCTTTCCCCGGTGCCTTTCGCCGAAGGTGTGGGGCTCGGCGGATATCGCTTCACCAAGTACAAGGAGGCCGGGGGAGGCACCGAGATCGAGATGCTCTCCATCCTGTCAGCCGAGGAGAGAGGGCTTTCCGAGTCCATCGAGTTCGTCAGGAGGTCCACGGAGACGGTCGGCCTCGTCAGGGACCTCGTCAACACCCCGTCGAACGATCTCACACCTTCCGGACTTGCAGGGTTTGCAGAGGGGCTCGGTTCGAGGAGACTGAAGGTGAAGACCCTTGACAGCCGTGATGCGGCGAGGGAGGGGATGGGGGGCTTCCTCTCCGTGTCGAAGGGCTCGAAGGAGGAGCCGCGGTTTGTACTCCTGGAGTACAGGGGCGGCAGGAGGGGGCCTGTCGTGCTGATCGGGAAATCCGTTACCTTCGACAGCGGCGGCATCTCCTTGAAGCCTTCGGAGGGGATGGAGAAGATGAAGTACGACATGGCTGGAGGTGCAGCGGTGCTCGGGGTGATGAAGTTCGTCTCCGAGATGAGGCTGCCGCTGCATCTCTACGGTATCCTGCCGGCCACGGAGAACCTCCCAGGAGGCTCGGCCGCCAAGCCCGGAGACGTGGTCAGGACCGTGTCGGGCAAGACGGTGGAGATAATAAGCACCGATGCGGAAGGACGCCTCACCCTGGCGGACGCCATAGGATATTCAAGAAGATTCAACCCAGAGGCGATAATAGATATAGCCACCCTGACGGGTGCCTGCTCGGTGGCGCTTGGAAACGAGGCCATCGCTATGATGGGAAACGACAAAGAGCTGATGGCGATGATGCAGAAGGCCTCCGAGCTCAGCGGCGAGAGGGTCTGGCAGATGCCGCTCTACGACGAGTACAGGGAATACCTGAAGAGCGATATCGCTGACCTGAAGAACTCGGCTGGCAGGACGGGCTCACTCGTCACCGCCGGATACTTCCTCAAGGAGTTCGCCGCCGGGACACCGTGGGTCCACCTTGATATCGCCTCGACCGCATGGTCTGACAAGGACCGCCCCTGTGTGCCGAAGGGTGCCTCAGGTGCAGGGGTGAGGCTGTTGATAAATTTCCTAAAGGAGTACATTAAGTGAAACTCACCAAGCTGCTGTTATTGTTGGGTTTTATCCTTGTGCCTTCTCAGGTCTTCGCCTGGGGTCCTCTGACGCATGTATATCTTGGAACAGAGCTCTTCTCCCTCGCGGCGTCGATCCTGCCCGCCGGGCTGTACGAACTCCTAAGGAGGCACCGGGAGGACTACCTGTACGGCAACCTCATGGCGGACATAATCATCGGCAAGACCCTCCTCCCCTATGACAAGAACTCCCATACCTGGGATATGGCCTTTGAGCTGATGGATGCCGCGCACACCAATCAACAGAAGGCCTTCGTCTACGGCTACATAAGCCATCTTGCGGCGGACACGGTGGCTCATGAGAAACTGACGGACAAGAGGAGACACGTGGGCCACACCGTCTTTGAGCTCAAGTCGGACAGCCTCGTGGGAAGGAAGTACTGGTCGAGGGCGGTCTCGATCGACCGGAAGGTCCAGAGAAGGAACGACAGGTTCCTCGAGTCAACCCTTGAGAGCCCTTTCCTCTCGGTCAAGACCAACAAGAGGATCTACAAGGGCATGGTGATGCTCACCTGCCTGACGCCGAACAGGATGAGTGATTTCATCGACAGGAACCTCTTCATCTCCGATCTGCCCAACTCGGGGAGGATAAAGAGGCTGCATGCATTATCCCTTGAACGTATGCTCGATGTGCTCTTGAAGGGTGAGTGCTCCAAGGTCATCGGGAAGGACCCCGTTGCCAGGACGAACCCGGGGCTCATAATGAGGTTCCTGAAGGGGTTCAACAGCCATACCCTCCGGTAGCAGGCGATGAGAAGGGGCTCGATGATGAAAGACATCCTTGACAGGCCGGAGGCGGTGAGCGTCGAGCAGGCCCTGAGGATCCTTGATGAACTGGGGCCTGCTGTCACCCCCGCTGAGGTGCTCCCGATAGAGGAGGCCTATGGCAGGGTGCTCTCCTCTGACCTCCTCTCCCCTGAAGACCTGCCAGGGTTCAACCGCTCCACGATGGACGGCTATGCCGTACACTCGGCGGACACCTTCGGCGCCTCAGAGACCATGCCAGTGTACCTGAAGGTGAGGGGCGAGGTGCGGATGGGGAAGAGGCCGGACTTCTCCCTGAAGAGGTCCGAGGCCGCGGCGATCCCCACAGGGGGGATGCTCCCCGACGGGGCAGATGCGGTCGTCATGGTTGAGCATACGAACCGCGTCTCAACGGAGATGATCGAGGTGATGAAGACCGTCGCCCCCAACGAGAACGTCATCCTCGCCGGTGAGGACGTCAGGAAGGGTGAAGTGGTGCTCAGACGGGGACGCAGGCTGAGGCCCCAGGATGTAGCCGCCCTCGCCGGCGTAGGTGTTGTGGAGGTTGAGGTCCACAGAAGGCCCCTTGTAGCAGTGATATCCACCGGAGACGAGGTCGTCCCTGCAGAGGGGGCCGTCTCTGCAGGAGAGGTGAGGGACATGAACTCCTACAACCTCTCGGGGCTGGTGCTCCGGTGCGGTGGCATCCCTGTTAGGAAGGGCATCGTCAGGGATCACCCCGACCAGCTCAGAAAGGCCCTCGCTGAGTCGCTCCAGGAGGCGGAGATGGTCCTCCTGACCGGCGGCAGCTCCGTCGGCACCGAGGACCATACCGCCAGGGTGATGGAGGAGCTTGGTCCGCCTGGCATCCTCTTCCACGGTGCAGGTATAAAGCCCGGCAAACCGCTGATCGCAGCCGCCTCAGGCGGCATCCCCCTGTTCGGACTCCCGGGACACCCGGCCGCGGTCACCGTCTGCTTCGAGACCTTCGTCGAGCCCGTCCTCAGGAGGATATCCGGGGAGCGCGGAAAGGCGTATCTGCCGTCGAGGAGGACGGTCAAGGCCTTCTTCGGCAGGAGTCTCCATTCCTCACCGGGTCGCGAGGATCATATAAGGGTCTCGCTGCGGAAGAGGGACGAGGTCCTCTGGGCGGTGCCCGTGCTGGGGAAGTCAGGACTCATAAGGACGCTGGTGGAGGCCGACGGCGTGGTGGTGATCCCGCCGAACAGGACCGGGCTCTACGAGGGTGAGGAGGTGGAGGTGAGGCTGTTCAATGAGTAGTCGCCCGACCAGAGAGGGTTCACCTGAGGATGAATGTCGCTGGTGTGGAACGACGGGAGGGAGAAACAGGAAGATCTTCTGGACGGCCGTCCTGATCATAACACTCGTCGTCGTCTTCCTCTACCTCCTGGCGAGGCTGTGAGTGGCCCTGAGCACAATGAAGATCAACACGGCGCTTACATCGGTCTTTCTCCTTTTGCTCTTCAGCTGCAGCAGTGTCTATGATCAGGGAGAGGTGGTGGAGGACTTCACCCTCCCCACGGTGAGCGGTGATCGTGTAAGCCTTCGTGACTACAGGGGAAAGGTCGTATTCATCGAGTTCTTCAACACCTGGTGACCCTACTGCAGGATCTCCTTCCCCGGGACGGAAAGGCTGGCTCAGGAATTCTCAGGCAACCCCGGCGTGGTCTTCATCTCCATAAACCGCGTTGAGGACCCTGCCACGGTACGGGGCTTCGTGAACAGGTACAAGAAGACCTGGCCCGTGCTTCTTGACGGCGACGGTAAGGTCTTCAGCAGGCTCATACCCGGCGGGGTCCCTTCCTTCGTGATAATCGATCGGGATGGGAGGCTGGCATACAGGCAGGTCGGCTGGTCCGATGAGCTCGTCGACCTCTTCGCCGGTGAGATAAAGAGGCTGCAATGATCCGTGGGAGCAGCTCTTCGTCGGGACTCCGAGCCGCCGGATAGCAGGATTCAAAACCCTTCAGACCCGCCCTGCCGTCTTCGTCAACACCTCCTGTCGCCGGGTCAGCAGTTCACTACGTTGACCGGCAGAATGAAGGCGCGTCGCAGCAGCCACCTCCGGCCGTTCATCCCCTATGATATAAATCATAAAAGAAGAGGCGGTGATTGAAATAGAATATAGTCGTGGTGTGCGCGAGGTCCGGGCCGTCCGGGGGGCAACCGGGCGGATCACGGCTGTGGTGCCCCACGGATGAGCGGTGTTTCCGGAGACACCGGCAGAAAAACAGACAAGGAGGTGAAGGGGATGATCGAAGGATGTCCTGGTTCAAGGATGGCGGATTTCCGCGAGGAGACGGAAGGGGAGGCCTCGACCGCAAAGGTGGGCTCCCAGTTGAGGCAGTGGCCTATACAGATGCACCTGATCACACCGACAGCACCGTACTTCCAGGGGGCTGATGTGGTGCTGGCAGCCGACTGTGTTGCATACTCCTACGGTGATTTCCACAACGATTTCCTTAAGGGGAAGTCACTCGGGGTTGCCTGCCCCAAGCTGGACGTGCAGCAGGAAGTGTATGTGGAGAAGATAAAGGGCTGGATCGATGACGCCAAGATAAACACCCTCACGGTGATCATAATGCAGGTCCCATGCTGCGGCGGGTTGCTGAGGCTCGCAGAGGAGGCTGCAAAGGCTGCAAGCAGGAAGGTGCCCATAAAGTATATCGTGCTGAGCCTGAAGGGAGAGGTCCTGCAGGAGGAATGGTTGTAGAACACCCCGGTGAGGCCGCCGGAAGACCGTACCGGCGGCCTGCCACCCCGCCCGCCTCTATGGCTTTTAGCCCTCCAACTGTAATATAATTTTAGATGTTCAGGATAGCGCGCGAGGGATGGCCCTTCGTGGCTGCAGCCGCGGGTCTGAGCGGTGCAGTCCATATGGCCGCCGGTCCATGGATCACCGCCCTGCCCATCATGATCCTGCTGTTCATGCTCTTCTTCTTCAGAGACCCTGAGAGGAGGATACCCGACGATGACGACGTATTCGTGGCACCTGCAGACGGAAAGGTGGTACTCATCAGGGACGTCAGGGAAGAGGAACACATCCAGGACGACGTTCGGCAGATAAGCATCTTCATGTCCCCCTTTGACGTCCATGTGAACCGTGCTCCCTGTGCCGGAGAGGTGAGGGTGGTAAGACACACCCCCGGAGGGTTCAGGGCCGCCTTCACGGACGAGGCGTCGCTGCAGAACGACAACATCGCCATGGTGCTCGACACCAGGTACGGAAAGGTCCTGGTGAGGCAGGTTGCGGGCTTCCTTGCAAGGAGGGCTGTATGCAGGGTCGGCCCGGGCGATAAACTGGAGAGGGGACAGCGATACGGTATAATAAAGTTCAGCTCAAGGGTGGACCTCTACCTGCCGAAGGCTGCAGAGGTTCAGGTCCGTACAGGGCAGAGGGTGCGGGCGGGTGAGACGATAGTGGCCGCTATCAGCCGTCATGCCGGTGGGTCGGATACAGAGGGCAACGGGATGGAGGGGCTTGAAGAGGGAGCCCTGCAATCCAGTAACTCATAGATCATGAAGAAGGGTGTCTACATACTGCCGAATGCACTCACCCTGTGCGGCATGTTCTTCGGGTTCTATGCGGTGCTCTCCGCACTCAAGGGTGACTATGTGAGGGCTGCGTGGGCGGTCCTCATAGCCAACCTCTTTGACGGGCTCGACGGCTGGGTGGCGCGGCTCACGAGCAGCACCACCAAGTTCGGCATCGAGCTCGACTCCCTCAGTGACCTCGTCGCCTTCGGCGTTGCCCCGGCCGTGCTTGTCTACACCTGGTCGCTGGCCCCCTTCGGCCGGATAGGTGCCGCCACGGCCTTCCTCTATGTTGCGTGCGGAGCCCTCAGGCTCGCCCGCTACAACATACAGATGGACTCTGCGGAGAAGCGCTCCTTCACGGGGATGCCCATCCCGGCTGCGGCGACGGTCATCGCCACGCTCGTCATCTTTTATCACAGTCTCTCAGGGCCGCCTCCGGAGAGGAGCATCCCGGTCCTCCTGCTCACGGGCATGCTCGCGATCCTGATGATCAGCACAATGAGGTTCCACGGCGTGAAGGAGATAGACTTCAAGAAGAGGAAGCCCTTCTGGGCCCTCGTGATCTTCGTGCTGATCATCTTCGTCATCGTCGTCCATCCGCCTGCCGCGCTCTTCTCCTTTGCCATGGCCTATCTTCTTTTGGGTATAATAGAGAACGTCTATCTCTTCTACAGGAAGAGGAAGAGGACGGCCGGTGAACTGAAACCGACGGGGCGGTAAGGCTCCCGGTTCCGTTTTCCACACCGAGATCGACAGGAGACCATCATGAGATACATAAGGATATTCGATACGACCCTCAGGGACGGAGAGCAATCCCCGGGTGCCTCGATGAACGTGGAGGAGAAGCTCCACGTTGCACGGCAGCTGGCGAGGTTGAACGTTGACGTGATCGAGGCAGGGTTCCCCGTGGCCTCGCCGGGGGATTTCGAGGCGGTGAGGAGGATCTCCGAAGAGATAAGAGGCGTCACCATCGCCGGTCTCGCCAGGGCCAAGGACCTGGATATCGAGCGCGCCGCGGAGGCGCTGAAGCCTGCCGAGATGGGAAGGATACATACTTTCATCGCCACCAGCGACATCCACCTGAGGTACAAACTCAGGATCACCAGGGAGGAGGTCCTGGAGGCTGCGGTTGCTGCGGTGAGGAAGGCGAGGAGCTTCACCGGGGATGTGGAGTTCTCCGCAGAGGACGCCACAAGGAGCGACCGCGATTTCCTCTGCAGGATCACCGAGGAGGTCATTAAGGCCGGGGCCACTACCGTTAACATCCCCGACACGGTGGGCTATGCGATACCCCAGGAGTTCGGTGAACTGATCGAACACCTGATGAACAGGGTGCCGAATATCGACAGGGCCGTGATCTCCGTGCACTGTCATAACGACCTCGGCCTCGCCGTGGCGAACTCACTGACGGCCATCATGAAGGGCGCGGGCCAGGTGGAGTGCACCATTAACGGCATCGGCGAGAGGGCGGGCAACGCGGCCATGGAGGAGATAGTCATGTCCCTCAAGACGAGACCGAGGTTCTTCGATGCGGACACCAGGGTGGTCACCGAGGAGATCTACAAGACCAGCCGGCTCGTCTCGAAGATCACGGGGATGGTCGTTCAGCCCAACAAGGCGATAGTCGGTGCCAATGCCTTCGCCCATGAGGCCGGTATACATCAGGACGGCTTCCTGAAGGAACGCTCCACCTACGAGATCATGAGGCCCGAGACGGTCGGAATTCCCCAGAGCAAGCTCGTTCTCGGAAAGCACTCCGGCAGGCACGCCTTCAAGGAGAGGCTCAGGGAGCTCGGCTATGAGCTGAGCGAGGAGGAACTCAACAAGGCCTTCGAGAGGTTCAAACGCCTCTGCGATCAGAAGAAGTACATATTCGACGAAGACATTGAGACCCTGGTCTCCGAGGAGGTGAAGAAGGTCCCCGAGGTCTACAGGCTCGAGGAACTGAGGGTCTCCAGCGGCACATCGGTGAGGCCCACGGCATCGGTGAGGCTTAGGGTCGGAGACCGCGTCGTTGAACGGACCGAGCAGGGTGACGGCCCGGTGGACGCCACCTACTGCGCCATAGCAAAGATCACCGAGACGAAGAGCCACCTTGAGAGGTTCGAGATAAAGAGCATAACAGGCGGCACCGACGCCCTCGGAGAGGTGATCGTGACCCTCGAGGAGGACGGCCGTACGGTGAGGGGATACGGCTCTGACACGGATATAATCGTTGCAGCGGCAAAGGCTTACCTGAATGCCCTGAACAAGCTCGAAGGCAAAAAGAGGGTGCCTGAGAAGGGGATATAAGAGATGACCATCACGGAGAAGATACTCGCGGAACACGCAGGCCGGAGAGAGGTCGCACCGGGCGAGTTGATAAACGCCCGGGTCGATGTCGTTCTCGCAAACGACATAACGGCTCCGATCGCCATAAAGGAGTTTGCCAGGATCGGTGCCGAGAGGGTCTTTGACCCCGACAGGGTCGTGCTCATACCCGATCACTTCGCTCCCCAGAAGGACATCAAGGCAGCGGAGCAGTGCAAGATGCTGAAGGAGTTTTCGAAGGCACACCACCTCGGGCATTACTTCGAGGTGGGCAGGATGGGGATCGAACACGCCCTCCTTCCCGAGCAGGGGCTCGTGGTCCCCGGAGATCTGGTGATAGGCGCCGACAGCCACACCTGTACATACGGCGCCCTCGGTGCCTTCTCCACCGGGGTCGGCTCCACCGATGTGGCAGCGGCCATGGCGACCGGTGAGTGCTGGTTCAGGGTTCCGGAGAGCATGCGGTTCATATACTACGGAACCCTCAGGAGGTGGGTGGGCGGCAAGGACCTGATCCTGCACACCATCGGAGACATCGGTGTGGACGGAGCCCTCTACAGGGCCATGGAGTTCGAGGGCGAGACCATCCGGTCTCTGCCGATGCACGGCAGGCTCACGATCTGCAACATGGCCATCGAGGCGGGCGGCAAGAGCGGGATAATAGTGCCCGACGCGGTGACGGAGGCGTATGTGAAGGGTAGGGCAAGGAGGGGGTACAGGTTGTACAGCTCAGACCCTGACGCGGTCTATGTGGATACAAGGGAGTATGACTGTTCGAGGATAGAGCCCCTGGTGGCCTGCCCACACCTGCCCTCGAACGTGAGGCCCGCCAGGGAGCTGACCCATGTCTCCATTGACCAGGTGGTCATCGGCTCCTGTACGAACGGTCGTCTCCAGGACCTCAGGGATGCGGCTGAGGTGATAAGGGGCAGGAAGGTGCATCCCGACGTGAGGATGATAGTCATTCCCGCAACCCAGCAGATCTACAGAGAGGCGATGAAGGAAGGGCTGTTCGAGGTCTTCATCGATGCCGAGGCCGTGGTCTCCACACCGACCTGCGGGCCCTGTCTCGGCGGCCACATGGGTATACTCGCGAAGGGCGAGAGGGCCGTGGCCACCACGAACAGGAACTTCGTGGGCAGGATGGGGCATCCTGACAGCGAGGTCTATCTCTCGAACCCGGCGGTGGCCGCTGCATCGGCTGTTCTCGGAAGGATCGGTCTGCCCGAGGAGATTGGCCGCTGACCCCCGTCAGACGCCGCTCCGGTTCATAACTTTTTCATATTTTCTACATCTTTTCTTCAAAAGATTCGGCTATCCTACAGGCAAGAACAGGACGGAAGGAGGTCGTCATGAAGAGGATAGCCCTTGCAACAGCCCTGTTTACTCTCCTGCTGGTCGGAGCTATCGCCTATGCATACGGTCCCGGCCGGGCTGGCGGCTACACGGCGGGTTCAGGTTGCAGCGGAGGCCTGACAGGACCGGGGTACGGCTGGAACATGATGGGTGGTATGATGGGTGGTATGATGGGATGGACCGGTCAGAACGGTCTTGATCGGAAGTTCCTTGACGAGACCGCGGAGCTGAGGAAGGAGCTCCACAACAAGAGATTCGATTACTTCGAGGCCCTCCGGGACCCTGATACGACCCCGGAAACGATCGCGGGCCTGGAGAAGGAGATCCGCGACCTCCGGGAGAGGATCCTCGAGAAGGCCCCCCGTAGAGGTTACGGGATGTACGGTGGATACGGTTGCAGCAGTTGATAGACCCTCCTCCCTTCCCAACTACCCCTTTGAGCAGCCAGGCCTTCCCCCCCTTGCCTGGCTGCTCCCTTTTCTCAGGGGCGTCTCCACCTCTGAGCACCGCCTTGCAGGAGACAACCGCTCCGGAAAGTCGGGGAAGAAGAGGGCCCTTTGTGCTTCACCCCCCGGAGAACTCCGTCCCCAGTTAGATCAAAATTCCATCTCCCTGAAATTGGGTATCGGATAGATCATATTTCTGTCCCTGAGCAGTATGCTGTTTAGTTCTTAATTTCCTGGATAACAACTTAATAAGGAAAAGAAAATTATCTTTTTCATTTTTTCAGTATAACGTAAAGGG
>WGEZ01000131.1 GCA_015492515.1 Nitrospirota bacterium
ATCCGGCACCGTCCGGTTCGAGCCTGCCGGCCCGGTCCGGGTTATCTCAAAGAGCCCCACATCCCCCGTGGTCTCGCCCATATGGATCTCGTAACCCTTCAGCGGGGGCACCAGGGCGGAGGAGGGGAGAAGGAATACGCCCTTCCATCTTCCCTCCCCTGCCGCCGCCGTGACCTGGCAGGTCGTCTTTCTCCTGTTGAGGGTCGTGACCGTGTCAAGAAGCCCCATGCCCTCCACCTCCCTCATCTCGCTCTCCACACCGAAGGGGTCAAGGATCCTCCGGCCGAGCATCTGATACCCTCCACAGATGCCGATCAAGGGTGTACCCTTCTTTACGGCAGCCTTTATGGACCTCTCCAGGCCCGATCTCCTCAGAAACAGCAGGTCACTCACGGTGTTCTTCGACCCCGGTATGATGATCAGGTCTGCGCTGCTCAGGTCCTCGGGCCGAAGGGAGTATTTGAGCCCCACATCAGGCTCGTGAAGGAACGGGGCGAAGTCCGTGAAGTTGGAGATGTATCTCAGCTTCAGTACGACCACTCTCACCTCTTCATCCCCCCGGAACCGTTCAGGCCGTTCAAGGGAGAGGCCGTCTTCCTCGTCGAGCAGGAGTCCGGAGACGTGTCTGACCACCCCGATCACCGGTCTCCCCGTACGATCCTCGATCATCCTGAGACCGGGCCGGAGGATCTCGATCTCTCCACGGAACTTGTTGATGATGAAGGCCTTTATATAATCGGCGTCGCTCCCGGAATCACTCAGGCCGTTCAACGGTGCCGAGCCGTGGTCCTTCAAGAGCTCGATCGTGCCGTATATGGAGGCGAAGACCCCTCCTCTATCGATGTCACCCACGAGGATCACGGGGGCACCGGCATACCGCGCCACACTCATGTTCACGACCTCTTCTCCGCGGAGATTGATCTCCGCAGGACTGCCGGCCCCTTCGATCACTACAACGTCGTATCTCCGGGAGAGCCTCTCGTATGCTGCGGTGATCTCCCTCCATACGACGTCTCTGACGGAGTAGTATTCCCTGGCCTTCATCCGGGCGTAGACCCTGCCGTTTATGATCACCTGGCAGCCTCCGTTGCTCATGGCCTTGAGCAGCACGGGGTTTATATCGTTACAGGGCTCTATCCCCGCTGCCTCCGCCTGGAGTGCCTGGGCACGGCCTATCTCTCCACCCTCCCCGGTGACGAAGGAGTTGAGCGCCATATTCTGGGCCTTGAAGGGTGCAACCCTCACACCCAGGTCCCTCAGTATCCTGCACAGACCGGCGACGATGACGCTCTTCCCGGCGCCGGAGCCTGTTCCCTGGATCATCAAGGCCTTCGCCATGACCTAAAGGTTCAAACCGTTGAGTAGCCTCGAGCCGCCGGTGGATGAGGAGATCAACAGAAACATCACCGCCCCCACCTCGTTGACAGCCCCGAGGGTGTCCCCGGTCATACCGCCGAAGTGTCTGCTGAACAACCAGACCAAGAGGAGGCTGAGCGTGTAGAAGAAGGCCAGGGATAAGAGGACCGGCAGGAGGGCGTCTCTCCCGAGCACCCAGAGGCCGGAGAGGGCTATCAGCAGGGTGAACAGGAGCGCCGTCACCAGCTCTTTAAGACCCGTGGCCCTGATAAAGATGCTGCCCAGCCCGTCGCCTCTTGCAGCCCTGCCGTGAAAGGCCGCTGATACCATGCCCCAGCGCGAGAGGAGGGGTGTCAGGAAGAGGGCGGAGTACAAGAGCGACGTCGAGCGGGCTGCCAGGGCGTTCAAGGCCAGGAGCTTCAGCAGTATCGCCATCACTGTGGCTGTCACGCCAAGGGGGCCGACCCTGCCGTCCTTCATGATCGCGAGCCTCTTGTCCCGGTCAGTGCGGGAGGCGAGGGCATCGAAGGTGTCCGAGAGGCCGTCGAGGTGGAGCCCGCCGTTGAGCATCACCATCAGGAGGATCAGCACTCCGCTGGTCACCCCCGGGGTGAAGGCCCTCAGCAGAAGAGACGCCGTCGCCGTCAACAGTGCCCCCTCGAAGAGGGCGACGACGGGGAAGAGGGCGGAGGCCCTCCCCAGCTCCTCCTCCGAGACGGACGAGACGCCCCTGACGGGCAGAACGGTCAGGAACTGAAAGGCGATCAGCAATCTCTTCATCTAACCCTGCTTACCATCGGCCACTGCGGCCTCCTCAAAGGTGGCCATCTCCCTGTAGATCCTGGTGCCTGCCTCGATGAGCAGCATTGCGAGGGCTGCCCCCGTACCCTCGCCAAGCCTGAGATCGAGGTCGAGAATGGGACGCAGCCCTATCCTTTCGAGTTGAGCCCCGTGGCCTGCCTCCTGTGACCGGTGGGCTGCAAACATGTAATGCCCTGTCCTCGGTTCGATGGCATGGGCGATAAGCGCTCCGGCAGTGGATATGAAGCCGTCGATCACCACGGGTATCCTCTTCTCCGCGGCACCGAGTATCAGGCCGGCGATCCCCCCAATCTCTGCACCGCCCACCTTTGCGAGCACATCCACGGGGTCTGCGGGATCGGGCCTGTTTATCGATATGGAGTCCCTCACAACCTCGACCTTCCTTCTCCAGGTCTCTTCATCGATCCCGGTGCCCCTGCCGGTGACCTCCTCTATATCCCTGCCGGTCATCACCGCTGTTATGGCGCTTGAAGGCGTTGTGTTGCCTATACCCATCTCACCCGTGCCGAAGATGACGTATCCACGCCGGGCATACTCCTCAGCCAGTTCCGCTCCCACCTCGAGGCACCTCAGGGCCTCCTCCCTCGTCATGGCGGGCCCCTTCCTCATGTTCCTGGTGCCCCTGACGACCTTCCTCGAGACGAAGTTCGCCCTCTCTATCCCCTCGAACTCACGGGCCACCCCGATATCCACGACCACCACATCCGCGCCTGCATGGCGCGCCAGCACATTGATGCCCGCTCCGCCGTTGAGGAAATTGAGGACCATCTGGGCGGTCACCTCCCTGGGGAAGGCGGAGACACCCTCGTCGGCCACGCCATGGTCTCCGGCAAAGGTGAAGACGGCCTTCTTATCCAGTGCCGGCATCGCCCTGCCGGTGATGGCAACTATCTGCTTTGCGAACTCCTCAAGCCTGCCCAGGCTCCCCCGGGGCTTCGTGAGGCTGTCCAGCCGCTTCTGGGCCTGATCCAGAAGCCCCCCGTCGATCTCCGCTATCGATGACTTCATCTCTCTCAGGACCATCTATCTCCTCCTCAAGCAGGATGTAACCCGGATCCGGCGACAAAAGAGGCAAACAGAGACAACGGACGGCACGGTCAGGTATGAAGGATCGGACGACAGAATTCACCTCGGAGTCCCGACGAAATGTCGGGACGAGAATGACTGAAGACCCGTGGTGCTGACAGCTGACATCGGCTATCACTGGATCCAAGCTACTTTATCCTCACCGGTATGCCCGATACCGTCAGGTAGACCCCGTCGGCGATCCCGGCCACCCTCTGGTTGAGGGAACCCGCCAGGTCCCTGAACCGCCTCGCCACCTGATTGTCAGGCACTATCCCCATACCGACCTCGTTGGAGACGATGAAGAGTGCACACCCGGCCAGGCTGTTCAGGGAGTCAACGAACTCGTCGACGGCCCTTCCGCAGTCTTCCGCCTTGCCCCTTCCTTCCTCCGCCATCAGGTTAGCGAGCCAGACGGTCAGACAATCCAGCACAACAACGTTGTACCGCTCCTTGATCCTCGACAGCAGGTCCGTGATCCTCAGAGGCTCCTCGAAGGTATCCCAGTCCTCACCCCTCTCCCTCCTGTGCCTCTCCACCCGCTCTCTCATCTCGTCATCGAGGGCCTCTGCAGTGGCGATGAAGGCCTTTCTTCCTCCAAGCGCGGAGGCCTCCTCCACGGCAAAGGAGCTCTTTCCGCTCCTTGCACCGCCTGTGATGAAGATGATCTTCGATGCCAAAACAAAAATCCCCGGCCTTCTTCAGCGAAAGCCGGGGATAAAAGCCGAGACCTCTATCCTCACAGCCCCACACCTCGAAGGCCTGTCGTGAGGTCTGTTCAGGCAGGTCTTCTGGCTTCCCTGCACCCCCGGCTCACCTTCCCCGTCATTCGATGACAAGTGGTCTCTCTTGCCTTGGCAAGTGCCAGGGGCGAACCACTTTTACACAAAGTGGTACAGGGTTACAGCGGCGGGTCCGCTCCCGATTCTCACGGGATTCCCCATTAAGCCCTGCCGGGCACCTGAACAGCAGCTTCGCAAATTATAACCGAAGGGCTTCGGGAAAAGTCAAGCGATCGGGTGGGGATGAGTCCGGGCTGGAAAAGATCCGCTCTCCTTCTGTGGAGGCGGCGGCCGGATTCGAACCGGCGCATAAAGGTTTTGCAGACCTCTCCCTTAACCACTTGGGTACGCCGCCGTCTGCAGCGGAGAAACGGGCTATCGGTTATGCAAGCCCAGGTATTATCAAGGCCCCTCTTGACACCCCTGAGGGGCCATCTCCGTCCAAGCCCCTTATGCCTGATCCTGGTATAACTGTTCAGAGATGGAGCGGGCGACGAGATTCGAACTCGCGACCCCAACCTTGGCAAGGTTGTGCTCTACCAGCTGAGCTACGCCCGCGGAAAGGGACCGATCAATTGACCCTCTTCTCCGATTCAAGGGAGTCGATGATCTTCAGCAGGTGCTCCGTCTTCCTCCTGTATTCCTCAAGCTCGTTCAGCCGCCTCTCGAGCTCATAGGACTTGTACTGGATGATAAGGCCCATCTCGTTGAGCTTCTCGTTGTAGTACGACCTGAGGGACTCGACCTCGCTCTCGATCTCTCCGTGCCTCCTCCCGTAGCCGAGCAGGTCCTTCGCACTCCTCAACCACCTCACTATCGGAGACAGGGCCTTCATCACATATCAAAATATCATAAACCTCCCGCCACTGTCAATTGCTAAAAAGGGGTTCGTATGTTTAAAATATTTGAATGTTTCCGGATTTAAAGAGATTTTCCACCCTGGCATCGCAGGGAAACGTGGTCCCCGTGTACAAAGAGGTCCTGGCGGACATGGAGACACCGGTCTCGGCCTATCTGAAGGTCTTCGACACCCCCTCCTTCCTCCTCGAGAGCGTCGAGGGCGGTGAGAAGTGGGGCAGGTACTCCTTCATAGGGACGTCCATACGGAAGACCATAAAGGCACGGGGTAACAGGGTGGAGATCGTCCATGACGGAGGGCCGGTGACGGAGAGACTCTACGACGATCCCCTGAAGGCCCTGGAGGAGGAACTCTCCCTCTACAGGCCGGTCGAGGTGGAGGGGCTGCCGAGGTTCTACGGCGGCCTGGTGGGTTATGTGGGGTACGAGATGGTCAGGTACTTCGAGCGGGTCCCTGACAGGGATAAGCCCTCGCTCGACCTCCCTGACATGTACTTCATGATACCGGACATCCTCCTCATCTTCGACAATCTCAGGCAGAAGATGATCATACTCTGCCCGGCATATGTCGACGGTTCACCGGAAAAGGCGTACAG
Organism: Nitrospirota bacterium; assembly: GCA_015492515.1. Classification (GTDB taxonomy): domain Bacteria; phylum Nitrospirota; class Thermodesulfovibrionia; order Thermodesulfovibrionales; family JdFR-85; genus S146-64. The sequence goes on from WGEZ01000131.1 coordinate 5,480, forward strand.
GGCGGCGGAGGAGAAGATCGACGCCGTGGCCGAGAAGCTGAACGGGCGGCCCGAGGCCGCAGCGCCGGAGAGGACGGCTGCAACGGACTTCGTCTCGTCCTTCGGCCCCGAGGAGGCCTTCGAGGATGCCGTGAGGAGGGCGAAGGAGTATGTAAGGGCGGGTGACGTCGTCCAGGTCGTCATCTCCCAGAGGTTCGACAGGGACTGCAAAGTAACACCCTTCAACATCTACCGGGCCCTCAGGGTGATAAACCCCTCACCGTACATGTTCTACATCGAGACCGGAGAGGGTCAGCTCGTTGGTTCATCGCCGGAGATACTCGTCAGGCTCGAAGGGAGGCGGATCGTCCTCAGACCGATAGCGGGCACGAGGAGACGGGGGCTCAGCGAGGACGAGGACAGGGCCCTGGAGAAGGAGCTGAGGGAAGACCCGAAGGAGATGGCCGAGCATATAATGCTCGTGGACCTCGGGAGGAACGACGTGGGAAGGGTCTCGGAGATGGGGAGCGTCAAGGTGACGGAGCTGATGACCGTGGAGCGTTACAGCCACGTGATGCATCTCGTCTCGAACGTCGAGGGGAGGTTGAGGGAGGGTCTGAACGCCTTCGACGTCTTCCGTTCCTGCTTCCCCGCAGGCACCGTGACAGGCGCACCCAAGGTGAGGGCCATGGAGATCATCGATGAGCTCGAACCGGTCAAGAGAGGACCCTATGCAGGAGCTGTCGGCTACATCGGCTACTCGGAGAACATGGACACCTGTATCACCATAAGAACGATCGTGGTCAAGGACGGCAGACTCTACGTCCAGGCCGGTGCGGGCATAGTGGCGGACTCCGTGCCGGAGAACGAGTACAGGGAGACGGTCAACAAGGCCCTCGGCATGATGAAGGCGGTGGATATGGCCGAGGGAGGACTTTGAGCGATAGAAGAGGGACCATCCAAGGCGGAGAGAGAGATGCTGCTGATGATAGACAACTATGACTCCTTCACGTACAACCTCGTCCAGTACTTCGGCGAGCTCGGGGAGGACATCAGGGTCTACCGCAACGACAGGATAACCCTCCGTGAGATAGAGGAGCTCGATCCGGAGAGGATCGTGATCTCGCCCGGGCCCTGCACGCCGAAGGAGGCGGGGATCTCCATCGATGTGATCAGGCACTTCGGCGGCAGAAAGCCGATCCTCGGGGTATGCCTCGGCCATCAGGCGATAGGTGCCGCCTTCGGCGGGAGGATCGTCAATGCACCGCGGCTGATGCACGGAAAGACCTCCCTCATATACCATGACGGCAGGACGATCTTCGAGGGGCTGCCGGACCCCTTCGAGGCCACCCGCTACCACTCCCTGGTGATAGAGAGGGAGACCCTTCCGGAGTGCCTCGAGATAACGGCATGGACGAAGGAGGAGGAGATAATGGGGGTGAGGCACAGGGATTACGTGATCGAGGGCGTGCAGTTCCACCCCGAGTCCATACTGACCGCCGTGGGCAAGGACCTGCTGAGGAACTTCCTCAAACTGAGGAGATCATGATCCCGAAGCACCTTTCGGGCATATCCGGTTCGCCCGGGGTAAGGAGGAAACCGTGATCAAAGAGGCCATAGACATACTCGTACAGGGGATAAACCTCTCCGAGTCGGAGATGGTGGAGTGCATGAACGAGATAATGGAAGGGAGGGCGACCGACGCCCAGATAGGAGCCTTCCTCACGGCCCTCAGGGTAAAGGGCGAGACCGTCGAGGAGATAACAGGGGCTGCAAGGGTGATGAGGGAGAAGGCCGCCAGGATCAGCGCACCCGAGGGGGTCGTCGACACCTGCGGCACCGGCGGCGACATGGCCCATACCTTCAACATCTCCACGACGGCGGCGATCGTGGTGAGCGCCTGCGGTGTCCCCGTGGCGAAGCACGGCAACCGCTCCGTCTCCAGCAGGTCGGGCAGTGCCGACGTCCTCGAAGCACTCGGGGTCAGGATAGACCTCCCTGTGGAGGCTGTGGAGAAGTGCCTCTTCGAGACGGGGTTCGGCTTCCTCTTTGCACCCCTGTTCCACCCGGCCATGAAGTACGCCATAGGCCCGAGGAGGGAGATGGGCATAAGGACGATCTTCAATATCCTCGGTCCCATCACCAACCCGGCCGGTGCGAAGAGACAGATCCTCGGCGTCTTCACTGACAGGCTCACAGAGCCCCTCGCCCGGGTACTCGGCAACCTGGGGGCAGAGGACGTGATGGTCTTCCACGGCGAGGACGGCCTCGACGAGCTCACCATCACCGACGGCTCGAAGGTGAGCCGCTTCAGGCACGGTACGGTGGAGAGCTTCATCCTCTCTCCCGAGGACTTCGGCTTCCGGAGGGCCGGTGTGGACTCGATCGCCGGCGGCGACGCCGAGGCGAACGCAGGGATCACGATGAGCATCCTGAGAGGAGAGAGGGGACCGAGAAGGGACATCGTGGTGATGAATGCAGCCGCCGCACTGATCGTCGCGGGCAGGACGGATGAGCTCAGGGAGGCGGCGGCGATCGCCGAGGAGGCGATCGATTCGGGCAAGGCCCTGCGTAAGCTCGAGGAGATCGTGAGGGTGACGAAGGAGCTCTGAACTCACACCGCCTTCTCGACAGCAGCGACGGGATGAAAGGATCGGAAGGATGAGCATAAGAGTGGCTGTGATAGGGGTGGGTTATCTCGGCAAGAACCATGCAAGGGTCCTCAGCGAGATCGAAGGGGTCGAGCTCGTCGGCGTTGTGGACCTCGACGTGGAGAGGGCCGAGGAGACCGCCGGGAGGCACGGCTGCAGGGCCTTCACCGACTACAGGGAGGTCCTTCCCCTCGTAGACGCCCTCAGCATCGTGACACCCACAGTCACCCACCACGGTATAGCCCTGGAGTGTCTGAGGGCGGGCAAGGACCTCTTCATCGAGAAACCCATCACCCGGACCGTGGAGGAGGCCGAGGAGCTCCTCTCCGAGGCCGAGGGCTCCGGAAGGCTCATACAGGTCGGTCACATCGAGAGGTTCAACCCTGCGGTGCTCTGCACCGAGGGGATCATATCGGCACCGAGGTTCATCGAGTCCGAGAGGCTCTCCCCCTTCCTCGGCAGGGGGACGGACGTGGACGTCACCCTCGACCTGATGATCCATGACATCGACATCATCCTCTCCCTCTGCCCGAGCCGGATCGTCGAGGTCCGGGCGGTCGGTGCACGGGTGCTGACGGAGAAGCTCGATGTCGCAAAGGCCTGGATAGAGACGGAGGACGGCACAAAGGCGCTGATCACGGCGAGCAGGATCTCACCGGAGAGACGGAGGGTCCTGAGGGTCTTCCAGGACGACGGATACATCCTCGCCGACCTCCAGAGCCGCGAGGTCCTGAGGCACTCCAGGAGCCCTGACGGCGGGGTCCGGAAAGAGACGATACGGACCGAAGAGAGGGAGCCCCTCAAGGAGGAGCTCCTGGAGTTCGCGGCCTGTGTGAAGAACGGAAGACGACCGAGGGTCACGGCACATGAGGGGATGGAGGCGCTGAAGGTGGCGCTGGAGATAAACAGGGTTATCAATGAGAACGAACACAGGGAGGCAGGATGATGAAGAGGCAGACCCTCCTCGCGCAGAAGGGAGAGGCAATGATTCCGATGGTTGACCTGAAGGCGGAGTACGCCGAACTGAGAGAGGAGATAATGAGGGAGATCGCCGACGTCCTCGAGAGCGGCCGTTATATCCTGGGGCCGAAGGTGGCTGAGTTCGAGAGGCTGGTGGCCGGCTATCACGGGGTGAAGGAGGCCATAGGCGTGGCCTCCGGCACCGACGCCCTCAACCTCAGCCTCAAGGCCCTCGGTATCGGCAGAGGCGACGAGGTCATAACCACGCCCTTCACCTTCTTTGCAACCATAGAAGCGATAATCTACCAGGGGGCACGGCCCGTCTTCGTCGATATCGAACCGGATACGTTCAACATCGATCCCCGCGGGATCGAGGAGAGGATAACGGAGAGGACCAGGGCCGTCCTCCCGGTACACATGTTCGGCATGCCGGCGGAGATGGAGAGGATAGAGGAGGTGGCCTCGAGGCACGGCCTCCACGTGGTGGAGGACTGTGCACAGGCCTTCGGCGCCCGGATAGGGGACAGGAAGGTAGGAGGGTTCGGTGATGCGGGTTGCTTCAGCTTCTACCCGAGCAAGATCCTCGGTGCCTGCGGTGACGGAGGGCTCGTCACAACGGAGGACGCCTCTATCGCCGAAAGGGTGAGGATGCTGAGGAACCACGGCTCGAAGGGCGGCTACATACACCACTCGATAGGCCTGAACAGCAGGCTCGACGAGATACAGGCCGCGGTCCTCCTGGTGAAGCTGCGGAGGATCGAAGGCTACATCGCCTCAAGAAGGGAGAGGGCGCGCCTCTACACCGAGGCCCTGAAGGGTGTGGTGGACTGTCCCGTGGAGAAGGAAGGGTTCCATCACGTCTATCATCAGTACACCATAAGGAGCCCCCTGAGGGACAGGATAAGGGCCTCCCTCCGCGATGAGGGTATATCTTCGGTCGTGTACTATCCACTGCCCCTCCACCTCCAGGACGCCCTCAAGGGGCTGGGTTACCGGAGGGGTGAGTTCCCCGTGGCGGAGAGGGCGGCCCTCGAGGTGCTGTCGTTGCCGATCTACCCGGAGCTCGACCCCTTCTCCCAGGAGAGGATCTGTGAGGTGATCAGGAGGGCCGTCGGGTGAGGCGACCGGTCTCCTTCTGCCGATGAAGAAGGTGTTCATAATCACCGGCGAGTCCTCGGGAGAGCTGTACGGCGCCCTCCTGGCCAGGGCGCTGAGGTCGATGTACAGGGACGTGCGCATCTGGGGCGTGGGCGGTGAGAGGATGGCCTCCGAAGGGGTGGAGCTGATCGCAGGGGTCACCGGGTCCTTCGGCCTCACCGAGGCGGTCTCCTCGATGAGGTCCCTGCACGATACCTACGGGAAGGTGGTGGGGATGATCAAAGGTGAGAAGCCCCAGGTGGTTGTATTGCTCGACTTCCCGGAGTTCAACATGAGGGTTGCGGGAAAGGCCAGGGCCCTTGGTGCAAGGGTCCTGTACTACGTTAGTCCCCAGGTGTGGGCCTGGAGGAAGGGGAGGGCGGAGAGGATCAGGGAGCTCGCCGACAGGATCGCGGTGGTCCTGCCCTTCGAGGAGGAGATCTACAGGAGGATCGGAGCGGACTGTGAGTTCGTCGGTCATCCGATCATGGACGAGATAGAGGGGAGAGAGACCGGCAGGACCTCTGTCAGGAGGTCCCTCGGGATGGAGCCTGAAGGGACCGTGCTCGGCCTGCTGCCCGGCAGCAGGCCTCAGGAGCTGAAGAGGCTCGTCCCCCTCTTCACGGCCGTGGTCCGTAGGTTCAGGGAGAGGCGTCCGGAGCTCAGCTACATCCTCCCCCTGGCTCCGAACCTCCCCGATTACCGGAGGTGGGCCGGGGCCTTCGAGGAGCTGGGGGTGAGGGTGCTGAAGGGGATGGCGACGGAGGCCCTCGCCGCATCCGACCTCGCCCTGATCGCCTCAGGTACCTCCACGCTCCAGGCAGCGCTGATCGGCACGCCGATGGTCGTGGTCTACAAACTCTTCCCCCTCACCTATCTCATTGCCAGGCTCATCGTGGGTGTGAGGTATATAAGCCTCGTCAACCTGCTGATGGAGAAGGAGGTCGTCAGGGAGCTGATCCAGGGGGATGCGACGGCGGAGAAGGTGACGAAGGAGCTGGAGAGGATCCTGGGAGAAGAAGGCATCAGGCGGGAGATGACGGAATCCTTCAGGGCGATCAGGTCCCTCTATGAAGGGAAGGGGGCCTCCAGGAGGGTCGCCGAGATGGTCGGGGAGCTGGCGGGATGGGAAGGCTGAGGAAAGGCGGAGACAGCCCGACGGCTTTCCTCAGGGACCTGAGGCGGCTCTTCACCCTCATAGTCCCCTACTGGAGGAGGGTGCTGCTGGCCGTCTTCCTGAGCCTGATCGTCTCCGGGATCAACGGCTCCCTCGCCTGGCTCGTGAAGCCCGCGATGAACGGGATCTTCCTGGAGAAGGACCGGTCTCTCCTGCTGCTGATACCCCTCGGCGTGCTCCTGCTGTACCTCTTCCGCGGTGCCCTCGCCTTCGCCCATTCCTACCTCATGACCTCGGTGGGGATGAAGCTCATAAGGGACCTTCGCAACAGGCTCTACGAACATATAACCTTCCTGCCCATCAGATACTACAACGAAAAATCTTCGGGCCTGATGATCTCCAGGATCATAAACGACGTGGGTCAGCTTCAGAAGGTGGTGGCCCACTCCGTGAAGGACCTCTTCGTGGAAGGGGCCACGGTGGCGGTCCTTACGGCCGTCGCCTTCGCAAGGCGGTGGGACCTCACCCTGATCGCCCTGACGGTGATGCCCCTCGCCTTCTACGGCGTGGGAAGGCTCGGCATGAGGCTCAAGAGGGTGACGAAGGAGGCCCAGAGGAAGATCTCCCTCATCACCGAGCTCCTCACGGAGAGCTTCTCGGGGATAAAGATGGTGAAGATCTTCGGGAGGGAAGGGACCCTCGTGTCACTCTTCGCAAAGAGGAATCAGGACTTCTACCGCGAGAACATGAGGGCCACGAGGATCACCGAGGCCACCTCGCTGTTGATGGAGCTGGTGGGAGGGGCGGGCATAGCCTTCGTGCTCTGGTACGGCGGGAGACTCGTCATAGAGGACGTGATCACGCCTGGAGACTTCTTCTCCTTCCTTGCCGCTATATTCATGATATACACGCCTGCAAAGCGGCTGGCAAAGGTTAACAACGGCATACAGCGGGCGAGGGCCTCCCTGGAGAGGGTCAACGAGTTCTTCACCCTCCCCCGGGAGGAGGGAGGTCATATCGAGCTCCAGCCCGTGAGGGAGCTGATCGAGTTCAGGGGCGTATCCTTCAGCTACCCCGGCACCGAGGGCTACGCCCTGAGGGATATAAACCTGAGGATAAGGAAGGGGGAGATCATCGCCGTCGTCGGCAGGAGCGGAGCGGGCAAGACCACGCTGGTGGACCTGATCCCACGCCTCCACGATCCCACGGAGGGCGTGATCCTGATCGACGGAACCGATATCAGGGAGGCCACCCTCGCCTCACTGAGGGGCCAGATCGGGGTGGTGAGCCAGGACGTCATACTCTTCAACGACACCGTGAGGGCCAACATAGGCTTCGGAAGGCCCGGGGCGGATGAGGAGGAGATCATCGAGGCGGCGAAGGCGGCCTATGCCCATGAGTTCATCATGGATCTGCCCGGAGGTTACGATTCCGTCATCGGCGAGAAGGGGGTGAGGCTCTCCGGAGGGCAGCGCCAGAGGCTATCCATTGCGAGGGCTGTGCTTAAGAACCCTCCCATACTCATCCTGGACGAGGCCACCTCATCGCTCGACACCCACGCCGAGATGATGGTGCAGAAGGCCCTCTACTCCCTGATGAAGAACCGGACCACCCTGGTGATAGCCCACAGGCTCTCGACGGTGAAGATGGCCTCCAGGATCATCGTCCTGGACCGCGGCGTCATAGCCGAAGAGGGGACCCACTCAGAGCTCATCGGTCGTGACGGTATCTACAAGAGGCTGTACGAGAACCAGCTCCTTCCGGAAACTCATCAATATGTACCTGATATATAGCCTCCTTTACATACTCGTGCTGCCCTTCATACTCCCTGTTCACCTGTTGAAGAGGCCTCCCGGCCTCAGAAGACGATGGCTGAGGGAGAGGTTCGGGTACCTACGTCTCGGAACGGAGGGGAAGAAGAGACCGGTCGTATGGATACACGCCGTCTCGGTGGGCGAGGCGATGGCGGCCAGACCCCTCGTGGAGAGATTGAGGGAGAGGGCGGATATCGCCGTCTCCACCGTGACGGACACGGGACAGAGGGTCGTCAGGGACTTCATAACCGAAGGCGAGGTCTGCTTCTACATGCCCTTCGACATCCCTTCCTCCCTGAGAAGGGCCATGGAGCTGTTGAGACCTGCTGCAGTCCTGATAATGGAGACCGAGTTGTGGCCTAACCTCCTGAGGACCGCCGGGCGGATGGGTGTCCCCGTTGCGGTGGTCAACGGAAGGATGTCGGAGAGGTCCTTCAGGGGCTACAGGAAGATCAGGTTCTTCATAAGGAGCGTGCTCGGGTTGATCGACTGCTACTGCGTGCAGTCCGAAGGCGACGCCGAGAAGCTGAAGTCCCTCGGTGCACCGGAAGACCGCATCTTCGTCACGGGCAACCTCAAGTTCGACCGCAGACCCCCTGAGGGGAGGCCCGATTGGTGCAGACGCCTCGGCAGGCCGGTGGTGGTGGCCGGGAGCACCCATGAAGGAGAGGAGGAGGTCATCCTCGAGGCCTTCCGTGCCCTGAAGAGGGTCTTCAGGGATGCCACACTGATCATCGCTCCGAGACACCCCGAGAGGTTCACCGCCGTCGAGGGGCTCCTGAGGGACCGGGCGGTGGACTTCACCAGGAGGTCCATCGGAGGAGAGGGCGGGGTGATACTCCTGGACACCATCGGTGAGCTGCCCGACGTTTACGGCTCCGCCGATGTATGCCTGATAGGCGGAAGCTTCGTACCCAGGGGCGGTCACAACCTCTTCGAGCCCGCCTCCTGGGGAAAGCCCATAGTCTGCGGGCCTCACATGGAGAACTTCCCCCTTGCCGATGAGTTCTTCAAGAGGGGGGCGGCGGTCAGGGCCGGTGCCGATGAGCTCGGTACGATCCTCCTTGAGATCCTCTCCGACGGCGAGAAGGCGGAGGAGATGGGCAGAAAGGCCAGGGAGCTCTATTCGGAAAAGGGCGGTGCGGTCCTCAGGACGCTTGAGGTGCTCGAGGGGCTCCTGCCCTCTAACCCTGCTTCAGGGCGAGGGTGAAGGCCCTCGAGAAGTTGTCCACCAGGACTGGATTGAACTCCCTGCCGGCGCTGTTCTTCATCAGCGCAATGATCTCCTCTATCTGCCAGTCCCTCTTGTAGGGCCTCTTGCTCCGGAGGGCGTCGAAGAAGTCCGATATGGCCACTATCTGGCTGCAGAAGTGCTGTCTTCCGTTGTGCGAGCCGAGCTCAGGATACCCCTCCCCGTCGTATCTCAGATGATGCTCGAGGGCGACCACTGGTGCGAGGGGGGTGAGGCCGTCGATCTTTGCCAGATACCTGGCACCGTGGAGGGTGTGCATCTTTATCTCGTTCCACTCCTCCTCGTCGAGGGAGCCCTTCTTCTCCAGTATCTCCCTGGGGATGAAGAGCTTGCCCACGTCATGCAGCAGGGCCGCCACACCGATGTCATGGAGCAGCTCGTCCCTGAACCCGAGGGTCTCGGCCTGGAACATGGAGAGGACCGCCACATTGGTGGCATGGGTATAGGTGTATTCACTGTAAGCACTGACAGGGCTTATCAGCTTCAGGATGCTGGCCTCCTTCTTGAAAGAGACGATGAAGTTGAGCACGATCTCCTCAAGCCCCCTCGTGTCCAGGGGCTTGAAGGAGGATATCCCCCGGTACAGGCGCTTCACGCCCTCAATCTGCTCCGATGCGACACTATCGACGTCTATCTCGACCCCCGTCATGATCCCGCCGACTCGTACATCGACCGCGCCGGTCTTGATGTGGGGATAGGTCATCACCGGTCTGTCAGGATCGGCTATGTCGGCTATGAACTGCTTCAGCTCGATGAAGGTGATCCCCTTCAGGAAATCGACACGGGAGAGCCCCTTCCGTTTGAACCTCTTCATCAGGTTGGCGCCATGGAGCCCTAACCCCCTCACGGGGTTCCTGTTCACCACCAGCTCCCCCTCCAGCACCATCAACTCCAGCCTCTCCTTGATCAGCCCTGTCAGGATCTCATGGGCCTTCCTGGCCAGTTCCTCGACGGATGCGTGCGCCCTTGAGTAGAGCGAGCACGTGGATATGGCGGTCATGAATGTCGTGAGGAACCTCTTCGTCTCTTCCATCTCAGCCACCCTTCATCCTCTTCACCCTCATGGCCTCTTCACGGATCCGCTCATTCCTGGACCTGAGACCCGCCTCCACGAGGTCCCTGACATCCTCGTAGGGGTAGTTCCTCAGCGACCTGTACACCTCTTCCTTCAGCCGTTCCACGGCACCCTTGAAGATCAGCCCCCTGGTGGAGACGATCTCCCTCAGGGCGGCCACGGCACGAGGGTCTCCTATGCTTCCCAGGGCCCTCACTATGGGGACCTTGTCGTTGTAGTCCTTGCTGCTGACGGACTTCTTCCCGAGCAACTCGAGCAGCTCGGGCACCAGTTCCCGCACCCTGTATGCGCCTGCAAGGGCCGCCGCCTGCTCGATCAGCTCCTCCTTTCCCGACCTCAGGTGCTCCCTGAGGGCGGCTACACCGTAGGCGTCTCCGGCCTTGAGCAGGCACTTGATCGCCTCGGCGCAGACCCTCCTGTTGTCGTGAAAGCAGTAGGACCTCACATGGGGAAGCACCTCCTCACCGCCGCACTCGCTCAGGATGAAGAGCATGTTCCTCTTCACGTACCACCTCGGATCACCGAGGCGCTTTATCGTCTCCGGGATGATCCCGTCACCGAAGCGGGTCAACAGACTGATGAGAAACCGTCTGTTCGCCTGGGATTCCTCCACTATCAGGGCGTCCATCAGGTACGGTATGATCTCCTTTCCGTAGTGGTCGCAGAGGCTCATCGCCTCCTCCCTCATCAGCCTCCCTATGATCCTGAGGGACTCCACAAACCGCGAGAGGAAGCCCGGGGAGCTGTAGTGCTGGAGCGCCGATGAGGTTATCTCCCGAAACCTCCCCCTCTCCGCATTCGACTCCAGGGTCTTCAGTATCTTGAGGACCCCTCCGTACTGACCCGTCTCGAGCATCTGCTCCGCCTGCCCTTTAACGATCTCGACGAAGCGTTCGTAGTCCTTCTCATTGATTATATCCGTGGAGAGGAGCTCCAGTATGGTCTGGTTGTAAGCCAGCTCCGTGTACTCGTCGCTGAACTCCCTTCTCAGCTCCTCGGCGGTCTCTCCAACGATCTTTGAGACATCGGTGTTAATCAGCCTCTGGATCTCTTCCTGATAGGCGTCGGAGACATACCTCTCGAAGTTGCCCGAGCTCAGGAGGCTCATCACATCGGGAGAGAGGAAGACGTCGTCCGCTATCAGACTGCCGCCTAAAATGATATCCCCGACGGCGTCCTGCCGCAGCGTCGAGAGCTTCTTCAGCAGGTTCTCGAGGTTCTCCGGTATGGCGACCTTCTGTTCATTGATCGTGTTGAGCAGCCCAATGATCCTCTCCACCGGTATCTCCCGGAGCGCCTCCTCTGCGGCCTTCATGTCACTGGAGAGGGTCCTGCCCGCAGCGGAGAGGAACTGTCTCTTGACCTCCGGTCTGAGCCTGCTGATGACCACCATCAGCTTCTTCAGGTCCCTGCTGCTGAAGGAGCTCTCCGAGGACCTCCTTATGTAGGCGGTGATTATCCTCTCGTAGGACTCCTCACGGACCTTCTCCGTAGCGGTCCTGTTCATGAACCCGGCAAGGGTCTCGGGAGGGACCTCTTGTATGGCGTCGGAGACCTCCTCGGTCTGCAACCTCCCCTCCATAAGGGCGATGGCATAACGCTCCCAGAGCGGCTGTTGCTCTTTCCCCGGCTCGCGCTCCTCCCGGACCTCGTCCTCGAAGGTGAATGCCCCGTAGTCGATGAACTCTATGTGGACGTGAGTCAACCGCTTCTCCTCCCATTCCTTGCGGACTGTCTCGGGTGAGGCGTCCCTGGCGTGCTCTGACAGGAAGCTGTGGAAGCTGTAGAGCTCGTCCTTGGTGAGTCCGCTCGAAAAGGTCACTGAAGCGATGCCGATCCTGTTCAGATGAAGGGCGAAGTCCCTGTAGACGGGGTTCTTCTTGTCCAGGTAGGAGTTGTCAACAACGAGGGTGTCCTTTGCAACAGCGAGGGTCATCTCAGGCCTCAGGTCCAGAAGCCCCTTCAGGAGCTCAAAGGCCCGGTTCAACGACTTCTCGACCAGGGGATGACCCCTGGGGTAGATGGCCACGTTCCTGCGCGATATGTTCAGTTCGATGATCGACTCACTGAGCAGCCTCGCATCAAGAGGAAGCCTTTCCCTTTCGTGCATCATCTAATAGTTTAACATAATTGAAACGTCTCGGTGAGCGAAACCGCAAGGCGGGAGGGGCTCCAGCCGTGTACAGCGCTTCAGCCATCTGTGACGGTCTGAGAAACCCCGGCCCCCTTAAGGGCTGTATAACGATCCCGGCTCCCCTGCCTGTTCACTCGATCAGCCTCTCCGCTATCTGAACCGCGTTCAGGGCGGCGCCCTTCCGGAGGTTGTCCGCCACGATCCAGACGTTGATGCCGCACTCTATGGAGTTGTCTTCCCTCACCCTCCCGACGTAGACCTCGTCCTTGCCGGCGACATCCACGGGCAGGGGATAGACGTTCTTCTCCGGTGCGTCAAAGACGACCACACCGGGGAAGGCGGCGAGCAACGCCCTCGCCTCGTTGGCCGTGAGCTTCCTCTCCGTCTCTATGTTCACGCTCTCTGAGTGAGACCTGAAGACAGGGACCCTCACCGTTGTGGCGGTCACCCTGATGGAGTCGTCACCCATTATCTTCCTCGTCTCGTTCACCATCTTCATCTCTTCCTTCGTGTATCCGTCCTCAAGGAAGGCGTCGATGTGGGGCAGGCAGTTGAAGGCTATCTGATGGGGGTAGACCTCGCAACGGATCTCCCTGAAATTGAGCAGGTCCGAGGTCTGTGTCAGGAGCTCGTCCATGGCCTTCTTCCCCGTGCCCGAGACGGACTGGAAGGTGGTGACGACCACCCTCTTTACCCTCGCAGCGTCATGTACAGGCTTGAGCACCATCACCATCTGTATGGTGGAACAGTTTGGGTTTGCGATTATCCCCTTGTGCCGTCCGATGTCGTGAGGGTTCACCTCCGGGACCACGAGGGGCACCTCGGGGTCCATCCTCCATGCAGAGGAGTTGTCCACCACCACACAGCCCGACCTTGCCGCAACGGGCGCCCACCTCTTCGAACGCTCCCCACCGGCCGAAAAGAGGGCGATGTCGATCCCCTTGAAGGAGTCCTCATCAAGGGTCTCGATGGTTATCTCATCCCCCCTGAAGGCCATCTTCTTTCCCCTCGACCTCTCCGAGGCGAAGAGGCGGAGCTCCCTGACAGGGAAGCTCCGCTCCTCCAGGATGGAGACCATCTCCTCTCCCACCGCGCCGGTGGCTCCCACAACGGCGACGACGTAACTCTCTTTCTTCCTGACCATTTATTCAACCCTCTCTGATATAGTTGAATACTCCGTGCCGGAGGCCTGTTTTCAGTCCTGGCCGGCGGCAGGGGATTGGATGTTTAGTCTAAACCAACGGGAGATCAAATATCAACGTCATGGTGAACCTCCCGGCAAAGGTGTACCGGCGGTGACATCAGGGCGATGAGGGTCTCACATCCTCCTGTATCGCCGCCTCACCTCTTTTATCTTTCCGCAGGTGTACTCTCCCTCGGGGCATGGGCCTGCAATACACCCGGGTCCTGCCTTGGAGAATATGGTCGGAGCGACCTCCCGGACGATCCTGAGCATCTCCTCGGCCATCGCCCTGATCTCCCACTGCGCCCTGAGACAGCACCGCTGCCTGAAAAAATGCAGAAGCTCCCTTGCGTTCATGGTGACCATTATCTTCGTCTCACAGGCGTTGGGAAGGACGAACCTCGCATCCTGGTTGGCGGCCTCGCCTTTGATCCTTCTCTTGTTCAGTTCTTTTACAATATGATCATAGGCTTCCTGTGCCGCTGCCATAAAATCTTCAAAATATCTTTTGAGTTTTTCATCGCCTTTAATCGTTGGGGGAATGATGTAGTCGAATCCTCCTTCCTCGCTCACATACCTCTGGGACTGCTGGCTGTAGGAGGCCAGCCTGTGACGGACGAGCTGATGGGAACATGCCCTGGAGATCCCCTCGATCGCGAAGGTGAAGGAGGCGTGCTCGATGGGGCTCATATGACCCATCTTCATCAGTTTCTGGACGAAGGCCCTCTGGTCCCTGGCCTCTATCCTCTGCCTGAGCCCCTCGATCTCCGAGGGGCTGTAGCAGAGCTTTGCAGCCATGGCCACGGTCTCCTCAGGGTCAGGCGTGTGCTTTAAAAGAATTACCTTTAACTTAGCTTCAGACATATTTCAATTACCGTTCTTCATCTGTCATTCATCAATTCATCAATGGAAAATGAACAATGAGCAATGACAAATGATAAACTATTTAAACCCGTGCTCCTCTCCCGGGAACTCGCCCTTCTCCACCTCTTCCTTGAAGCGTTTCACCGCCTCGAGGGCCTCGCTCTTCAGGTCGGCGTAGCGTTTCACGAACTTGGGGACGAACCTCTCGAAGAGGCCGAGGAGGTCGTGAAGCACGAGGACCTGGCCGTCACAGTGAGGCCCGGCACCTATGCCGATGGTGGGAATAGTGAGCGTCTCTGTAATCCTCCTTGCCAGGTCCACCGGCATCGCCTCGAGGACTATGCTGAAGGCACCGGCCTCCTGGTGCATCCTGGCGTCTTCGACCAGCCTCTTCCGTGCCTCCTCCGTGCGTCCCTGCACCCTGAAACCGCCCATCCTGTATATCGCCTGAGGGGTGAGCCCGATATGGGCCATCACGGGGATATCGGCCCTCACCATCGCCCTGACCTTCTCCACCACCTCTGAGCCGCCCTCGACCTTTACCGCCTGGGCACCCCCCTCTTTCAGGAACCTCCCTGCGTTACGGACGGCGTCCTCGACCGACGTCTGATAGGACATGAAGGGCATATCCCCTATGACCATCGCCCTCTCTGCAGCCCCCGCCACCATCCTTGTATGGTAGATCATCTCGTCCATGGTGACAGGCAGGGTGTTTCCGAGCCCCTGGACGACCATCGCCAGCGAGTCACCCACCAGGATCGCATCCAGTCCCGCCTCATCCACTATCCTGGCGAAGGGATGGTCGTAGGCGGTGAGTATCGTGATCTTCCGCCCCTCTGCCTTCTTCTTCAGGAAATCGTTTATGGTTACCCTGTTGTCCGCCATTTTGTTCACTTTTCATCTGTCATTTACCATCCCTCATCTCCTGATGGTAAATGGAAAATCTACAAACCCGCCCTCTCCATGATGAGCGGGACCTTGTCCTCCATGCCGATGGCCATTATATGCACACCGTCGCAGATGCCCTCCTCCTTGAGCTGCCTTATATGCCTCGCCGTGATATCCAGTCCTGTATCCAGGGCCTTCTCCTTACCCGCGGCCTTCAGTTCATCGATCAGCTCCCGGGGCACCTTTATCCCCGGGACGAACCTGTTGAGGAAGTTCGCCATCCCCGCACTCTTCAGCACCACAAGCCCTGCCAGGACCTTCACGGGGAACCTTCTTGCATGGTTCATGAACTCCTTGAACCTCTCTATGTCATAGACCGCCTGGGTCTGGAAGAACCTCGCCCCCGCCTTCACCTTCTTCTCGAACTTTATGAGCTGCGGCTCCAGGGGGTTCGCCTCAGGGGTGACGACGGCGCCCTGGTAGAAGTCCGTACCTCCCTTCAGCTCGTTGCCCATCATGTCTCTGCCGTTGTTCAGGGAGTCAACTATCCTGAGCAGCTGGACAGACTCCACGTCATACACAGGCCTCGCCCCCTTATGGTCACCTGCTGATACATGGTCACCCGTCATGCAGAGGACGTTCCTCACACCCAGGGCATGGGCACCGAGGAGGTCGGACTGGAGGGCTATCCTGTTCCGGTCACGACATGTCATCTGCAGTATCGGCTCCACGCCATGCTCAACGGCCATCCTGCAGCCGGCAAGGGAGTTCATCCGCATCACCGCGGACTGGTTGTCCGTGAAATTGACTGCGTCGACCCTGCCTTTCAGCAGCTCTATATGGTGGATCATCTCCTCTACATCGGTTCCCTTCGGTGGACCCACCTCTGCGGTTACTACAAACTTCCCGGACTCAAGTGCCTCTCTGAATGTCATTTATGTTCCTCCTTGTCTATGATAATTCTACTCCCTTTCTCTTTGCCTCTTTCAGGCAGGGATCAGCCGGACATATTCGATGATCCTTTCCGCCCCTCCCATCGCCTTCTCTGCATCGGTCACGTCGAAATACTCTCCAGGGATGGCCCATATGGTCACCGTCTCGCATGTCTTAAGTCCGCCTGTCTGAAAGTCAAGGACTCTTCTCATTTCTCCTTCTTCTCTCTGGCATAGAGTGACCTCGGTTTCTGCCCAGCAGACCAGTCCTTGGCCTCCACCACGGTCTCGCAGAACTCCTTCAGCTTGTCGAGCCTCTTCATCCGCTCGTATATCCTCACCCAGGCGCACGGCAGCTCCGGGCTCACCTCGCATTGGCCGTCCTGCATGCCGCCGCAGGGGCCGTTCAGCAGACCCTTCGGACAGGTGGTTATGGGACAGATCCCCCCCGTCTTGTCGAGTATGCACTTTCCGCAGAGGGAGCACCTCTCGTCGAACATCTGAAAGCGCGTCATGTTACCGAGGAAGAGGCTGTCATTCGTGGGATACACGGCCTTGTCCTCGAAGAGCTCCACCGCAGCCTGCGTGCCGGCGCCGCAGGACATGACGAGAATGCACTCCGTCTTCTCCAGTGCGTCCTTGTAAGGCTTCAGCTCCTTCTTCGTACCGAGCACCTGGCAGCCCGTCTTCGCCACGATACCGCCTGTGACGTCCTTGCCCTCCGCCTTCAGCGCCTCGGTGAGCTCTTCCACCTCCTTCTCACCCCCCGTGCCGCAGAGGGCGGCACACTCGGAGCACCCGATGAGGAAGACGCTCCTGTAGTCCTTGATGTTGTCAAGCAGCTCCTGAAAGTCCCTCTTCTTGGTGATGATCATCGGTTTTTCCTCCTGGTTATACGGGAATAGGTTACACGAAAAAGATCATCCGTTGTATGTCACCTTGATATTCGGCATCGCCCAAATTCAAGCGGCGATGCTCCCTGCACACCTTCAAGCGCTCCAGCCCTGCAGGTGTCGTCGTCCATTCTCTTATAACGATCCCTTTGCCGCCTGTACCGTGTTGTACATCAGCATGGCGATGGTCATGGGGCCGGCGCCGCCCGGTACAGGTGTGATCCAGCCGGCCCTCTCCTTCGCCCGCTCGAACTCGACGTCACCGACCAGCTTGCCGTCCTCCCTGACGTTGATCCCGATATCGATCACAGCCGCACCCTCTTTCACCCAGTCACCCTTTATCATCTCCGCTCTCCCTACCGCCACACAGAGTATGTCCGCAGAGAGGCACTCGCCCCTCAGATCAGGGGTCTTGCTGTGGCAGATGGTGACGGTGGCGTTCCTCCTGAGCAGCAGCAGCGCCAGGGGCTTGCCCACGATCACGCTCCTTCCCACAACCACCGCCTTCTTGCCAGCGGGGTCTATCCCGTAGGCCTCGAGCATCTTGATGGCACCGTGGGGTGTGCAGGGTATGAACCCGGGCTCGTCAAGGACGAGCCTTCCGAGGGAGTCCGGGCCGAAGCCGTCCACATCCTTCTCAGGGGCGATGCGGTGCATTACCTCTTTCTCGTTCATATGCTTCGGCAGCGGAAGCTGCACGAGTATACCGTGCACCCCGGGGTCTGCGTTCAGGTCGTCGACGAGCCTGATCAACTCCTCCTGTGTGGTGGACTCGGGAAGCTTGTGCCCCACGCTCTTGATGCCGAGGGCCTCGCACGTCCTCTCCTTGTTGGCCACGTACTTCTTGCTTGCAGGGTTTTCACCGACGAGCACGACCGCCAGGGCAGGGTTTATCCCCTTCGCCTTCAGCTCCTCTACCTCTTTCTTGAGACCTTCCTTGATCTCCGCCGCCACCTTCTTGCCGTCAATGATCGTTGCCGCCATAATACCTCCTTCGTTCAGTGTGTAATCTCTTTCAACAATCGGGACAGTTTTTTATTCACCCCTAATTGTTTCGCCCTTATCGACAGATACTCCCCGTCTATTCTTTCCCGGTTTATCAAGAATATCTCCCGCGCGTCCATTTCATCCAGTGGGCTGCCGCTTCTGAGTTTCATCGCTATAAGGTCTTCGGGGGAGACGACGTTTATCTTCTCCTTTCCGATCGGTATCCTCTTTCTGTTCCGCAGTATCTCCCTTTCCCAGGAACGCGTGACGATCAATATGTCGGCGATTATTCCACCGCCTTTCTTTTCAGGTATCCTCAACCTCAACATGAGCAATACGTCGTCGGATATCCCTCCACGTCTTATCTCCACCCCGTATCCACGGGATTCAAAATACCTCGATGCGGAGTCGATCCTGTCAGGATCGATATCCGCCAGTATATCGATATCCTTCGTCGCCCTGATATGCCCCCACAAACCTACCGCTATACCGCCGATGACCGCATATTCAAACCCCTCCTTCTTCTTGAGTCTATCAAGGTCTTTTAGAAACTCTCTGAACGCCTTTTGTAGATTCACTCCCTATCGCCGCCTCTCTCAGCATAAAACAGAAGTTCGAGAGATCAAAGACGGAATTGAGTCTTCTCTCGTACGAGAGCCTCTTGTTCATCTCCCTCAGTTGCCGTCTCTTTGATTCCCTGAGGTCTTCAGTCCCTCTTGTATCTCTCTTTATCATTCTTTCAATCCCTCTTCTTTATAAGTTCCAGCATCTCCTCCCTCGTCGACTGCTTGCTCCTGAAGATACCCCTTACAGCGGAGGTCACGGTCCTCGAACCCGGCTTCTTGATGCCCCTCATGCTGAGGCAGAGGTGCTCTGCATCGACTATCACCATGGCACCCTTCGGCCTCAGCCTCTCCATTATCATGTCTGCAAGCTGTGCGGTGAGCCTCTCCTGCACCTGCGGCCTCTTGGCGAGTATCTCCAGGGCCCTTGCGAGCTCTCCGATACCCACGATCCGTCCCTTCTCGGGGATGTAGGCGATATGGGCACGGCCGAAGAAGGGCAGCAGGTGATGCTCGCAGATCGAATAGAAGGGTATCTCCTTCAGCATCACCATCTCGTCGTGACTCTCCCCCTCTATCGGCTTGAGGAGGTCCTCGGGCGAGGACTCAAGCCCGGAAAAGAGCTCCTGATACATCGATGCGACCCTCTCAGGGGTCCGCCTCAATCCCGGCCTCTCGAGGTCCTCGCCGATGCCTTCGAGTAAAAGCCTCACTCCTTTTTCAATTTTTTTTAGGTCCAAAAACTGCCTCCATCTGCTTTAATATCTTCTCCGCTATCTTTACGGCCTTTCTGGCATCTCTCTTCGTGGGCACACCAAGAGGTAAAAGCCCCTCTTCAGCTGGATATCTGCCCCTGTAAATACCGTCAATAAAGTCTATCTCTTCATCTTTTAGCCTGATCTTGATTCCGTAATCATCAGCAATAGCTGATAGTCTTCTTATGCTATGCGTTTTTTCAAGTTCCCATCCCTTTTTCAGAAGCGCCCATTTTATTATCTTCTCAGCCGCCTGCTGGGAACTGTAACATGCCCCCCTGAAAAAACCGCCTTCGTAGAGATATTCAGCCTGTCTAAGGTCCTCTTCTGCACCTTCCAACCATTGTTTTAAAGGGTTCTTCATATAGATTATCCTCCCCTCCTTTTGTATAAGCCGCAAAAAAGGGCTACCCCTGAAGTATAGTTCTTTAAGCCTGCCTTTCGATACCGTGAAAGCATCTATTGAGTATCTCCGGTAAAAGGGTTTCAGAGAGTTTCTGATTCTCGCTTCTCCCTTCCTGTTACTAACTATCAGCAGGTCTATATCCTGGCCTTCGCCCTTCCTGGCAATTGAACCAAAAAGGATTATTGCCTCAGGTTTGCTGACCTGTTTTATTGTATCAGCTATCTCATATACTTCCTTCAGCCCTGGCATGCCCTACCTCTATCACCCTCTTGTCCGTAACGATCTTGTCAACCCTTATGTCATGGTCTGTGACAGGGACTTCCCTGACGATCTGCTCTTCATAAGCCACTGCAACAAGGGGTGGTCTGCTCTTCAGCCCGCTGATCAGGCGGTCGTAATAGCCGCCTCCGTAGCCGAGCCTGCCGCCCCTTTCGTCAAAGGCGACCCCGGGCATCATCACGAACTCGACCTCCTCTGGAGGGACCTCCCTCTCCTCTCCGACGGCAGGTTCGGGGATCCCCATGAAGCCGGGTCTGAGTTCGCCGGCATCGATGATCCTGTAGAGCCTCAACCTCTTGTTCACTGCATCGACCTTCGGCAGTACGACCCTCTTCCGTCTCCTCAGGGCGTCCTTGATGATCCCTTCCGTATCCACCTCTGTCCTGAAAGAGGCGAAGAGCAGCACGGTCCCTGCCCTCCTGTACTCATCCAGTGCAGTCAGCCGCTGCCCTATCATCCTGTCCTTGGCTTTGCGTACCTCTGGAGGTATCGAGTCCCGTCTTCTGGTGATCTCCTTTCTGATTTTCCATTTGTCATCTACCATTTGCCGTTTGTCATTCGGCTCCCCCTGCCTCCCCATAGTTTGGAGCAGGTGATGTGCCCGAGCGCAGAATCTGTCCTGCAACGTGGACCCCAGCGGGAGTCTTAGGCAACAAACCCGAAAATTTAACGATTCTTACAGCAAAGTTGATCAGTCTATCCTGAATCTCATCCGCTTCTTCCCGGCTTCTGTTCTTCCTTCTGTCTTTCATAAATGAACGATGGCAAATGGTAAATGAACAATCTCAACAGATTCTCCTCTCCAGCTCCCTCTTCAGCTCCTCCACCTCCTTCACCGTCTCCGGGCTCTTCAGATACGGCGGCACACCGGAAAGGTCCGCCTCCATGATCTCGGACCTGAACCTTATCGTGCCCAGGAGTGTCATCTCTCCGATCGCCGAACGGATGAACTCCGCGTCGCTGTCGTCCCTCACCTTGTTTGCGACTACATAGACCCGTCTGATGCCGAGTGAGGCGGCCATCTCCTCCACGGCCCTTGCGGTCTGGAGGCTTCTCTGCCCCGGCTCAACAACGACCAGGAAGGCGTCGACCCCTTCTGCGGTCCCCCTTGTGAGGTGCTCGATCCCGGCCTCCATATCCACGATCACCACCTCGTCCCTCTCCACGACGAGGTGTCTCAGCAGCCTCCTGAGAAATACATTTTCAGGGCAGTAACAGCCTGATGCCGCCTCCTTGGACTTCCCCATCACAAGCAGGGTTATCCCATCGATTCTCTTACCAAATTCCTCAGGGATATCATCCACCCTCGGGTTCAGCTTGAAGACCCCGCCCATGCTGCCCGGCCTTGCACCAGTCCTCTCCTCGATCACGTCCGTCAGCTCCGCTATCGGCCGGAGCCCCTCTATCTCCTCCTTTGAGAGACCGAATGCCTGGGCAAGGTTGGCGTCCGGATCGGCATCCACGGCCAGCACCCTCCTGCCCTCCCGTGCATAGAGATGGCTCAGGAGAGCAGAAAGGGTGGTCTTACCCACCCCGCCTTTACCTGTTATGGCGATCTTCATGTTCGGGATGAGGTTGCACTTACAGGCTGAAATACAAGGGGTCTGTAACGTACAACCGGTTAATCCGTACCTGAGCTGAGGTGAAACTGGTAGGGAAATTTTAACATTTGGGGCTGGTACGAGTCAAAAGTATGGGATAATATGGACTATTTCCGCAATTCAGCGAGCATATGCATGATTTGGTCCAGTCTTGTATGAATCTGATCTATACGGGCATTGATCGATTTGAAGTCATCCTTGTATTCGGTCCTCACCTGTCCCATCTCGGTCCTCATCTGTCCCATCTCGTCTCTGAGGTCCTGTCTCATCTGGTCCATCCGGGCATTGACGGCCCTGTAATCATCCCTGTGCTCTGCCTGTATCCGGTCGATGCGCGAATTGAGGGCCTTAAGCTCGGCCTTTATCTCTTCTGTACGTTCGTCCACCACCTCATAGATGAGCTCCAAGGTGACCTTCTTCACAACATGTTTCATGGTGGTTTTCATAACAATCTCCGAGAGCCTCAACTAAGTTTATCAAAAACAGGACCAAAATGCAAACAAAAAGGCGGGTCCCCTGAAGGGGACCCGCCTTGGAGTCCTTGCGTGATTCGCTGCAGCTCTTTTAGAACTTCACTATGATACCGTGCCTGATCGCCCAGGCGTCGTCGGCATCGGGGCCATAGAAATCGCCTGCAAAGAGGTAACCGCCCTCGACGTAGTACTTCAGGTTCTTCGCAAGCTTGTATGTCACCTTGCCGTCTAACTCGACACCGATCTGGTCCTCGCCGTTGACGTCCTCGGTGGCCTTGAGCCATACGAGCTGGCCGGAGAGACCGAGCCTCTTGGTCGCCTTCCCTTTGGCAGAGAGCTTGGCGAAGGTGGTGTTGCAGAGACCCACGTTCTTGCCGCAGTTGCTCTTGACACGATAGTCGTAGACGAAGGTCTTGAGCGGTGCGTTCAGGTGGGCTCCGAGGGTCGTGATGAAGCTCTCCTCCTTGTCATCGGCAGGGTCATCGTCACCGGAGCCGATTCCACCCTCGATGCCGATCTTGGCCTTGCCGACCTTGAAGTCAGCGCCGAGCACCACTGCATAGCCCTCGAAATCTATGTTGGCGTCCTCGATCTCACCGGTCTGGAGCTCGACGTCACCCTTTATCGTCACGCCGCCGAGCTTTGCCTTGGCCCTGAGGCCGATGTTCCAGAGGTGGGTGGCATCAGGCTGGTCGTCCAGATAGGTCACGTCGCCGCCGACGGTGAGCGCACCAGCCTTGTAGCTGGCCAGCGCCACATAGGCGGTTGCGTCATCGCTCTTGCCGCTGCTCCTCTCGTTCAGCTTGATCGTGAGGGCCGCGAGGTGGGTCTGCTTGTTCGGGTCAGCGAAGAGGACGATGGCATCATCGCCGAACTTCTTGTGGTTGAAGAATATGCCGCTTCCGAGGGTGAGGGGCATGTGACCGACCTTGATCCCGACCACACCGGGGTCATACTGGAGCCAGGCCTGGCGGATCATCACCTGTGCCGGTCTGGTGTTACCCTCTTTGTAGACACCCTGGGCGCTACCCTGGATCTGACCCCACTTCCAGTTCTCGGTGCCGCCGCCCTGACCGTCGATGTCACCGCTGTCGGACTCGAGCTCAACCACCGCCTTCACGCTCTTGGAGATCTTTGCAGAGAGCTTCAGCCTCACCCTGGCGTCATAGTATGACTTTGGGTTTGAATCTGAATCAAAATCAACCTCTTCCATCATGCCCCTGAACCTGAGCGAGCCACTAAGGGTGACCTTCGTGTCGCCCTTTGCTACCACTGTGGCAAGGGACGGGGCTGCAAGACCTAAGACGAAAAGCAAGCCGACTATTATAGCTAAATATCTGTTCAATTCCTAACCCTCCTTGATCAAGGTTAGCATTCTGCCCTGTAAAACAGGGGCTGAATAAATACTGCAGGACTTCTTGTCTCCTGAAACTTCTTACTCCTTTATCACCTCCCCGCGTTCAGATTAGCAGTTTCTTTTCCTGCCATAGTTTATAAACCTGATAAGACTTCTCTGAATACGAGCAGACCGGGCAACCACGGAGAGCCTCGGTTGATGCCTACAACTCCGGGAGAACAGGCCTCAGGCCTCCGGCGTTCGAGGCCTTCCGATCTCCCCGCGCTATCCGTCTGATGCACTGCGATACCAAGGGGCCTGCTCAAATATTATCTGCTTCAGGATATAATATTATGCAGAAGTTATATCATTATCTGTCAAATTTGTCAAGTTTTTTTTGCTCAGCGTTGTTCCAGATGGATCCAGGTTAATGCCTGCAAAAATCAGACCAGTTCCTTCATCCCTGTATTAATGGGTTTTAATTTTGTCGGTGTATCCTTTTTGCCACACCCCTGTGTAGTAACTTCACACCGTCGCCGATAAGCTCCGGACCGCCTTTACCGCCACATGTGCTCGCAACTTGACGGCGAGGTTCTGTTAAAATACTATCTCCATGCTCATATACCGGTATATAACGAGGGAACTCGGCCTCACCTTCCTGGTCTGTATAGCAGGGCTCAACATGGTGCTGATGATGGAGAAGGTGCTGAGGCTGAGCTTGCTCATGTCAGGGATCGGGGCCTCCCTCGGAGAGGTTGCATGGATGATCTTACTGGTACAGCCGAAGTTGCTCGTTCTCACCGTGCCGATGGCCTTCCTCCTCTCCGTGCTCCTCACATACGGCAGGCTCGGCTTCGACAACGAGCTTACGGTGCTGAGGGCCTCCGGCATGAGGTTCGGGGAGATCTTCAGGCCCGTCTTTTTGATGGCCGGTGCTCTCTTCCTCCTCTCGGTCGCCGTCAGCTTCCATCTGTTGCCCCGGGCGGAGAGGGCGCTGAGGACCGAGATGAACCGCCTCTTCAGGGAAAAGGCCCCCATCTCGATCGAACCGGGGATCTTCTTCACCTCCTTCAGGGATATCGTTCTCCTGGTCAACGAGAAGACGGACACCGGCGCCTTCAAGGGGATTTTCATATACGACAGCAGACGATCCGGATCGGAACGGGTCATCACGGCGAGGGAGGGAAGGCTCTCGGTGGGAGAAGAGATGCTCCCGGGGCTCAGCCTGAAGGACGGAACGGTCCATCTCGTCGACGGCGACGACAGCACGGTGATCAGGTTCTCCGAGTACAGGTTCAGCATGACCCTGGCAGGCAGACCTCCTCAGAGGAAGAAGGGCGAGATGACGCCGATAGAACTCTACAGAAACTCCCTCTCCGACAGCAAAAGGAAGACGGAATTCCTCATCGAGTTCCACAGGAGGCTCACTTTCCCGGCCCTCCTCATATCCCTCGCCTTTCTGGCCCCCACCCTCTCGCTCAGGGCCGGAAGAACGGGCAGGATCGGCGGCTTCGTGATCGGCCTCCTCGTCTTCACACTCTACTATGCAGCCCTGATCTCCATCGAGAACCTGGTCAGGACGGAGAGGCTCCACCACTCAGCCTGCTGGACACCCTTCATTGTCCTGACAGTCCTCGGGGTCTTCCTGTACAGGAGGGCCGACGGATGAGGAGAGAACGGAGGGGAGGGTGAACAGGCTTCAGAGGCTCTACGTCAGGGAGTTCGCCCTGCTGCTTATCGTTGTATCCGTGATGCTGTCAGGTCTGTTCGCGGTGCTCTCCATCGCTGAACAGTTCGACGAGCTCCTCCCAGGCATCCGGAGTCCCGGGACGATCACGCTCCTCCTCATCCTGAGGATCCCCGAGTATCTGAGATACCTCCTTCCCGTAGCCGCCCTGATGAGCAGCATCTTCGTGGTAAGCCTCGCATCGAGAAGGAACGAGATCGTGGCGGTGAAGGCCTCGGGAGTGAACCTCCGGACCTTCTTCCTCCCCTTCCTGGTGGTGGGAGGCCTCCTGGTCTGTGGAGACTTCGTGGTCGCAGAGCTTCTCAACCCGGCCTCGATGAAGAAGACGCACGAGATGATCTACTCCTCGGAGGAAGGTAAGGGGCTCTCCCGTCAGGGGGACAACATCTGGTTCAGGGGGAGGAAGGGGGTGATCGTCAGGGCCGGGCTCTTCATCCCTCAGAAGACGGAGCTCCACGGCGTATCCATCTTCTACATCAGCGAGGGAAGGCTGATCAGGAGGATCGAGGCCGAGAGGGGGGTGTGGTCAGGCCGGGACTGGAGGCTCCTTCAGGTGAGGGAGTTCGACCTGGAGAGGGAGAGGGTCCTCCGCTTTCCCGAGAAACGCGTCAAGGGGATCGGAGAGCCCGATGTCCTTGAAAGGGAGAGAAGGAGGCTGCTGCAGATGAGTGTATTCGAGCTGATGGACTACGCAGAGAGGTTGAAGGAGGCGGGATACGGCACCAGAAAGATCACCGTAGATATCCACTCCAGACTCTCCTATCCCCTCACCAACCTCTTCATGGTCGTAGCAGGGATATTCCTCTCGCTGAAAAGCAGGAGGGGCAGGGGCCTGGTGAGCGCCGGCGCCGGGATACTCATCAGCCTTGCTTACTGGTTCATCTACACCTTCTCCCTCTCTCTCGGATATGCTGGGGTGATACCCCCTGTCGCAGCCGCCTGGGGTGTGCCGCTGGTCTTCCTGGCAGCGGGTGGGTACCTTTATGCCAGGATGCCCTCTTAGAGAACCGACAGCGCCTCCTCCATGATCCTCACGCCGGAGGTCGTACCGATCCTCTCCGCACCTGCCCGGAGAAAGGTGAGGAGCTCATCAAGGCTCCTTATCCCGCCTGCCGCCTTTACCGCCGCCCTGCCTGAGACGGCCTCCCTGATAAGCTCGACATCCCTGACGGTTGCACCCCTCGGGCCGAACCCCGTTGAGGTCTTTATGAACTCCGCTCCCGCCTCCGCCGCCGCCGCCGAGGCCCTCTTGATCTCTTCGTCAGTGAGGCACCCCGTCTCGAGGATGATCTTGTGCACCCTGTCAGGAGTAGCCATTACAACGGACCGGATCTCCCTCTCCAGCTCCTCCCATGAACCCCTCTTCGCCATCCCGATGTTCATCACGATATCGAGCTCGTCGGCTCCGAGCAACGCCGCCTCGATCGCCTCGTAGACCTTCACCTCCGGGAGGGTGGCACCGAGGGGGAAGCCGACCACCGTACACACCCTGACGGTGTTGCCCCTGAGGCACTCCTTCGCATCGGCTACGAAGGAGGGGTTGACGCAGACCGAGTGGAAGCCGTATCGCACGGCCTCCTCACAGAGCCTGTGTACCTCCTGCAGCACCGCATCAGCTCTCAGGAGGGTGTGGTCTATGACCCGGGCGATCCTCTCCGGCTTATATCTCATTCATCCAGCACCTGACCGCCGGTCCGGCTCTTTCCGAGGATCTCCTCCTCGACCATCTCCCTGTAAGCGGTCCCCAGCCTCTTTGTGACAGCACCCACCTGATACCTCCTCCCGTCGATCTCTGCAACGGGCATTATCTCCATCACGGAGCTCGTCAGGAAGACCTCCTCTGCCCTGTAGAGGTCTTCCCTCCCGAAGAGACCCTCCTCCACAGGGATCCCCTCACGCTTCGCAGCCTCAAGAACCACCTCCCTCGTCACCCCTCTCAGTATCCCCGCCTCGACGGAAGGGGTGCGGAGCACCCCTCCGGTGACGAAGAAGAGGTTGCTCACCGTCCCCTCCGAGAGGTGGCCGTCGTGGTTGAGCATGAGGGCCTCGAAGGCGCCCTGTCCGGAGGCCTCGGCCCTGGCGAGGATGTTGCCGAGGAAACTGAGGGGCTTGATGTAGGAGTCCCCGGGTGCCCTGCAGCTCCTCCTCTCCTCACAGATGCGGAGCCTCACGCCTTTGCTGTACAGCTCCGGGGGGTGAGGGCTGAGCTCCCTTGCGAAGGCCGCCACGGTGGGGCTGCCGCAGCCCTTGATCTCTATCCCCCTGCCTCCGGTGCCCCTGCTGACGGTCAGTCTCAGATAGGCGTCATCGAGTCCGTTCACCTCCAGCAGCCTGTAGAGCACGTCATGGAGGTACTCAGGGGTCCAGGCCATCCTGATCATGAGGGCATCGAGCCCCCTGAAGAGCCTCTGAAGGTGGGCACCGAGCCTGAAGATATGCCCCCTGTAGGCCCTCATGGTCTCAAATACCCCGTCTCCGTAGAGGAACCCCCTGTCCATGACGGAGACCCTCGCCTCCGTCTCGGGCAGGAACTCACCGTTAAGAAAGAGATACATGTTCAACGTATAATACCAGAATCGGGATCATGCGGGAAATCAGCCCACTCTTTGTATCTTCAGTGTCGATTCTTCTATAATTACAGGAGACGAACCCCGTGGAGCCGACGCGCAGATGGACTGGAGACTGACAGAGAGGGTGAGGGCCGCCGGCTGAGCCGGAAAGCTGGGTCCGGGAGACCTGGAGGAGATACTATCCGCCCTCACACCGCCTGAGGACAGGAGGGTCATCGTGCCGCCCGGTGACGACGCGGGTGTGTTCCTCCTCCGTGAAGGCCTCGCCCTGGTCGAGACGGTGGATGTGATCACCCCCCTTGTCAACGATCCCGTCACCTTCGGAGCGATAAGCTCCGCGAACTCACTGAGCGACGTCTACGCCATGGGAGGCGAGCCCTGTACCGCATTGGCCATCGTGGGCTACCCCTCCTGTGACTACGGACCAGAGGTCGTGAGGCTCATACTGAGCGGGGCGACGGCCGTCCTGGAGGAGGCAGGGGTGAGGCTCATCGGCGGACACTGCTCTGAAGACCCTGAGCTCAAGTTCGGCCTCTCCGTGACGGGTACGGTGGATGAGACGAAGATACTGAGGAAGGAGGGCGCAAGGCCCGGCGACGTGCTGATCCTCACCAAGCCCATCGGCACCGGCATCCTCACGACGTCGCTGAAGGGGGGCAAGCTGACGGAGGAGGACCTCCGGGAGGCCGTCAGGTGGATGACCACGCTCAACGCAGAGGCGGCAGGGCTCGCCGTCGAGGCCGGCGCCCATGCATGCACCGATATCACAGGGTTCGGGCTGCTGGGTCACGCGTTCAACATGGTGAGGGGATCGGAGCTGGATTTCGTCATCACCCTCGGGGACGTCCCTGTCATGGAGAGGGTGAGGGAGATGGCGACGGCGGGCATGGTCCCCGAAGGCGCCTACAACAACATGAAACACTCGGGCGGAAGGGTGGAGTTCAAGGACGGTGTTCCCGAGGAGGAGAGGCTGATACTCTTCGATCCCCAGACCTCCGGCGGTCTGCTGATATCAGCAGATGAGGGGATCTGCTCCCGGTTCGACAGGAGCGGCGTCTATGCAAAGGTGATAGGCCGGGTGGTGGAAGGCAGGGGCAGGATAGTCGTTGATTGAACAAGGTTCACTCACTCTCGGGCAGGAGTTTCTCGTAGGGGTAGTTCTTGAGGTAGCCGAGGAACTCCTCCACGGCATGGGAGGAGACGGAGTGCTTCTGGGAGACGAGTGAGAAGTCCCTCATCATCTTCTCCTCCCTGAAGCTCAGCAGCTTCAGCGTACCGAACTTCACCTCCTTCAGTGCAGCCCATCTGGAGAGGATCGAGACACCCATGCCGCTCTCCACGGCGTGCTTGATCGCCTCCGTACTGCCCAGGACCATCGATATCTTCATGTTCTGGGTGGTGATGCCGTGTTTGGCGAAGTACTTCTCGATCACCTGCCTGGTGCCGGACCCCTCCTCCCTGAAGATGAAGGGCTCCTTGGTCAGCTCGAAGATGGAGACGTCACGCCTCTTGGCCCATGTATGCTGGGTGGGCACGATCAGACAGAGCTCGTCGTCTATGAGCTTCTCCACCTCTATCCTCTGCTTTGAGACGTCCCCCTCGACGAGCCCGAGATCTATATTCCCCGCCTTCAGCAGATCGACGATCCTCTTCGTGTTGCCCACCTGGAGGTGGATCTTTATCCTGGGACGGGTCTTTCTGAAGTCGGCTATCACCTTGGGCAGGAAGTAGTTCGCTATCGTGGTGCTCGCTCCGAGGGCGATGCTCCCCTTCACCAGGCCCGTCAGATCACCTATCTCCTTCTCCGCCTCGGCGTAGAGGCCGAGTATCTGCTTCGCGTACTTGTAGAGGAGCTCTCCGGCGGGCGTGAGGGTGACGTTGCTGCTCGAGCGGTCGAAGAGCTTGGTCTCGTAGAGTTCCTCGAGGGCCTGTATCTGCAGGCTCACCGCCGGCTGGGTGAGATGGATTATCGACGAGGCCTTCGAGAAACTCTTGGTCTCCGCTACGGTGCAGAAGACCCTCAGTTTGTGATCATCCATGGCCATTAAACTATTATAGCACAATGATAATAAATTAATAAGGAATGGTAATAGCCTGAAGGGGGTCCCGTCACGGCGGCTATCCGCGCACTGCGCCGCCTCTCTTCACCGGGATCACGAAGGTGAACCTGCTGCCCCTGCCGTATTCACTCTCGGCCCGGACATCTCCTCCATGGAGCTCGACTATGTTCTTGACCATGGCGAGGCCCAGGCCTGTGCCCTGGTATCGCTTCTCGTACGTGGACTCAAGCTGCTGGAAGGGCTCGAAGAGCCTGTGCATGTCTTCGTCCCTTATCCCGATCCCAGTATCCTGGACCGTCACCTCCAGGAGGTCTTCTGCAGCCGGTCCCCGCCTCCTTCGGGCATGCACGGTGATGGAGCCGCCGTCAGGGGTGAACTTCACCGCATTGCTGAGCAGGTTGACCAGGACCTGCTTCATCCTCTTCTCATCCATCTCGACGGTGCCCACGTCTTCAGCTATCCGGGAGGTGAGGCTCAGCCTGTGCCTCAGCGCCTTCTCCTTGAAGAAGACGAGGCTCTTCTCGATGAGCTGGGCCACGTCCACCTCGCTGTAGAAGAGCTCCATCTTGCCGGCCTCTATCTTGCTGAGGTCAAGGATGTCGTTGATGAGGGAGAGGAGCTGGACACCGCTTTCGTGGATATCCCTGAGGAACTCCCTCTGCTTCTCCGTCAACCCACCCGCCATCCCCTGAAGCATCATCTCCGAGAAGCCCATTATGGCGTTCAGAGGGGTCCTCAACTCATGGGACATGTTGGCCAGGAACTCGCTCTTGGCCTTGCTTGCCGACTCCGCGCTCACCTTCGCGGCCATGAGGTCCCTCTCGTACTCCTCCTTTATGAACTCGAACTCCAGGCGCTTGCTGATGAGGGAATGGATGATCGTGTCGTCTCCGGTATACTCATGGGGGGTCTTGCTGAAGGTGGCCAGAACACCGAAGAACCCATCCCTGATGAAGATCGGGACCCCGAGGTAGGAAAGGACCCCGAACTCCCTCACGCAGATGTCGTCACCGAGCTCTCCCGCCGACCTTGCGTCATTGATCACGAGGGGACTCTCCGTCTCCTTGATGATCCCGCAGTAGGTGTTCTCAAGGGGGATGCGCATCCCTTCCTTGATATCGATCTCCTTCCGGTCCGCGACGACGAGGATCTCGCATACATCCCCCTCGATACGGCATATCATGGCTGCGTCGACATCGAGCATCTCCGTCACCCCGCTCAGTATCCGCTTTGCATGCTCCCGCACCCCCGACGTCACCGCATAACTCAGCTCGTAGAGCTTCCGGAGCCTGTAGCTGTATGTCATGAGCTCACGGGTCCGCTCCCGCACCTTCTCCTCGAGCCCCTCGACTAATCTGGCGTTGTTGATGGCCGTGGCTGCGTGGTTGGCGAAGGACTGGAGGATCCTCACCCTGTCGTCGTTGAAGAAGCCTGGCTCGCTGCTGTAGAGGCTCAGGTGGCCGATGACCGTGTCACCACCATAGATGAGAGGGATGGCGGCGACGGAACGGTAGCCCCGCTGCATGGCCCTCTCCCTCCACTGCGCGAAGACGGGATCCGCCTCGATGTCGTTCATCACCACAGGGGTCTTTACCTTTATGGCCTGCCCGATCGGCCCGCTCCCTTCAGGGGAGTCGTCCCACCTGATCACCAGACCGGAGAGGTAGCCCTCCTCGTAACCGCTCACCGCAACGGGTCTCACATCGAAATCACCCTCCTCGATCACGCCGAGCCAGACCATCCTGAGTCCGAAGGCCTCGAGGGCTATGTCAGAGATCCTCTGGTAGACGTCCTTGACCTCGTCGATCTCCTTGATCTCCATCAGGGAGTTGGAGGCCTCGTTCAGCGAGAGGAGCTGATTGCTGTATGACTTCAGCCTCTCCTCGGCACGCTTGTGCTCGGTGATGTCGTAGGCATAGATCCTTACCGTCTCCCTGTCCTCGAGCAGATGGACGTACTCGCCGAAGACGGTGTCCTTCACCCTCACCTCGGCGTAGGAGAGCTCCCTGCCCGATGCTCTCAACCCCTGCACGATCTCCCTCAGGTCAGCTGGCAGGAGGCTGCCCGCTTCGAGTCTCAGCTGGGTTACGAGGTGTCTGGCCGCGGGGTTGAGGTAGGTTATGGTGTAGTCCGCTCCACACTCGATGACCGGGTAGGGGTTCTTCTCGGGGAAGGTGGCTAGGGCCTTGATCGTCCGGTAGTTCATGGCATTGTGGATCCCCACGGTGATGATGTCCGCCACGGCCAGGTAAAGACCCCTGGACTCCTCAGGGAGCCTCGCCCCGGCAGTGACGTAGAGGCAGAGGACGCCGTGCAGATCCGTCTTGGACTTCAG
>WGEZ01000132.1 GCA_015492515.1 Nitrospirota bacterium
ATCCCCTCCCTGCCGAACCCGGACATCTTCACCCCTCCGTAGGGCATATGGTCCACCCGGTAGGTGGGCACGTCGTTGATCACCACGCCGCCGACCTCCAGCTCTTCGAAGGCCCTGAAGGCGTTCCCTATATCCGTTGTGAACACCCCGGCCTGGAGTCCGTAGACGGAGTCGTTCACGGCCTTGATCCCCTCCCGGAAGTCCTTTATCCTCTGGACGGTGACCACCGGTGCAAACACCTCCATGCAGGAGACCTTCATCTCCGGGGAGACCTCGGTCAGGATGGTCGGCTCGTAGAAGACCTCATCCCTTATCCTCCCTCCCGTTACGAGGCGCGCACCCCCCCTCACGGCCTCATCGACCCAGGACCGGACCCTGACGAGGTTCTCCCTGTCGATCATGGGGCCTATGTCGGTTTCTTCATCCATGGGGTCTCCGAGCCTGAGCCCGGAGGCAGAGGCTGCAAGGGCGTCGAGGAAACCCTCGTACAGCCCTTCATGGACGTACACCCTCTGCAGGGATATGCAGATCTGCCCTGCATAGGAGAAGGCACCCACGGTACACCTCTTCACCGCATATCCGAGCTCTGCAGAGGCATCGATTATCAGCCCCGCATTCCCGCCGAGTTCAAGGAGGGTCTTCTTCCGGGGCACCCTCGCCTTGAGCCTCCAGCCCACCTCGGCGCTGCCGGTGAAGCTGAAGACCTTCGTCCTTTCATCCTCAAGGAGGCGGCCCGCCACATCGGTACCGGACGGTATCACGCTGAGGACCCCTTCAGGCAGTCCCGCGTCGTAGAGGATCTCGGCAAGGAGGATGGCTGAAAGGGGGGTCTTCGACGACGGCCTGATGATCACCGTATTGCCCGAGGCTATGGCCGGCGCCACCTTGTGCGCCACGAGGTTCATCGGAAAGTTGAAGGGCGTGATGCCGAAGACCACACCGAGGGGGAACCTCCGCGTCAGCCCCCATCTGCCCACGGAGCGGGCGTTCAGGTCGAGGGGGATCACCTCTCCACCCATCCTCTTCGCCTCCTCGGAGGCGATCCTGAAGGTGAGGGAGGTCCGCTCCACCTCTGCGACGGAGTCCCTTATCGGTTTACCGCACTCCACGGTGATCACCCTCGAGAGCGCCTCGACCCGCTCGCTGATCTTCCGGGAGGCTTCAAGGAGTATCTCAGCCCTCGCATACGACGGCAGACGCCGCAGCCCCTCCCTTGCACCCTCCGCTGCGGCGAGGGCCCTCATCGCCTCATCCACGCCTGCCCTGCAGACCCTGTGGGCCACCTCGCCTGAATAGGGGTTGACGACGTCTATGAACTCTCCTGTCCTGACGGCCTCACCGCCGATGTTGAGAGGATACGTCTCCAATGCCTTCCTCCTTTCACAGCCCGCCGGAGACCATCTCCGGCCTCAGCACCCAGTGTACCGACCATACACCCGTGTCGTCCCTCTCCAGACAGACCACCCCTGCGGTCCTGAAGGCGACGGCCCTCCTGCCCGCCTCCCCGCAGAGCAGCAGGGAGGCCAGCCTCTCGAGGTGGGGCAGGTGCCCCACGAGCATGAGGTCCTCCCTCCGCCCCTGAAGGCGCTCCGCCCAGACGCCGGGGTCGTCGAGGGGAGAGAGGCCGTCGCTCTCCCGGAGGCCCCTCCCGGGTCTGAGGGCCCCGGAGAGGACCTCCGCCGTCTGCTTCGCCCTGAGCTTCGTGCTGTGGTGTATCTCGCTCACCCCGACCTTCAGGGCGGCGAGTTGACGGGCCACCTTCCGGATCTCCTGAAGCCCCCTCTCGGAGAGGGGCCTCTCGGGGTCTTCCTCCTTTGTCTTCGACTCTGCATGCTGGACGAGGTACAGGAGCACGGCGTCCTCCCTGGCTAACTCTTCAGATAATCTATCAACGCCTGGATCTCCCTGTCGGAGAGATGTCCGAAGTTGGGCATCTTCGAGTTCGGGTTGTTGACCGTGGAGTCCTTCAGCTGCTGCCTTATCCACTCATCGCTCCTCCGCTTCTTCACCTCTGTCAGGTCAGGGCCGATGCTGCCGCCCTTCCCTTTGAACCTGTGACAGTTTATACAGCCCTTCTTGCTGAAGAGCGATGCACCGTCCACGGCGCACCCCGCGGTGAACACCAGCAGTAACAGGACCGCCGCCCCTCTCAAGCACATGACACACCTCCTGATCTTCCTTGTTTCAACAGGGCTATGGAGGCCCACCCGCCGTTGCTGAGGACCCCCCTCTGCCCAGATGAAGCTCCACGCGCCTCGCCCTTTCAGGGGCGGTCTTCTGGAGATGACCAAGGATCGATTCAACCACATCCGCACACCTGAAGGGCTTGACCAGATAACCCTGGATACCGAGCTCCCTGAACCCCTTGAAGTCATCCCCCGGGGACATGAAGGTGGCCACGATGACCGGGGTGGAGACGTCCCCGATCTCCCGGCGTATCTCCTTCAGCACCGCATAACCGTTCTTTTCGGGGATCATGAAGTCCAGGATGATGATCTCCGGCTGCCAGGAGGCGTAGACCTTCAGGGCGTCCCTGCCGTTGTCGACAAAGCGTTTGATGAAGAGATCGTCGTCGAGTCCGTGGTCGTAGAGCTTCTGGATATACCTGTTGTCCTCGGCTATCAGGACCCTGATCCTCTCCACTGACACCCCCTCCTCCCTCTCAGACCTTGGAGAACTCACGTTCGGCCTTCTTCCTGATCATCTCCAGCTCCGCCTGGAGCTGATCTATCTCCCGATGGAGCTCCTCGAGGCTGACACAGAGGGGTGTTATCAGTATGAGGCCCCGTTCGTCGGTGTGGTAGTTCTTCACATATACATGCGCCCCCGGGGTGAAGGGTTGATCCCCCTCACCGTGTCTGATGACGTCGAGGTCGAGCGTGTACGTCATCTCACCCTCCTCTGTATTGATCTATCCCTCCTCTATCCCGAAATAGGTGAGTACCAGCGTATCAGGACCTGGGTTGACGATCTCGTGGACCTCTCCGGGCCGGACCGCCACGCAGGTGCCGGGCGCCAGGTGATGCCTCTCACCGGCCGCCACTATCTCGCCGGAGCCGGCCTCCACGAGGAAGATCTCGTACATATCGTCATGGGAGTGTGCCGAGGCCCTCTGACCGGGCCGGAAATAGGCCTGGGAGAAGCCCCTCAGGCGGGGGACCTCACCCGGCCCGAGCATCACCTTCTTCTTGATCTCCGGATCATGGGAGACCCCCTCTTCCTTGATGAGACCGAGGCGCACTATCTTCACAGGCCCCTCCTCGCTCCGGTGTCGTTCCTCATAGAAATTAAACCATTCCAGGCCCTCAATTGGCAACCCCTTGACCTACGGGATCGGAAGGATGTGCTATAATAGAGCGGCTTGAGGCCGGATGCCCTCCGGGGCATCCCGTGGAGACCTTATCCCTTTGGACGTCTATGTACCTGGAACACTTCGCCCTTAAGGAGATGCCCTTCACGCTCGCTCCCGACCCTCGCTATCTCTATATGAGCGAAGGACATCGGGAGGCGCTGGCCCATCTCCTGTACGGCATAAAGAGCAACGGCTGTTTCGTGCTCCTCACCGGCGAGGTGGGCACGGGGAAGACGACCCTCTGCCGTTGTCTCCTCGATCAGGTGCCCGATGACGTCGAGATCGCCTTCATCCTCAACCCGAGACTCACCGTCCAGGAGCTCCTTGCCGTCATCTGCGACGAGCTCGGCATCCGTTACAGGAAGGGCACCAGGAGCACCAAGGTCCTGGTGGACCACATCTACGCCTACCTCCTCGACGCATACTCGAAGGGGCGTAAGACGGTCCTCGTCATCGAGGAGGCGCAGAACCTCAGCCCCGACGTGCTTGAGCAGATCCGGCTCCTCACCAACCTGGAGACGGAGAAGGAGAAGCTCCTCCAGATCATCCTGATCGGACAACCGGAGCTGCGGGAGATGCTCTCCAGGGCCGAGTTCCGCCAGATCTCACAGAGGATCACCGCCCGTTACCACCTCGGCCCGCTCTCGGAAGAGGACGTCCCGGCCTACATAAGCCACCGACTCTCCGTGGCGGGGGCGCGGAGCCGGCTCTTCCCCCCCTCGACGTTCGGCACCATCTACAGGCTGACCGGCGGGGTCCCCCGGCTCGTCAACCTCCTCTGTGACCGGGCCCTCCTCGGTGCCTACGCAGAGGGGAGGGACCGCGTCGAGATGTCGACCCTCATGAAGGCTGCACAGGAGGTGTTCGGCCTGGAGCGACCGGGGAGGAGCCCCTTCCTGGCCGCGGCCGCCGTGGTGCTGATGATCGCTGCGGTGTTATCGGCGCTCTATCTCAGTCAGCGATGGTCTTCAAGCCCTCCGGACCACCGGACGGCACCTCAGGAGGAGGGGGTTGCGGAGGCGGGGCTGGAGAGATCAGCCACCCTCTCCTGGCCCGGAGCGAGGGAGGCCTCAAGCAGCAGGGAGACGGCCTATCAGGCGCTCTTCAAGGAGTGGGGCGCCCTCTTCGACCCCGGGCTCGAGGGCACCGCCTGCCAGCAGGCCGCGGCCCAGGGGCTGGGCTGCCTCCATAAACGGGGGGACTTCAGCACCCTCAGGCAGCTCAACAGGCCCGCGGTGATGAGGATGAGGGCTCCTGACGGTTCGGAGTTCTACGCCACGCTGACGAAGCTGAAGGGGCAGAGGGCCAGATTCGTCGTCGGGACAGGGTCAAGGGAGGTCTCCCTCCAGGAGATAGCGGACCGCTGGACCGGCGACTATACGATCCTCTGGCGGATGCCCCCGTCCTACGTGAGGGAGATAAGGCCCGGAGACGAAGGACCGATGGTCGAGTGGCTGAGCAGCCGGCTCGCCGCCGCGCAGGTCGATATCCCGGTGACCAGGGTCTTCGACGCCGCGCTGCTGAAAGAGGTCAAACGGTTCCAGATCTCCGAGGGGCTGATGCCCGACGGGATCGTGGGACCGAATACGATAATCCATCTGAACACCGCGGCGGGAGCCGATGTGCCGCTCCTGATCGACGAGGAAGACGGAGGATAGGGATGTCGTATATCCTCGAGGCCCTCAAGAAGTCGGAGAAGGAACGGAGAAGGGGGAAGGTCCCGGACCTCCTGACCGAAACGGAACCCCCTGGAGCGGGACCGAGGCGGCGCCGGGTCCTGCCCTATCTCATACTGGCGGCCCTCCTGCTCAACGCCGCCGTACTGATGCTCTGGCTGAAGCCCTGGCAGCCCGGAAAGGAGAACGGACAACCTCAAGGGGAGGTTCGTGAGGCCGAAGGAGGACCCGTAACTGCACCCTCAGGCAGCGATGCGCCCCCTCCAGGCGAGAGCATACCCATCCCGGTGCCCCCCTCACCACCTGAAGGGACGATGGAGGCAGGGACCTCACCTGAGGCACCGCCTCCAGAAGGGGGGCTCCAGATGGATGAGGCCGTGAAGCCGAAAGGACCGGTGCCTGCAGACCCGCAGCAGGATGACGGGGGCACACCAGGGGGGGAAGGCCGCGGAGCTGCAGCGCCCCGGCCTCCGACGGCGGCGGGTCCGGATGCTCCACAGCCCGGCGGGCCATTCGGTGTGAACGAGCTCCCACATGCCCTCAGACAGTCCCTGCCGGACATGACGAGGGTGGCCCACGTCTACTCGGAGCAGCGGAACGAAAGGAAGCTCATCCTGCAGGGCCGGGTCATCCGTGAAGGCGGCTATATCACGGACGAAATCCGGCTCGAGGAGATCACTCCCGACGGCGTCATAATCAGGTACAGGGAGAAGGCGTACCGCCTCCGGCTCTTCTGAGCGACCGGAAGCGTCACCCCTGTATGTTCACCGCATCCAACCGATCGAGGGCGACCAGTCTCCTCCCCTCTCCGATCCTCTCCCTGCACTCATCAATCCACCTGTTTATATCCTTCACCTTGAAGGGCTTCTTTATAATACTGCAGCCCAGCCCCTGGGCCTTCTTCACATCCCGCATCGTCAGCTCCGAGGATATCACCGCCGTGCACCCGGCCATCCCCCTGCAGCCCTTCTTCATCCGGTCTTCGATGAACTCCAGACCCGTCATCCCCGGCATATAATGGTCGGTGATCAGGATGTCCGCACAGACGTGATCCTCGGGGCACGGACACGTCCCGTCCAGGATCTCGATGAGTGGAAGCGGCCCCGGAAAGGACCGCACCTCGTAGCCACGCTTCTGCAGGATTATGGTGAGCAGGGAACGTATCCTCTCATCGTCTTCGATAACCACCGCTCTTGTCCTCATAACCTCCCCCTTGAAGAAAAGAATTATTGTATATCACTGCAAGCACCGCTCCCCGGTCCGCGGCAGGGTCGGCCCCGGGTGCCCGCTTCAAGGACGTCCGGCCGCCTCGCAGCCGAGCATATCCAGATGCCTCACGTCCTCGACCCGCTCTATCCCGCCGTCCTTCCTCCGGTAGATCACCCGCTCGATCTGGGCGTTGACGATCATCCTCCGGCAGAGCAGACACGGACGGGACTCTGCATATGCACCCCCCTCCTCAAAGCCTGCTATATAGATGGTAGCCCCCTTCATCCTCTCCGGCGGGGCATTGACGATCGCGTTCTGCTCCGCATGGACCGCCACACAGAGCTCGTACCGCTCACCTGAAGGGACGTTCAGCTCCTTCCTCCTGCACACCCCTCTCTCTATACAGTTCGCCGCCCCCCTCGGTGAGCCGTTGTAACCGGTGCTCACGATCACCCTGTCCTTGACGATGACGGCACCGTAACGCCGCCTGAGACAGGTCGACCTCGAGGAGACGACCCTCGCTATCTCGAGGAAGTACTCATCCCAGGACGGCCGCCGCCGCGGGCCGCCGCCTCCGTTGCCACCGTCACCCCTCTCCATGCCCCTCACCTCCCTTCGCCTCATTTTATACCCGGGGCTACGGCCTGATCAGCACCTCGTATGGCCGCAGTTCCGGCATATGGCGCAGCCGCCCTCGTGCTCCACCGGACCGCCGCACTCCGGGCAGGCTCCGATCCGCATCACCACGTCGACCTTGCCGCTTCCGCCGTTTCCGCCGCCCTTGGTCATGTACAGCTCCAGCGCCTTGGCGATTGCATCGGCGCAGGAGGAGATCTTGCCCGTGCTCGACCAGGCGTGCTGGTGGCAGGATATGCCCTTCAGGTGTGCGATGATCTCCTCAGGCGCTATGTTCGAGCGGAGGGCCAGGGAGACGAGCCTCCCGATGGCCTCTGACTGGCTCGCGGCACAGCCGCCCGCCTTCCCGATGTGGTTGAAGACCTCGAAGGGGAGCCCCTGTTCGTCCTCGTTCACGGTGACGTAGAGGTTGCCGCAGCCCGTCTTTATGGCCCTCGTTGTACCCTTTATCACCTCGGGCCTCTTCCTCGGGACGATCTTCCTGAACTCCTCCTCTTCCCGTCCTTCGGCAGCCCCCTCCTGCCCCTTGCTGAGCACCTGGCTCTCCCTTGAGCCGTCCCTGTACACGGTGACCCCCTTGCAGCCGAGCCTGTAGGCGAGGCGGTAGACCTTCTTCACGTCCTCCACCGTGGCGTGGCGCGGAAAGTTCACGGTCTTTGAGACCGCGTTGTCCACATGCCTCTGAAAGGCGGCCTGCATACGGATGTGGTCCTCGGGGGATATGTCGTGGGCGGTGACGAAGATCTCCTTCACGTCGTCTGGTATATCGGGGATGTCATGGACGGAGCCCGTCTCCGAGATCCTCTCCATCAGCTCCCTGGAGAAGAACCCCCTCTCCCTGGCCACCTTCTCGAAGTAGGGGTTCACCTCGAAGAGCCTGGTCCCCTCCATGACGGTCCTGACGAAGCAGACGGCGAAGATCGGCTCTATGCCGGAGGAGCATCCCGCGATGATGCTCAGGCTCCCGGTGGGTGCAATGGTGCTGATCGTTGCGTTCCGGACCCTCACGCCGCCTGCATAGATGCTTTTGTCGTGATTCGGGAAAACACCCCTCTCCTCGGCAAGCCTCTCCGAGGCCTTCCTCCCCTCGGAGGTTATGAAACCCATCACCTCCTCGGCCAGCCTGAGGGCCGCCTCTGAGTTGTAAGGGATGCCGAGCTGGATCAGCATATCGGCCCACCCCATCACGCCGAGGCCTATCTTCCTGTTGGCCCTGGTCATCTCCTCGATCCTCTCAAGGGGGTATCGGTTGACGTCGATCACGTTGTCCAGGAAGTGGACCGCCCTGTGCGTGATCTCCCTCAGGAGCTCCCAGTCCACCCCGCCTCCCCGGACCATCCTGGCGAGGTTTATGGAGCCGAGGTTGCACGACTCGTAAGGGAGCAGGGGTTGCTCGCCGCAGGGGTTGGTGCTCTCTATATCGCCCAGCTGGGGCGTGGGGTTGGTCTGGTTGATCCTGTCGAGGAAGACGATGCCCGGCTCGCCGTTTCCCCAGGCGTGCTTGACGATCAGGTCGAAGACGTCGGCCGCCCTCAGCCTCCTCACCACCCGACCGGTCCTGGGGTTTACAAGCTCGTACTCCCCGTCCTCCTCCAGCCTCTTCATGAACTCCTCGGTCAGTATGACGGAGATGTTGAAGTTGGTGAACCTGTCGTTGTCGTCCTTGCAGGTGATGAACTCGATTATATCCGGATGGTCAACGCGTAACATCCCCATGTTCGCCCCCCTACGGGTGCCTCCCTGCTTCACGGCCTCTGTGGCGGTGTCGAAGACGGTCATGAAAGAGACAGGCCCTGAGGAGATCCCCTTCGTCGATCCCACGACGTCACCCTTGGGCCTGAGGCGGGAGAAGCTGAACCCCGTGCCTCCGCCGGATTTATGTATGATTGCGGCGTTCTTGACTGCATCGAATATGCTCTCCATGGAGTCCTCCACGGGGATCACGAAGCAGGCCGAGAGCTGACCGAGCCTCCTGCCTGCATTCATCAGGGTGGGGCTGTTGGGCAGGAAGTAAAGGGAGGTCATCATCCGGTAGAACCCCTCCTCCACCTCAGCCACCTCCTCAGGCCTGTAGCCATAGCCGAGATCAGCCCGCGCTACCGACCGCGCCACCCTCCTGAACATCTCCTCAGGCGTCTCGACGACCCTCCCCTCTTCGTCCTTCCTCAGATACCTCCTCTGGAGGACCTTCAATGCATTCTCAGTAAGGTCGAGCCCCTGACTCAAAACCCCCATATTCACACCTCCCGTTCAAGTGTCTTGTTCACTGCACAGATCCGTTAACCGCTGTTACGGGCAGCACGACCGGGTCTTCGGTCAACTCACACCCGCACCTGGAGCGGGCCCCGGGGTGAATATTACGCGGGATTCAGAACCCCTCAGACCCGACCGTTCTGCCGTCTTCGTCGACATCCCTTATCGCCGCTTTGGGGACTACATTGACTGCTCGATGAGATGACCGTCCCGTCATCCGCGATGCCGCCGCTGCCGACCACTCCGTCCGCTGAGAACGACGGGAAAGGGCCCCCTACGCCTTCCGGCCCTCATCCGTCACCCCCCTCTCCAGACCCCTCATCTCTGACAGGAACCTGCCGAAGGCGTCCTCAGACTCGATGGGACAGCTCTTCGTGCAGAGATAGGGGCACCTGAGACAGTTGAACCAATCAATCAGCCCTTTACAGGAATCCATTCCCCACCCTACAGGTTGTGCTCATGATTGATATTTCGACAATCATACCACAAGATGTTGTCTTTGTCAAGGGAAAAATGCATATCTCGCTATGTGGTTGTTTCAAAAGCCTTTTTCCTGTGAAATGGCTGTTGGCGAGGTGTTCAAAAGATCTCCTCCCCTCCCTCCCGTGCTGCTCCGTCCGGGTCCAATCGGGTATAATATATTTGATGATCGAGACCATAGATGCAGAGACGACGCTTGAGACCCTGTTCAAGGAATACCCCGAGGTGACCGATTATCTCCTCTCTCTCGGGATCTGCGAGTGTGACGGCCTCTATCTCCGGAAGACCGTTGCAGAGGTGGCCGAGGACAGGGGCATGGATGTGGGCGAGCTCCTCCGTCAGATCAAGAGGCGTATAGAGTAGTCCGCCCCGGCGGCCTCGCATCCGCTCCCTGTGCATGGGGATGGCAGAGGGGGCGATATGCGGTGCCCCAGGGAGCGGTCCTTGACATCTCTGTTCAGGAGCTACCCCCTTGAGTCGATCATGAGCGTGACAGGGCCGTCGTTGGTGAGGCGGACCTGCATCCGCTCTCCGAAGACACCCCTCTTCACCCTCAGCCCCGTCCCTTCGAGGCCCCTGACGAAGGCCTCGAACATCGCCTCCGCCCTCTCCGGTGATTCAGCGTCGTCAAAGGATGGACGGTTCCCCTTCCGGACCCTTGCGGCAAGGGTGAACTGGGGGACAACGAGGACCTCTCCGCCTGCATCGGCCACGGAGAGGTTCATCCTCCCCGCCGGGTCATCGAAGACCCTCAAGCCGGAGACCTTCCTCACCACATACTCAACGTCTTCCGTGCCGTCACCCTTCAGGACACAGAGGAATACCAGGAGGCCCCTCTCTATCTCTCCCCTGACCACACCGCCTGCCTCAACGCTGGCTCCCGAGACCCTCTGGATCAGCGCCCTCATCCGCATTCGGGGCTCAGCCGAGCCGCTTCTCCCACTGTACCGCCCGGCTGTAGTGCCTGAACTCCCTCTCCCGCCTCTTGAACTCCCTTGTATGTATGGCGAGCCTGCCGTTCTTCCTCCGTCTGATACCCATATCGGCGTGCAGCATCTCGTGATACACCACATACTCCAGGAAGTACCTCGGCACCCTGGCGCTGTCGAGCAGGGGGTTTATCCTTATGGTCCCGGTGTCGGCGTTGTAGCTGCCGAGGGTCCTCTTCCTCACCGCCTTTCTCGGGGAACGTTTCCCCCAGGTGATGACGGCGTCGATCCTGCCCGAGAAGTACTCCCTGTTCAGCCTCTCGAAGACCCTCTGGAGGTTGTAGACCCTCCCTGCCGGCTCTATCCTGTCGTACAAACGGGCCCTCTTCCTTATCCTCCACTGATTCCTCCTGATGAATTCGTTGATCCGGGGTGTCCTTATCGAGGGCCTCTTGATCAGCTCGGCCAGTTCCATGACCACATCCAGGGGGGCCTCGGTGAAGAGGCGCTGTATCCTCAGCACCACCCTGCCCTTCTGTTTCTTGAAACTGACGACGTTGGTCCTGTTGTCCGTCAGGATGATCTCCACCGGTCTCGATACAGCCCTCTCCAAAACCCTCTTGAGATTCATGCCCTCCTCACAGCAGGACAAACCCCACCTCAGGGGGTGGCGGCCTGTCGTCTCGATAGAGCCGTGTTGTTCTGCTTCTGGCCGAAGGCCCTGCCCCGGCAGGATGAAACAGGACCATCGAATAGAGAGGATCCTCGTGAACCCCTCCCCGAACAACCCGGGGCTCACCGGGAGGCCTGAGGCCTATAAAAATATAAAAGAAGGGTCTTCAGATTTTCAACCGTGATCTCCGCCGCCCTGCCACCGTGACAGCGGGGTTCAGCCGGGACCCTCAGGTTTTCTTCCTCTTTCTGAAGATATAGACGAATAAGGCGACCACGATTATCACGGTCAAGAGCTCAAGGACCGTGAAAAAGTCCGTCAAGGCCTCCAGTATCCCCGTCAAATCCAAGGTCGACCTCCTTTTACCTTAGGATAACTGCTCGATTTCAAAGGATAAACAAGTGGAGACCGTCACCCTCCCGATCTCCTGCCCCATAGTTAAAACTACCACATCCTGCCTTCTCTTTACAAATCAAGATCCTGATGCTTCGTCTTCTCCCGAACCCGTGGGCACCCGGGGCCCTCTTCGCCGTCGGGGCCGCTCCTCCCTGCGGCGGAAGCCTTGTAACTTCCCCGATATTGTTAGTAAAATAGAAGGACTGACCCTGCGGCAAGCCCCGCACCTGATGCGGGGTTCGATATGCAAGGAAGTACAGTTCATCGTAATCCGCCCGCCGACCCCGCGGCAGGTCCACGGGGAGTTCGCTCGCGGTGCGTACTGAAACGAGGTTCTCCGCAGAGGAAGAACTCCGGACATCCCCCTGTCCTGTACCCTGTGGCCGGGTGTTCGCGACCCCGGGAATCCGGGTCCG
This sequence comes from Nitrospirota bacterium, assembly GCA_015492515.1. Taxonomy (GTDB): domain Bacteria; phylum Nitrospirota; class Thermodesulfovibrionia; order Thermodesulfovibrionales; family JdFR-85; genus S146-64. The sequence continues at coordinate 12,021 of WGEZ01000132.1, forward strand.
TGCGTTACGTGGGTGAGGGGGGTGCAGAATGAAGGGATTGAGAGAGAGGCTGGGCATCATAGAGGAGAGGTACGAGGGCCTGCTGAAGAGGCTCTCGGACCCCGAGGTGATAAGGGATACGGCCCTGTACATGAGGCTTTCGAAGGAGCGGTCCGACCTGAAGCCGATCGTGGAGGGGTTCAGGGAGTACAAGAAGCTCCTTCACGACGTCAGGGAGGCCGAGGACCTTCTGAGATCAGGGGACCCTGAGCTGAGGAAGCTCGCCGAAGAGGAGATCGAGACGCTGAGGAAGAGGCTGCCCGCCCTGGAGAAGGAGCTTAGGATAATGCTGCTGCCCAGGGACCCGCGGGACGACAGGAACGTCATCCTGGAGATCAGGGCCGGAACGGGCGGTGAGGAGGCCGCGCTCTTCGCTGCCGACCTCTTCGGGATGTATGCCAGGTATGCGGAGCAGAAGGGATGGAAGGTGGAGGTGATAGAGTCCCGTCCCACAGGGCTCGGAGGCTTCAAGGAGATAATCGTCTCCATCCAGGGCCGTGGGGCCTACAGCCGCCTGAAGTACGAAAGCGGGGTACACAGGGTGCAGCGCGTCCCGGTGACGGAGACCTCGGGAAGGATCCATACCTCGGCTGCAACGGTGGCCGTGCTCCCCGAGGCCGAGGAGGTGGATGTCAGGATAGACGACAAAGACCTCAAGGTGGATACCTACAGGGCCTCGGGCGCCGGAGGACAGCATGTGAACAAGGTCTCATCGGCGGTGAGGATCACCCACATCCCGACGGGGATCGTCGTGCAGTGCCAGGACGAAAGGTCGCAGCACAAGAACAGGGAGAAGGCGATGAGGATACTGAGGTCTCGGCTGTACGAGCTGAAGATGGGGGAGCAGGAGAAGGAGATATCAGAGGCGCGCAAGGCGCAGGTGGGCTCCGGAGACAGGAGCGAGAGGATCAGGACGTACAACTTCCCCCAGAACAGGGTCACTGACCACAGGATCGGCCTGACGATCAAGAAACTGGCCCAGGTCCTCGAGGGAAACCTCGACGAGATCATAGACAGCCTGATAACCCACTTCCAGACCGAGAGGCTGAAGGAGGTCGCATGACGGACGTCTCATCGGCAACAATGGAGGCACTGAGGGAGGTCTCCGACCTGTTGAGACTGGGTGGTATCGAAGAGCCCGAGAGAGAGGCGGAGCTGCTCCTGTGCCATACCCTCGGGGTAGGGAGGACCGAGCTCTACAGGGAGACCCCCGTCGTCGATGCACCCGCGGCGGAGACGCTGAGGTCCCTCGTAGAGAGGAGGCTCCGTCGTGAGCCGCTGCAGTACATAACAGGGTGTGTGGAGTTTTACGGACTGGTGTTCACGGTGGGCAGGGGCGTGCTCGTGCCGAGGCCCGAGACGGAGCTGCTCGTGGAGGAGGCGATCAAGGTGGTGCGGAACTCAGGGCTCTCCGCTCCCTGCGTGCTCGACCTCTGCACCGGAACAGGGTGCATCGCCATAGCCGTCGCCCGCGGCCTGCCAGCATCAAGGGTGATCGGCTCCGACATATCGGAGACCGCGATCGATTACGCCCGTCGGAACGCAGAGCTGAACGGCGTCAACAACGTCACCTTCCTGAGAGGCGACCTCTTCGAGCCGGTGAAGGGGAGGAGGTTTCACCTCATCCTGTCCAACCCCCCTTATGTGAGGAGCTCTGATATCGCAGGGCTTCAGCAGGAGGTGAGAGGATACGAACCCCTCGTGGCGCTCGACGGCGGAGCGGACGGACTTGCCCTCGTCAGGAGGGTCCTGGAGGGGCTGCCCCTGCATCTTGAGGACCGCGGTTACGCGCTCCTCGAACTCGGTCAGGGACAGAGCGATGCCGTTGCAGGAATCGCGGAGGAGAAGGGCTGCAGGGTCGTCGGCATCGTGGAAGACCTCTCCGGGATAGAACGGGTCATGATACTCGTGAAGAGGGGCTGATCAAAGGATGAGCCGAGAGACCCCCGCAAGCCGGACGGATCCGCGTGAACCCTCCATGTGCACGGCCGGTGGATGAGGACGAGGCCCTCCCCTCAGGATCGAAGAGACCCTGCAGCCTGCTGCCGGGTCCTCCCTCACTGCTGTCAGGACCTGCTCCTTCTCACCCCATGAAGAGCATACCGGAGAGGTTTTTCGAATCCGCCGGCATCTTCGGCGGGAAGGTCGCCTTCCGGTTCTTCCGGGAGGGCTGGAAAGAGCTCACCTACAGAGAGCTCGTCGATCATGTGGACGCCCTCTCAGGGGCGCTGCTGTCAGGGGGGCTGCGGAAGGGGGACAGGGTCTTCCTGAGCGCCGGGAACTCCCCCCTCTGGTGCGTCTGCTACCTCGCCCTCTCTTCAGCAGGCGGAGTGGCCGTCCCGGTGGACCCGGAGCTGACCGTCCCGGAGATGAGGAACCTCTTACTCGACGCCGAGGCCTCGTTCATCCTCCACGACTCCTCCACAGGGGGGAAGGTGAAGGAGGCTTCGGAGGGTCTCGCTGTCAGGGCATTCGATATGGAGAGGCTGTGCAGGCCGGGTGAGGAAGAGCCCTCCCGACGGAGACCACCCTTTCCCTCTGCCGGGGATACGGCATCGATCATATACACCTCGGGGACGACGGGAAGGCCCAAAGGGGTGGTGCTGACGCACGGCAACTTCTGTGCCGACGCCGACGCCGTCCTGGAGGCGGGCATCATCTCCGGAGAGGACAACGTCCTCTCCGTCCTTCCCCTCCATCACACCTATCCCTTCATGTGCACCTTCCTGGTACCCCTTCTTGCCGGTGCCACGGTGACATACCCTCCAGGGCTGAGCGGACCTGAACTTCTCGATACAATAAGGACCAGGGGGGTCACCATCCTTGTGGGTGTGCCTCAGCTTCTCGAGCTCTTCAGGAACAGGGTCCTGAAGGGCCTCGAGGAGGTCCCCCTGATGGGGAGGCTCGCCCCCCACGTGCTCGGCCTCCTCTACCTCCTCAGGAGCAGACTCCATCTGAACCCGGGGAGGCTTCTCTTCTCCTCGGTCCACAGCAGGTTCGGCAGGCAGTTCAGGTTCTTCACCTCAGGGGGGGCGAGGCTCGAACCGCGCGTGATGAAAGACCTCGAGGCCCTGGGGTTCACGGTCCTGGAGGGCTACGGCCTCACAGAGACCGCACCGGTTGTGGCCTTCAACCCGAAGGAGCGGAGGAAGCCCGGTTCGGCTGGAAAGCCGCTCAGCAACGCAGAGATAAAGATCGCCAGCGACGGAGAGGTGTTGATAAGGGGTCCGATGGTGATGAAGGGCTACTACAGGGACCCGGAGGAGACGGCGTCGGCCCTCCGGGAGGGATGGCTCCACACCGGAGACCTCGGCTACATGGACAGCGACGGCTATCTCTATATCACCGGCAGGAAGAAGGAGGTGATAGTACTCAGCTCGGGCAAGAACATCTATCCCGAAGACGTGGAGAGGCACTACCAGACCGTCCCACTGATCAAGGAACTCTGCGTCCTCGGCGGGGATGACGGACTCTATGCGGTTGTGGTGCCGGATCTGGAGAGGGCAAGGGAGCTGAAGATCGGCAATCTCCGGCAGTATCTCCGATGGGAGATCGACGCCGTATCCATGAAGCTCCCCTCCCACATGAGGCTGAAGGGCTTCGTCATCCATACCGGGCCCCTCCCGCGTACACCCCTCGGTAAGCTGAGGAGGTTCATGATCGGAGAGCTCCTCCGGCAGAGGGCGGAAGAGAGGAGGGAGACGGACGAGTCCCTTCTGAAGGATCGGGTCTCCTCGGCAGTGGTCTCATCCATCCGGGAGGTGACCGGCAGGGACACCCCGGTCAGAAGAACGGACAGCCTCGAACTGGACCTCAGGCTCGACAGCCTGAAGAGGATCGAGCTGATCGTAGCGCTCCAGAGGAACCTGGGGATGAGGCTTCCCGACGACTTCGTCCACGACGTCCAGACCGTGGATGAACTGATAGAGAAGGTGAGGTCGCTGGAGGGGGCGGAGGAGAGGGCGCTGGAGGCCGGTCTCCTCGGCGTGGAGGAAGGAGAGGAGGAGACCGCGGAGGGGCTCCTCCGGCAGGGGCTCCACGAGAGGGTCCTCTTCTTCATCCTTCATGGGCTCCTGAGGCTCCTCAGCAGGCTCTATTTCAGGCTCGAGATCAACGGCGCGGAGAGGCTTCCCGAGCCGCCCTTCATCATCGCACCGAACCACTCGAGCTATCTCGACGCCTTCCTCCTCGCCGCCGGCCTCCCCTTCAGGGTCTGCAACAACCTCTACTTCCAGGGGGCGAGGAGGTACTTCGAGGGGCCTGTCAGGGAGTGGTTCGCACATCTGACACACGTGGTGCCCATCGATCCCGACGCCTCCCTCCTCAGCGCCCTAAGGGTGAGCGCCTACCTCCTGAGGAAGGGCAGGTGTCTCTGTATCTTCCCCGAGGGCGGCAGGACCTTTGACGGAGAGGTGATGGAGTTCAAGAAGGGGGTGGGCATGCTCGCCCTCGAGCTCGGTGTACCGGTCGTCCCGGTCTGCATCGAGGGCACCTTCAGGTCGATGCCGAGGGGTGCGGCCTTTCCGAAACCCCTCAAGGTCACCATCCAGATCGGGACGCCGGTGGCACCGGTCGTCGAGGAGGGGACAGCCGATCCTCACCAGGCCTTCGCCGACAGGGTGAGGGCCGAGGTGCTCAGGATGAAGGAGGAGGGGCCCTGACCCCTCTCAGCGGAGGAGGTGGAGGTTGCCGATCCTGACGTTGTCGAGCCCTGCATCCCGGGCGGCCTCGAGGCATCTATAGGCCTGAGACTTCGAGGTCAGGGGCATGTCAGACATGTAAAAGTGCGGGTAAAAGGCGAGCAGGCTGTAAGGTATGCTCCGGTCTATGGAGGCGATGAACCCCGCGATACCCCTCACCTCTTCTTCGTCGATGTACCCGGGGACAAGGAGGGTGCTTGCCACAAGCAGTGGAGGACGGGGTCTCCTCCCGATCTCCTCGCCCGCCAGGGCGAAGTTCTCCAGGGTCCTCCTGTTCGTGACGCCCGTGAGGGCGGTGTGCAGGTTCTCATCCCATGCCTTCAGGTCAAACTTGATACAGCCGCCGGATACAAGGGAGAGCTCTATCATCCCCTTGAGGAGCCCCCTCTGCATCGATCCATTAGTCTCCCAGCATATCCTGAGGATCCTGCCGGTGGTTCTCTCGAGGGCGAGCCTCGAGGCCTTCAGCGCGAAGGGGAGCTGTGGTGTCGGGTCTCCGCCGAAGTAGCATATGCAGGCGGTCCTGTCGTCGATATCGGAGAGGAGCCTCTCGACAGAGACCGTCTCCGCTCTCCTGGTCTCCTCCCTGAAGCGCCAGTTCTGGCAGTAGAGGCAGTTGAACGAGCAGGCGTGGAAGAAGACCGCCAGGTTGGTGTAGCCGTATTCAGGGCCTGGACGGTGGGCGTAATCCGGATAGCCTGCCCCTGTGCCGCCAGGGCACACCCAGTCGGCGACGCAGTTCGTCGGTAGGGGGTCGTGGTACCACGACAGCCTCCCCTCATCCGATGACACACCGAGAAGCCTTCCGCCCTCGTTCCGCCGCAACCCGCAGTATCCCAGACCGCCCTCCGGAATCCTGCACTCATTGACGCATATGTTACAGGGAAGCCCTCCGGGGTCCTCAGGAGGCCGCTCCGGCAGTCCGAAGGCCGCCCTGCTCCTTCCGTGGGCCTCCATCGCAACGGGGAGGGCCCTCTCCGGCCTTTCCCTGATACATCCCGGACAGACGCCCATCCCGGCCGAGATGTACCCCGAGGCTTCACCACATATGCTGCACCGGGCCACCCTTCAGGGACCTCCTCATACAACCATTATACAGGATCACCCGGAGGGCTTCGCCATGGAGAGACCGGGTCTGCTATAATGTCTATTCAGGGGCCGGCCGTTCCCGCGGCCTCGCCGCGGAGAGGAGGACCCCCTCTTTCGGTGCTCTCTTTCAGAGAGCAGCTGAAACCCCACGGTGTTTGACCCTGTGGGCGGGACGAAGCATATGCACTATCTGGTGATCGAAGGGGCTCGACAGAACAACCTGAAGAACATATCCCTCAGGCTTCCCCACAACAGCGTCATCGCCGTGACAGGGCTCTCCGGATCGGGGAAGTCCTCCCTCGCCTTCGACACCATATTCGCCGAAGGGCAGTGGAGGTTCATCGAATCCCTCTCCACCTATGCGAGGCTCTTCCTCGAGAAGCTCGACCGTCCCGACGTCGACGCCATACACAACATCAGACCCGCCATCGCCCTTGAGCAGAAGAACCCCGTGAAGGGTTCGCGTTCCACCGTGGGCACCCTCACCGAGCTGTACGACCTCTTCCGTGTACTCTTCGCCAGGGTCGCGAGGCCCTACTGTCCGGAGTGCGGTGAGGAGGTGAGGAGGTGGAGCGTGGACGCCGTAATAACGGAGCTCCTCGGACATCACCGGGGTGAACGCGCGCTGATCACCTTCGAGACCGACCAGGCCCCCGGAGAGCTGATGAAGAGGGGCTACTACCGCATATGGGACGGCCGGGAGATAACGGAGCTGGAGGCTCACGGGACCGGACGGAGGAGGACCCGGCCCCTGGAGGTGGTTGTCGACAGGCTCGTGATAAAGGACGACCCGAGGATGGCCGATTCGATCGAGCTCGCCTACAGGGAAGGCGGCGGGAGGGTGAGGGTCTACATCTTCAGACAGGACGACGGCTCCCTCACCATCACACCCCTGAGCTTCTCCGTGGAGAACAGGTGCGACTCCTGCGGCACCGAGGTGCCTGAACCGACCCCCCTGCTCTTCTCCTTCAACCATCCCGTCGGCGCCTGTCCGGAATGCAAGGGGTTCGGCAACCTGTTGAGATACGACAGGGAGCTCATCGTACCCGACCCGTCCCTCTCCATCGCAGAGGGGGCGATAGAGCCCTGGGAGAAGCCCGGTGCCAGGTGGTGGAAGGAGCAGCTCCTCAGACATGCCAAGAAGGCGGGCATCGACGTCCAGAAGCCCTTCTCCGAACTGACGGAGAGGGAGAAGGAGAGGGTGTTCTCGGGCGACAGCCACTTCTACGGGGTGGATGACTTCTTCGAGGACCTCGAGGGCAGACGTTACAAGCTCCACGTCAGGGTCTTCCTCAGCCGCTACAGGTCTCCTGTGAGATGCCCCTCCTGCAGGGGCAAGAGGCTGAGGCGGGAGTCGCTCGCCTACCGGATAGCCGGGCTGGATATCGCAGAGCTCGGGGAGATGCCGATAGGGGAACTCATCGATTTCTTCAGAAGACTGACGCTCACCCCCTATGAACACAGGGTCTCCAGGGAGGTGCTGAGGCAGATAAAGATGAAGCTGGGGTTCCTCGCAAGGGTGGGGCTGGACTATCTTACCCTCAACCGGCTGGGCAAGACCCTCTCAGGAGGCGAGTACCAGAGGGTCAACCTGGCGAACCAGATCGGGGCGCGCCTCACCGGCACCCTCTACGTCCTGGACGAGCCCACCGTGGGGCTCCACGCAAGGGACACCGAGAGGATTGCAGAGATCATCAGGGAGATCGCCTCCCTGGGCAACACGGTGGTCGTGGTGGAGCATGACAGGAAGGTGATCGACTCCTCGGACTGGATCGTCGAACTCGGCCCCGGTGGAGGCCAGAAGGGCGGTGAGGTCATCTACTCCGGTGAGAGGGAGGGCTTTCTGAGGACCGATACCCTGACGGCGAGATACCTGAAGGGGCTCGACAGAGAAAGGCTGAGGCCCCTCCGCAAGGAGGGACCCCTCCGCGGAGGACGCCTCACCCTCCGGGGGGCCAGGGGAAACAACCTCAAGGGCATAGACCTCGCGATCCCCCTCGGCAGCTTCACCGTCGTCACCGGTGTCTCGGGCTCCGGCAAGAGCTCCCTCGTCGTGGAGACCCTGTACAGGGCGCTGGCCCGTCATTTCAGGCAGTCCTACGAACACCCCCTCCCCTTCGACTCTCTCGAAGGGGTTGAAGAGCTGAAGGGGGTGCGTCTCATCGACCAGACGCCCATCGGGAGGACGCCCCGTTCAAACCCTGTGACCTACCTCAAGATATTCGATCTCATAAGGAGGCTCTTTGCAGAGCAGCCCCACTCGAGGACCCACGGATACAGCCCCGGTTTCTTCTCTTTCAACGTCCCCGGCGGCAGGTGCGAGCGGTGCAAGGGGGAGGGGTTCGAGAGGCTCGAGATGTACTTCTTCGAGGACCTCTTCGTCAGGTGCGAGGAGTGTGGGGGCAGACGGTACGGACCGGAGGCGCTGAAGGTGACCTACCGCGGCAGGAACATACACGAGGTCCTCGAGATGACCGTGGACGAGGCGGTACGGTTCTTCTCCTCGGAGGAGCAGATTCGTGCACGGCTTTCGATCATGCAGGAGATCGCCCTCGGCTACCTCAGGCTCGGCCAGTCGGCGACGACCCTATCGGGAGGCGAGGCCCAGAGGCTGAAGATCTGTGCGGAGCTGGGCGGTGCAAAGAGGAAGGGCCTTCTGTACATACTTGATGAGCCGACCGTGGGGCTCCATTACAGGGACGTCCTTGCCCTCCTGAGGGTGCTCAGACGCCTCGTGGACGAGGGGAGCACCGTGGTCGTGATAGAGCACAACCTCGACGTTGTGAGCGTTGCCGACTGGGTGGTCGACCTCGGCCCGGAGGGAGGGCCTGACGGCGGCGGCATCATCTTCGAGGGCCCTCCGGCAGGGCTCCTGCACTGCAGGAGGTCCTACACGGGGAGGCATCTCGCTAAGGAAGGCTACGGGCTGGAGGGGGCGTTCCAGACCTCCGGCGTCTCAGGCGATGTTCCTTAAGCTCTTCCTGATATTCACCGTCGTCCCCGTTGTGGAGCTCACCCTCCTGATTAAGGTGGGCTCGATCATCGGTGCCCTGAACACGATAGCGCTCGTGATACTGACCGCCGTCGTCGGAGCATACATGGTGAGGCTGGAGGGGCTCGGGGTGATGTACCGCATCCAGCGGAACATGATGGAAGGCGTATTCCCGGCCGAGGAGCTGATCGACGGGACGATGATCCTCGTTGCTGGAGCCCTCCTTCTCACTCCCGGGTTCATCACCGACTTCATCGGCTTCCTGATGGTCTTCCCCGGCTCCAGGAGGGTGATCAAGGGGGTTGCAAAGCGTTATATACAGAGGCGGATAACCACGATACATCCCGGGTAGCACCGATCCGTAAATGAACAGGGAGACAGCAGAGAAGATCGAGACCATAATAAGGGCCCTCACAGGTCCTGGAGACCGCGGGGAGCCGTTGACCGGGATCGATATCTCGGAGCAGTTCCGTCCGGAGGAGGTGTCTCCCGCTGCAATCGCCGCAAACCTGAACGCGGCCTTTCTGATCGTCCTCTCCGGAGGGTTCCATCCCCTGTACCGGGAGGCGGAGGATTATATCCGTAGAAGGAAGGCCGATCCATCCTGGCGGGAGGCGGTCGAGTTCTACGATGAGGGCCCCGGCATCCTCCACTCCGAGATCGCTGACGCATGCTCCAGGGAGAGGCGGTTTGAAGAGGAGCTCCACCGGTTGTATTCATGGATCAGGGGGGCCGGGGACCTGACGGACCGCAAGGAGACGATCAAGAGGTTATGGGCGGTCTTCTTTCCCGAGGGCCTCTCCCTCTGTGAGGAGAGGGAGAGGGCGATCGGACTGCTCCGGGAGAAGAGGAGGGTGGACCTCACGGGGCTGAACCCCTCACCGATAAGGGACCCGGCGCGGGAGGTCCTTTTCACGTCCAACGTCCTGCTCACCATACCCTCCCGTTCCGTGGACATAGACGAGCTTCCCTTCGGCACCTCCCTCCGGGAGGGGTTGAAGAGGGCCGTAGAGGAGGAGCAGCTCTACTGGTATGACCATCCGATCCAGATCGGGGTGGAGAGGGAGAGGAACGAGGTGATATACGGGCTGACGGGGCTGGATGAGGCGGTGGCCTTCGAGAAGGAGCGCGGAACAGTGGACGGAGGTGCGAGGCTCAGCTGTCTCCTCTCCGTCTCCGTCACCCACAGGGGGCTTCAGGGGATAGCGAAGGAGTATCTGGAGGGTGAGCTCCGGAGGAGCGACATCCGGCACCTCGACCTCTATATATTCACAGAGGCAGAGACGTCGAGGCTCCTGGAGGAGGTACTGATCCCGGCAGCGGAGCGGTATATGGAAGGCGCCGACTGCGGCCTGCTGAGGGAGGTCATCGGGGTGGACGGCGAGTACGGCAGGCATTACAGCTTCCTGAAGGCGATCGCGGCCCTGTGGCAGGTCCTCGTCGATCAGAGGGTCAGGGGGACCTTCAAGATAGACCTGGATCAGGTCTTCCCCCAGAGGGAGCTGGTGGAGCAGAGCGGTGCCTCCGCCTTTGAGCATCTCAAGACACCCCTCTGGGGTGCGGAAGGGATAGAGAGCGGGGGCGGTGAGGTGGAGCTGGGAATGATAGCCGGCGCCCTCGTGAACAAGGCCGACATAGCAACCTCCCTGTACACCCCGGATGTATGCCTCCAGGAGAGGGAGCTCACCGCCGACGAGCTCGTCTTCTTCAGCCGGCTCCCCCAGGCCCTCTCCACCGAAGCGGAGATGATGACACGCTACAGGGGCGAGGATATCGACGGTGAGAGGCGGTGCATCCAGAGGGTCCATGTGACAGGGGGCACCTGCGGCATCCTTGTCCGGAGCCTGAGGAGACACAGGCCCTTCACTCCGACCTTCATAGGCCGTGCGGAGGACCAGGCCTACCTCCTGTCCGTGCTCTTCAAGGGCAGGGGGAAGAGACTCAGATACGTCCACAAGGACGGGCTGATCATGCGTCATGACAAGGAGGCCTTTGCCGGAGAGGCGATCAGGACGGCCTATGCGGGAAAGCTGATCGGCGATTACGCCCGCGGCCTCTGGTTCACCTTCTATGCACGCGCCCTGCCGTGGCCTCTGGAGGAGACAAAGAAGGTGATCGATCCCTTCACGGGTTGCTTCGTATCCTCCGTGCCGTTCACCCTGGCCTATCTGAGACTGGCGCTGAAGGCGGCCTCGTTCTTCAAGGATGGGAAGGATCAGGAGGGGCTCGAACTCCTGCAGATTGGCACAAGACGTCTTCACCGGGTGATCGGGAGGCTCCTCGGTGAACCCGAGCCCCTGACCAAGGCCTACCAGAGGGAAAGGGATGGATGGGAGATGTACTATGACGTCCTGGACCGCCTCGAGGAGGGTCTTCACAGAGGCGATGCCTTCGCCCTCGAGATCCGGAGGAGGGCGAGGGGCCTGATCGAGGACTGCAGGATGAATCTGAAGGCATAGGAGGGCTTTATGGAGGTCTTTGAGGTGAGAGGCATGGTGGGGGAATCGGGTGAATACATCCTTGGAGCAGGTCAGACGGGGAGCCATGCCTGCTATCTCATCTACGGCGTGATGAAGCCCGGTGAGAAGGGCAGGAGGCTCAAGCCCGGCAGGGGACACGAGGAGCTCCTGATCGCCCTGAAGGGTGACCTCAGGGTCACCGGAGACCGCGAAGGACTGCTCAGGGAGGGACAGGCCCTGCATCTGAAGGGTGAGGAGACCTGCTGGCTCGACAACGGCACCGACTCGGAGGCCCTCTACATCATCGCCGGAGGCCACTCGGAGGGAGGACACCACTGAGCCCCCGGGCGGGCCCGGTTTGCAAAAGGGCATAACATCCCGTATAATACCCGTGGGGTCCGCCCGAGAGGGCAGCCCGACAGGCCTCTGGCCCCCACAAACCCGCCGGAGGGGGTGCAATCTCCATGAGGGACCGTGATAGGGCGCTTATCGAGAGGTTCCTGAGAAGGGTCCATATATTCAGGGGCCTCCCGGAGGACCATCTGAGAGAGGTGACCGAGGACTTCGACATCCTCAGCGTCAAGGGAGGGGAGACCGTCCTCTCCCAGGCCGACGAGAGCACCGACCTGTACATGGTCCTGAGGGGCGGGGTGAGGGTGACCTTTCTCGATGAGGAGGGCAACGAGCTCATATTGACGAACTTCAACGAAGGCGACTTCTTCGGAGAGATGAGCCTCATCGACGGCAAGCCGAGGTCTGCCACCGTGGTTGCAGAGGGGGATGTGATCCTCGGTGTACTGAAGCGGGAGAGGTTCCTCGAGGCGATAAAGGAAAACCCGATGATCGCGATCGAGATCCTCGGCGCCCTCGTGGAGAGGCTGAGGAAGGCCGATGAGATGATAGAGTCCCTCGCATTCCTGGACGTGCGCGAGAGGCTCGTCAGGCTCCTTGTGAACACGGCGGAGAGGGAGGGAGAGAGGGGCGAAGACGGTTACTACAGGATCAGGAAACAGACGCACAAGGAACTGGCGGTAAGGATAGGCGCCTCGAGGGAGGCGATTACAAAGGCGCTGAAGGCCCTGGCAGAGGATCAGGCCGTCGTGGAGAGAGGAGGTTACTTCCTGATCTCACCGGATACATTCGCCAGGGGAGGCCGGTCCTTCTGATCGGGCCCGTGCCGACGCTCCGAATTCCTGAGAACATGCCGCAAAGGCCCGTCCCTGACGTCACCCCGGAAATTCTCCTTGACATTCACGGCCGGGATATGATATCTACAACAGAAAATCGGAGAGTGAGGGTATGAGGAGAGAGCTCGCCTTGTTAGAGAGTCCTGTCGGGGTCCTGTCGGTGGTCCTCTTTCTCTTCCTCTTTCCGCTCCATCTATACGCCGGGACTCATGAGCTCTATCTGGCCCGGGGGATAGAGAAGATGAACGAGGGAAGGATGGAGGACGCCCTGAGGCTGCTTGAAGAGGCCCTCAGGCTCTCGCCCGACGACCCTGAGACGACCTACTACGCAGGGGTCGCCCACGCGAGGGTCGGCAACCACGGGAAGGCCGAGGAGCTCTTCCTCAAAACACTCAGCCTCGACGGCTCCGCTGTGGAGGCCTACCTTGAGCTCGGCCGTCTCTACTATGTCACTTCCCGCTGTGAGAAGGCGGTGGAGTACCTCTCCAGATACACGGCACTCTCAGAAGACGAACCCCTCAAGGAGTATGCCCGGAGGTTGATCAACGGCTGCGGGAGGGAGGAAAGACCCTACCGGCTCGATATCTATACAGGACTGCAGTATGACAGCAACGTGATACTGGAGCCCTCCAACCCGCCGGTCGAGGCGGATAAGAAGGCCGACGGGAGGGCCGTCTTCCATCTGAAGGCCGGCGCCGTGCCGTTGAAGGGCGACAGGGCGGCCCTGAAGCTCGATTACAGCTTCTACCAGAGCATCCACTTCGACCTGAACGATTTCAACGTCCATTACCACAAGATCGCACCCGCCGTCGAGGTCGCTCTCACCGAGGCCCTGAGCCTCTCTGCAGGATACTCGCTGGAGTATACGCTCTTCGGCGGTGATCGTTACAGCAGGGTACACACCTACCACGGCGGGCTCGCCCTGATGAAGGGGAGGAGATGCTACACCGAGGCGATATACGAGTACAGGGACCATAAGTACTGGGACACCGAGATATACAGGACCAACTCCGAGAGGACAGGATATCTGACCAGCATCGGCCTGAGACAGAACTTCCTCTCCGGGAGGCTGAAGGGGAAGGTCTATCTCTTCAGCGACAGGGACAGGACGGAGCGGGAGTACTGGGACTACGACGGCTACAGGTTCGGCGCCGAGGTCCTCTACAGGGTCTCTTCTCCCCTCTATCTGAGCCTCTCCGGTGAATTCAACAGGAGGCGGTACAGGGACGATTATCCGGGGTACGGCGAGAGGCGACTGGACAGGATGCAGCAGTACTCCCTCGCGCTGACGTATCTGCTCTCCGGAAGGATGAGCGTCTCGGTGACGGAGAGCTACACCGTCAATGACTCCAATATCGGGATATTCGACTACAGGAGGAGCATAACAGGGGTATTCCTGAGGGTTGGTGTACTATGAAGAGAAGCCTCGTGAAGATATCCTCTCTGGCATTCTGCCTTGCATTCGTGCTCCTTCTCGGCACCGACTCCTACCCTGAGACAGAGGCGGGACGGGTGTTGATGGTGAAGAGGAAGGTGTATCTTCTGAGGGACGGAGAGAGGATGGATGCCAGAGCGCGTATGCCGCTGCTTCTGAAGGACGCGGTGGAGACCGACGTGAAGTCGAGGACGAAGCTCTTCTTCACCGATGACAGCGTCCTCAACCTCGGCGAGCTGAGCCGGGTGGTGGTGGAGGAGTACCTGTACAGCCCTGAGAAGAGGAGGTCACGGTCCATATACAGGCTGATCAAGGGCTCCCTGAGGGTGGTGGTCGGCAGGACCGAGCTGCAGATCCATACACCCACCGCAGTGGCCGCCGCCAGGGGTACGAGGTTCATCCTCTGGACGGAGAGAGACTCGGCCCTCTCATGCGTCACCGTGCTGGAGGGAGAGGTCTCGCTCCGGAACGTGAGGGAGGAGATAGGGGGCGTGGTGAGCGTCAAGGAGGGCTTCAAGAGCTGTGTCCCGGCAGGGAGGCCGCCCGTGAAGGCCTCACCTGCAGGACCGGAGGAGATGAGGAGGCTCACCCTCGATACGGTGACCATCGGCAGCATACCAGAGGACAGGACCGTACTGCCCGGGAGGATGCCCGGCCTCTCCGCCCCGGGACCGGCTGTGGAGACAAGCGAGCTGATGAGGTATCAACCGCCGGTGGTCCAGGTCCCGGCAGCCGCCTTCGGAGCAGGCCAGACCCCGGTGGAGCTGATAATAGTCTTTCCAGATTAGGGAGCACAGGTATGAGGCATCTGCTATACACAGGACTTCTCGGCATGGTCTTCCTGGTCATCGCCTCCTGCGGCGGCACAGGTGGAGGGGGCGGCGGCACGGAGAGGACCGGCGTCGTGATAGAGCTCGGCCAGAGGGAGGTGAGCTCGATCGCCACGGCGGCGGTTGAGTACGACTATCTGGTGATCAGGGTCTCAGCACCTGACATGGAGAGCATCGAGGAGAGGATAGGCCTCCAGGGCCGGGAGAGCGTCCAGGTCTCCCTCCTGGTGCCCAACGGCCTGAACAGGCACTTCGAGGCCTTCGCCTACAGCTCTTCGGCACAGGGTGTGGGTGAAGACGGGCTCCTCTGCTATGGAGACGCCTATGCAGACCTTTTCGGCGATCCTCTGACGATCACGTTGATCATGGTCTGTGGAGCGGACGACACACCACCCCTCTTCGACGGCCTTGTCTCGGCCACAGCGGTCTCAGCCACCGAGATAGCCCTGGGGTGGGACCCTGCCACGGACGACGTGACACCGTCGTCGAACATCCAGTACCTGATATACCTCTCCACCTCACCGGGAGGCCAGGACTTCAGCACCCCGGACTACACCACAGGGCCGGGTGCCGTGACCTACACGGTCACCGGTCTCAACCCTTCAACGACATACTGCTTCGTGGTGAGGGCCAAGGATGAGGCCGGCAACACGGACGACAACACCGTGGAGAGGTGTGCGACCACCTTCCCCCTCACCGGGAAGTTCACCCTCACGGTGAACACCGCTGGTTCGGGAAGCGGTACGGTGACGAGCTACCCGCCGGGGATCGCCTGCGGTGTGAACTGCATCGAGTCATACGATGCCGGGACGGTGGTGACCCTTACGCCGGAACCCGATCCAGGCTCTATCTTTGAAGGCTGGAGCGGTGACCCTGACTGCTCAGACGGGGTGGTGACCATGGACGCCGACAAGGCCTGCACCGCGATCTTTGAACAGTACCAGTCCTGGTACAACCTCACAGTGTACAAGGCCGGCGCGGGAAGCGGCACGGTGACCAGCGACCCGCCGGGGATCACCTGCGGACAGGACTGCTCTGCCCTGTTTCTTGAGGGCACCCTCGTCTCGTTGACGCCCGAGCCGGAGAAGGGCTCCCTCTTTGCAGGCTGGAGCGGTGACTGCAACTCCGACGGCATAGTGGTGATGACCGGAGACAAGGCCTGTACAGCCACCTTCGAGCCCCTGAGATACACCCTCACGGTGGAGATATCAGGGCAGGGGAGCATAAACATATGGAGTGATCCGCCGGGCATCGACTGCAACGAGAGCGGAGGAGACTGTACCGAGCCCTATGACTACGGCACGATCGTGACCCTGCAGTATGAGCTGAGCAATGGATACTTCTGCGGCTGGAGCGGTGACCCTGACTGCTCTGACGGCATGGTGACCATGACCGGCGACAGGACCTGTACAGCCATCACCTCCCTTACGACATGTTAAGGACACCTCGTCAGCACCCTTTTCAGCCCCACGGGTTCACTGCTATAATATCCTGCTGATGACCAAGGGTATAACGGTACGCATACTCGGTGACTTCGGACCCTTCTCCAGGATGGGCAAGAGCATCGGCTACCAGATAAGGATAGGACGGGCCGTCTATCTCCTTGACTGCGGCGCCCCCCTCTTCCAGCAGATCGGCGGCGAGGGGCTGAAGGAGACAAAGGGGCTGATCATCACCCACTGCCACGACGACCACAAGAGGTGGTTCACCGACCTCGCCCTCTTCAACATGTACATACCCGACGTCCTGAACAGGGTCTTCCTCCTCACCTCCGAGGACGTCCAGAACGAACTCCTCAGGGCCTCTGCTCCGGCCCTTGACAGGAGCCTCTCGGAGGACTCAAAGAGGGTGGTGGATATCCCTTACGAGGAGTATGTGAACCACCGGAGGATCGGTCCGGAGGCGAGGTACAGGATCGCCTCTGTGGAGGAGGGCGGCGGCAGGACGAGCCTCTGCGTGATGGACAGCGACGGTAAAGTGGTCGGTCCTGAGAGGGCGAAGGTCGTGATAAGCAGGAAGACCGGCAGAGCCCGGATGCTCTTCAAGGACCCCGACTACGGGGAATGGGTCGAGCCCGAGTGCTTCTATCCCTATTGCTCGGACACCTTCTACAAACAGGACGGAGACGTCTATGTCGACGAGGAGGAGGGCTTCACCGTCGAGGCGCTGAAGGCGCCTGTATGGCACGGGATACCGGCCATAGGGATAAGGATAAGGACCGGAGGGGAGACGCTCATATTCAGCTCCGATACGGTGAACGACCTGGAGCTCTGGCGGGCCCTCTACAGCGAGAAGAGGCAGCAGAGGCTCGGAATGACGGTGGAGGAGTTCGAGGCCGCCTCCGTCATCTACGGCGATATCAACGACTACATCGAACGGGTGTGGAGCGAGGAGCGGTACAGGGAGGCGGTGGAGATCATGAGCGACGAAGAGGCGGTGGTGATACATGACGTGACGACGAGGGCCACGGCGGTCCATACGGACTACAGGATACTGAAGGACTCCCTCCTTGACAGAGAGAGGGCGATACTGACCCACAGCCCCGACAGGCTGGTCTCGGAGTGGCCCCTCTGCGACACGGAGAAGACCTTCAGGATAGAGGGGAGGAGGTTCTTCGAGGTGGTGGACGGCGAGCTCTACCCCATGGATGCGGACATATACCTGAAGGATACCGGCAGATACTACGTGGGCTACAGGAACGACAACGGCAGATACAGGGTCTACGAGCGGGACGGCCTGCTGAGCATATCGGCAGAGGAGGGAGGCGACAGGGGGACCCTCCTCTACAGGATCGACCTGTACGAGGATATAGGGGGCAGGTACTTCCCGAAGCTGGAGAGGGACGACGCCATGTATCTGAAGCGGAGGGACGGCAGGGTGGAGCTGATCGAGTTCACCGAAGAGGGGAGCAGGGGGAGGATCGTGGAGAACCAGAGGGGGAGGATCCTGAAGGCAGGGGCGTCGGGAGGTCGCGATCGGGTCTCTGGGATCAGCCGGTAAGCGGGTCAGCAGGACGGCGTCCTCCGTTTCCCTGGCCATAATCCTCACCGGTGCACTCCTGGCCTACCTGAACCCCGGCATCATCGACGGGTATGCAGAGTCACTCCTGCTGGACTACAGGTTCAGGATGAGAAACCTCCTGTTACCTCCACAGGTCCCTGAGGGGATATCCATCGTCGCCGTGGACGAGAGGAGCCTCTCGGAGTACGGCAGATGGCCCTGGCCGAGGAAGCTTCAGGCTGAGCTGCTCCGGAAGGTCCTGGAGGGCGGGCCCAGGGTCGTGGCTGTGGATATATTCTACTCCGAGCCTGAATCACCAGAGGCGGACGGGGCGCTCGCCAGGGTCTTCAGCAGCCATAGAGAAAGGGTCGTCGTGGCCCTCGTCTTCGAGATCGAGGAGGGGAAGGCCTTCGAGGGTGAAATCGATGACTCCCTCTATGACCAGGTGATACCGAGGATCTACAACCTGAGCCGCCTCAGGGACTTCAGGTTCAACGCCCGCAGGGTCCTCCTTCCTCCGGAGCCTATCAGGGGCTCCGCCACCTTCGGACATGTCTACTCACTGCCTGACAGGGACGGAAAGCTCCGGTGGGAGAACCTCTACATCAGGTATGGAGACGAGTACTTCCCCTCCCTGGCGCTCCAGGCTGCGCGGATCGCCCTCGGCGTCCCCCTGGAGAAGACGGCCATAATCGGGGGTGAAGGGGTCGAGATCGGCGGAAGGGTCGTCCCCACCGACGGGTTCGGCCGGCTCCATATCAACTATCCGGGGCCCGAGGGGAGCTTCCCCTATCTCTCGGCCTCAGCCGTCCTCTCCGGAGAGATAGACCCCGAGGTCTTCAGAGACGGGATCGTCCTGATCGGCACCTCCGCCATAGCGACCTATGACATGAAGGTCACGCCCTTCTCCGCCAACACACCCGGGGTGGAGAAGAACGCCGCTGTGGTGGCGAACCTGCTCAACAACGACTACATCGTGAAGGCCCCTGCCTACGTGGATATACTCGCCGTCTTGCTGGCAGGGGGGCTCGCGTTGATCATGGGCAGGAGGAAGAGGGCGGTCTATCTGATCCTGCTGTATGTGTCGTTGATACTGGTCATCGTCGTGCTCAACCAGGGCCTCTTCATGTACGGCCGTATAAGGCTGAACCTCATCTATCCGGTCCTCACGGTCCTTGCCGAGGGCGCGTTCATCATAAGCCACAGCTACTTCACCGAGGAGAGGAGGGCGAGGGAGATCAGGAGGATGTTCTCAAGCTATGTGACGGAGAGGGTGGTGGACGAGCTGATCAGGAACCCCGATATGGCGAGGCTCGGGGGCGAGAGGCGCGAGACCACGGTGTTGTTCTCCGACATAAAGGCCTTCACCGCCTTCTCCGAGAGGCATCCGCCCGAAGAGGTGGTGGCCTTGCTGAACGACTACCTCGGTGCGATGACGGAGGTGATATTCCGGTGGGACGGCACGCTGGACAAGTTCGTCGGAGACGAGATCGTCGCCTTCTGGGGCGCACCGATGCCGCAGGAAAACCACGCCGAGCTCGCCGTCAGGTGTGCACTGAACATGGTCCAGAGGCTCGGGGAGCTGCAGGCCAGGTGGAGATCGGAAGGCAGACCGGTCCTTGACGCGGGTATCGGGATAAACACCGGAGAGGTGGTGGTCGGGAACATCGGCGCCGAGGGCAAGAAGATGGACTACACGGTGATAGGGGACCACGTCAATCTCGGAGCAAGGGTGGAGGCCCTCACAAGGGAGTACGGCGTCCCGATCCTGATAACGGAGTTTACACTGGAGAGGATCAGGGAGCTGATCTCCTCGGGAAGGATCGGACACCTCACGGTAAGGCGCCTGGCGGAGGTGGTCGTGAAGGGGAGGAGGGAGCCTGTGAGGATCTATGAGCTGAGGTCCCTGGAGTCCGCCAGCCGATCGAGATGAGCACCCCCCATGGGGGTGCTAAGAGGGCCTCCTCTTCCGTGCCTCCTTGATGATCCTCTCCACGTCGTCCCTCTCGAGGACCTCCTCTTTCAGGAGGGCCTCGGCCAGGCTGTCAAGCAGGTCCCTGTTGGCTGACAGTATCTCCTCCGCCCTGGACTCGGCGTCGATGATCAGCTTCCTTATCTCCTGGTCCATGAGCCAGGCCATCTCCTCACTGTAGCGTTTGGGCTGTGCGAGTTCCCTGCCCAGGAAGGGGTGTTCCTCCCCCCTGCCGAGGCTCAGGGGACCGATCCTGTCGCTCATGCCCCACTGGGCCACCATCTTCTCCGCCAGGGAGGTCGCCTCCTTCAGGTCGTTCTGGGCACCTGAGCTCACGTCGTTGAAGACGATCTTCTCGGCGATCCTCCCGGCGAGGGTTATGCAGAGCCTGCTCATCAGGTACGACTTGGGGTAGTAGTGCCGGTCCTCCTCCGGCAGCAGCTGCGTGGCACCCATGGACATCCCCCGGGGCAGGATGCTCACCTTGTGCAGCGGATCGGTGTTGGGGAGCTCCCGGGCAACCAGGGCGTGTCCGGCCTCGTGGTAGGCGGTTATCCTCTTCTCCATCTCACTGATCGTCTCCTCCCTCACGGCGCCCATCAGTATCTTGTCCCTCGCCTCCTCGAAATCAGCCATATCGATCCTGTCCTTGTTCTTCCTGATGGCGATCAGTGCAGCCTCGTTTGCAAGGTTCTCAAGGTCGGCCCCGGTCATCCCCGGTGTCCCCCTCGCTATATCCTCGAGGTCAACGTCGTCTGCGAGCTTCTTGTCCCGCACATGGACCTCGAGTATCGCCTTCCGGTCCTTCCAGCCCGGTCTGTCTATCACGATCTGACGATCGAACCGGCCGGGCCTCAGCAGTGCCGGGTCGAGGACGTCGGGCCTGTTGGTGGCCGCCATCACGATCACCTCCTCATGGGGTTCGAAGCCGTCCATCTCGCTCAGCAGCTGGTTCAGCGTCTGTTCCCGCTCGTCATGGCCGCCACCGAGGCCGGTGCCGCGGGTACGGCCGACGGAGTCGATCTCGTCTATGAAGATGATGCTCGGATGGGAGGCCTTCGCCTTCTGGAACATGTCCCTGACCCGTGAGGCACCCACCCCCACGAACATCTCTATGAACTCCGATGCACTGATACTGTAGAAGGGGACCCCCGCCTCACCTGCCACGGCACGGGCAAGGAGCGTCTTCCCCGTGCCTGGCGGCCCTACCAGGAGCACACCCTTCGGCACCTTCGCCCCGAGCTTCCTGAACTTTGCGGGGTCCTTCAGGAACTCGATCGTCTCTCTCAGCTCCTGCTTGACGTGCTCCATGCCCGCCACATCCTTGAAGGTCACGCTCGGCCGCTTGACGTCGTAGAGCTTCGCCCTGCTGGCACCGAACTTGAAGAGCCCTCCCGGGCCGCCCTGGATCTGCTGGGTCCGCCTCATGATCAGTACCCAGAGCCCGATGATAAGGACCCAGGGGAGGATCCCCATCAGGATGTTCCAGAGGAGGGAGGTCTCCTCCGGCGGCTCTACATTCACCGTCACGTGCCGCTCCCTCAGCTCCGAGAGGAGCCCCTCGCCCTGAAAGGAGGGCAGGTAGGTGCGGAAACGCTTCACCGTCACCTTCCCCTCGGGCAGCCGCCTCTCCACCTCCTTGACGAACTCACCCCTCACCAGGAGCTCCTTGATGGTGACGGACTCTATGTTCTCTGCCTCAAGCTGTTCGATGAATTCGCTGTAGCTGATCTGTTGCTCTGAAGGCGGCCTGACGTCGAAGAGCTGTCCCCAGAGCAGCATGAAGAGGACGACGAGCAGTATCGCGATGCCGAGCCTCCAGCCCCTGAACCAGTCGGCCGTCTTCCTTCCTTCGTCATCCATGGCTACCCTATTTTAGCCGAACCGGTCCACCTTCTGCACTGAGAGGGGTTGAAGGCGGAGAACAGGGTGTGAGAGGAGGGTCACCCGGCCCGGGAGATCATCCCCGCCGGGTGACGTCGATGATGCTACCGTCCTGACTCTCCGTTCCCGGAGGAGGCGGCTGATGTATGGTAATCGGCTTCGGGCAGATAGGCCTCTTCGCCGTAGTGGGCGGCCTGGACCCGGCTCGGTTCTATCTTGAACCACGCCACAAGGGTCTTGAACTCGCTCGCCAGCCTGGCCAGCTCGTTAGTGGCCGTATTGATCTGGGAGATACCCGTCTGGGTCGACTTCGAGACAGCGGCGATGTTCTCCATGTTCGTGGACACCTCCTCGACCGCCGCAGACTGCTCCTCGGTGGCCGTGGCGATCGCCTGGACCATGTCG
>WGEZ01000133.1 GCA_015492515.1 Nitrospirota bacterium
GGGAAACCCGGGGCGGGCCGGGCCCGCCCCGGGCAGTGCGCATGCTGTGAAGCTGCCTCACCGCCCCGGAGAGGTCGTCAATGGACCGACTCCTCGGTGCCGAGCCCCTCCTTGACCGATATGGCCACCTTGTAAAGGACGGTAAGGATCAGGAACCCCACGGCCCAGACGCCGACGGTGATGAGCGTCTCGGGCAACGTAGGCCAGTACTCGACGGTGATCTTCTCGAAGGGGTTGGGGAGGAATCCGCCCACGATGAGGCCGAACCCCTTGTCGATCCAGAGGGAGAGGAAGACGGCCGTACTGGCGGCCGCCAGGGTACGCTCGTTCCTGCGCGTCTTCGGGTTGATCAGCAGAATTATGGAGAAGACCGCCAGGATGGCGGAGATCCACATGTACGGCACAAGCCTCCCGTGGCCCTCGAGCCCCGTGTAGAGGTACTCGAAGGGGTGCTTGTGCCCCGGAACCCCGCTGTAGAAGGCGGTGAAGAGCTCGAGGCCGAAGAAGAAGACGTTGGTGATCATGAAGTAAGTAACGATCTTCGCCAGGGCCTGTATCGCCTCCCTGCCGGGATCGAACCTGGTGTACCTCCTGATGATGAAGGCCAGCAGGATGAGGAGGGCCGGACCGGAGGCGAAGGCCGATGCAAGGAACCGGGCGGCCATGATGGCCGTAAGCCAGAAGTGTCTTCCCGGCAGGCCAGCGTACAGGAAGGCGGTGACGGTATGGATACTCGGCGCCCAGACTATGGAGAGGTAGATCAGGGGCCTCACCCAGCCCGGTGGGGGCACCTCCTTCCTCTCCGCACCGAGCACGGTCCAGCCTATCACGATGTTGAGCACCAGGTAGCCCGTCAGGACGAAGGCATCCCAGAACATGACCGAGTTCGGCGTGGGATGGAGCAGCACGTTCATGATCCTCATCGGCTGACCCATGTCGACGAAGATGAAGAGCAGACACATCACCACTGCGGAAACGGCGAGGAACTCACCCAGGATGGTGATCTTCCCGAACTTCTTGTAATCGTGCAGATAGTAGGGGAGAACGAGCATAACACCCGAGGCTGCCACACCGACGAGGAAGGTGAACTGCCCGATGTAGAGGCCCCAGGACACGTCCCTGCTCATCCCCGTTATCCCCAGGCCGTAGCTGAACTGTCGGAGGTAGAAGAGAAATCCCACCCCTGCAAGGAGAAGCAACAGTGCTATCCAGCCCCAGTATCTCCTGCTTCCGGTCAACGCCTTCTCAAGCATATTCCTCACCTCCTATTATGTAGAACACACTGGGTCCTGTCCCGAGTTCGGCCTTGCGGCGGATTGCGTAGTGTGAGCCGAGGACCCTCCTCACCTCTGAATCGGGGTCCGCGAGGTCACCGAAGATCAGTCCGCCCCTTGACGCCTCGACACAGGCGGGCTCGAGCCCCTTTGCGAGTCTCTCCTCACAGAAGGTGCACTTCTCCACCACCCCTATCGTCCGCGTCGGGTAAGCGGGGTCTATTTCCTTTATGAAGGGCCTCGGGTCCCTCCAGTTGAAGCTCCTTGAACCGTAGGGACAGGCGGACATGCAGAACCTGCACCCGATGCAGCGGTGGAAGTCCTGCATCACTATCCCGTCGCTCCGCTTGAATGTCGCCTTCGTGGGGCATACCCTGACGCAGGGAGGGTTGTCGCAGTGGTTGCACAGCAGCAGGAAGGGGAGGCGCTTGAGGCCCTCGGGTATGAATTCGCTCTTCTGCCCCGGAAAGGCGTGCTCGAAGGTATCCGTCCAGATCCACTTCACCTCGTCCTTCGGGTTGCCGAAGTCCGGCACGTTGTGGATCCTGTGACAGGCCTCTATCACCCTCCTGTAGTCCTCCTCCGTCTTGAACCTCCTCAGGTCCACGACCATCGCCCATCTCTCAGCGGTCAGCCCCTCGGGAGGCGGCTCGAACTGCGATGCCTCCAGCCCGCCCCTGAGAAGGAGATTCGTCGCCCCCAGACCGATCCCTATGCCGGTCAGGCCGGCTATCTTGAGGAACTCCCTTCTGTCAATGCTCATCTCTGGCCTCCTCCTTCACAAAGTGGCAATCCCAGCAGTATGGCTTAACAGCGGCATAGCCGTGGCATTCGTCGCAGAACTTGCTCTTGTTCGAGTGGCACTTCATGCAGGTGTTCTGGAGGCTTATGTCGTACCTCTTCCCTCTGCTGCTGACGTAGACCCTCCTGGCGTCACGGAGTGCGGAGTCCCTCCATTCGTTCAGCAGCTTCATATGCTCGGCCCTCATGAACTCCTTCGGTTCCACACACTCCTTCTCCTCCATCTGCTGGATGACGGGTGTGTCGATCTTCGGCTCGGCCTTGGGGACGGTCCTGCCCATGTTCGAGTAAAAGGGAAAAGTGGCAAAGGCCAGAAAGACCGCGATACCTAAGATTATCTTGCCTCCATCGTACATCACTCTTCCTCCTCCTCTTCCTCCTCCATGCCCGGGAGGGGCTCAAGCCTGAGGTCCATGGTCCTCTTCTTCTCACCCTTCATCACAAGGGCGTTGCCGACCAGCTCGTGAACACCGCAGACGTCGACATCGGGGACCCAGTACTGCATCAGTGTGGTGAGGGCCGCCCTGTCGATGGCGCATATATTGGCCAGCATGTTCACCCCGTACCTGTCGTTCACGTACTTGACGGCGTTCGCCCTCGGAAGACCGCCTCTCATCCTCAGCTCCATGTTCTCACCGGCGTTCAGGCCAGAACCGCTTCCGCAACAGAAGGTCTTCTCCCTTATGGTATTCTCGGGCATCTCATAGAAGTGGTTGCAGACATGCCTGATCACATAGCGGGGCTCCTCGAAGATCCCCATACCGCGGGAGGTGTTGCATGAGTCATGAAAGGTCACCTTCAGATGGTCGTTCCTGCTCGGATCGAGGTTGACCTTGCCGTGCCTGATCAGGTCTGCAAGGAACTCCACCACGTGAACCATCTTCGTGGCCCTGGCGTTGTCGAACCTGGTGCCCGTAATCGGAGAAACCGGCACCTCGAGGAAGTCAGCGGGACCGTTCCAGGTATCCATGTACTGGTGGACGATCCTCCACATGTGACCGCATTCTCCCCCGAGGATCCACTTCACACCGAGCCTCTTCGCCTCTGCGTATATCTTGTAGTTGAGCCTCTTGGCCATCTCCATGGAGGTGAAGAACCCGAAGTTGCCGCCCTCCGAGGCGTAGGTGCTCCAGGTGTAGTCGAGGCCGAGTTCGTGGAAGAGCATCAGATAGCCCATGCATGTGTAGGTGCCGGGGTCGCCGAAGAGGTCGCCCGAGGGGGTGACGAAGAGGATCTCCGCACCCTTTCTGTTGAAGGTCGGCTCCACCCTGATGCCCGTTATCTCCTCTATGTCGTCGACCATGAACTCGATGTTGCTCTGGATGGTGTGGGGCTCGAGCCCTAAGTGATTGCCCTTCCTGTAGCAGTTCGCCACCGGCCCGGCGATCCAGTCCGTGTTGCAGCCCAGGAGGTTGACGAGCTCCCTCGCCATCATCGTTATCTCGGCGGTGTCGATCCCGTAGGGGCAGAAGACCGAGCAACGGCGGCACTCGGTGCACTGGTAGAAGTAATACCACCACTCCTTGAACACGTCGTAGGTGAGGTCCCTCGCTCCGGCATGCCTTCCCAGAAGCTTCCCGCCTGTGGTGAAGTACTTCCTGTAGACGGACCTCATCAACTCCGCCCTCAGCACCGGCATGTTCTTGGGGTCTCCTGAGCCGATGAAGAAGTGGCACTTGTCGGCACAGGCACCGCAGCGGACGCATATATCCATGAAGAGGTGGAAGGACCGGTACTTCTTGAGCCGATCCCCCAGCCCCTCCAGGACTATCTCCTTCCAGTTCTCCGGGAGCTTCCAGTCCTCATCCGCCGAAGACCATTCCCTCGGGTTCGGGAAGCCCACCTCCTCGAGGTACTTCGGCCTTGCACCGTAGCAGAAGGTGCCGGGCTTGAAGACGGCGGGCGTGTCCATCCAGCCCGTCTCGGGTGGGCTGTAATCTATCTTCGCCAGTTCTTCCGGTTTTGGTGGTTTCTTCGCCTTTGCCATGGTCTCACTCCTTTTCTACCGGTATCCCGGCTTGCTTCATCTTCTCCCTGAACTCCTCTTCATACTCTTCGTATGTATGGACCTTGACCGGATAGTTCCAGGGGTTGACATGCCTCTCCATGCGGCTGTTGTTGGTGAGGTTCCGCGTGGGGCTGAGGAAGACCCCTCCCATGTGCATCAGCTTGCTGAAGGGGAAGTAGGCGAAGAGGGTACAGATGAGGAATAGGTGAACGTAGAAGATCGTCCCGATCCCCTCCGGGACTGTCGGGTTGAGGCTCGCCAGCCCCATGGTCAGCTCCTTCACCTTGACGATATCCACCTTGTAGAAATAACGCATCAGTATACCCGAGGCTGCAATGGCCATGATCAAGAAGAGGGGGAAGTAATCCGCAGGCAGTGAGATGTACCTTACCTGAGGGATGAAGACCCTCCTCAGGAAGAGGTAGGTCACGGCAAGCAGCAGCAGGAGACCGGTCATCAACAGGTGCGGCGAGCCTATCTGGAGGAAGCCGTCAACGGAATCGATGAGGAAAACGAGGGACGGCACCGGATGGGTGAAGAACCTGAGGTGCCTGATCAGGACGATCAGGAAGGACCAGTGGAACACAAGCCCGGCCAGCCAGAGCCACTTGTCGGAGCCGTAGACGAGCCGAGGGCCCTCCCTCAACTCGGTCTTGAGGTTCCTGAAGAGTGATCTGAAGAGGAGCACCTCGAGGGCCATCCTCCCGATGACACCGATGGTGCTGGAAGGGTTCTCCAGCCTGCTGTGCTTGATCCACGGTAGGCTCTTCTGCTGGCCGCAGGTCGTGGGGATGTGGAAAGGGACGGGTGACCTGGCCCACTTCACGACGCGGTACACCACGCCTGCAAGGAACGTCGCGACGGCCAGATAGGGTATGACGACCCCGAAGAGGAGCGTCAGGTCAGCCCCCCCAACCCCTGCCAAGGCGATCAGAACGAGTACGATGACCACTGAAAGGGAAAGTAACGCTCCCATATCTACTTACCTCCTTTTGACTCGGGACAGCCTCTACAATTGATGAACGTCAAACCTCAGATCCCGACTATGCGAAACAGAGAAGGCCCCGTCATTCAGACGCTACATCACCCCGGTGGGGACCGGACCATGGAGGGAGGCCCTTCCAGCCGTTCCGATCGGTCATTGCCCTCTCCCGCCGGCCTTGGCCGCCCTCTCGATGAGCTTGGAGGTCCAGTTCCTGAGCTCGTTAGCCTTCAGCTCGTAGAGCTTCTCCCTGCAGCGGACGTATATGTCGAAGGCTGACAGGGCCAGGGCGTCTATCCTTGATCCGAGCACCAGAAGCCCTTCCGGATCGACGTCGTCCTTCAGCTCCTCCCGGAGCACATCCTTCAGGAGGAAGACGAAGGAGACGGCCTCTGAAGGCGTGAAATCCTGCACAGCCCTCACCCGGATGATACTGTCAAGGAAACCTGAGACCCCCTCGGGGTCGGTCTCCCGGAGCAGCCCCTCGTATATCCCCTCCATCCCCCTGTAGATGGTCGATCCCACGGGGTTGGCGAAGGGGTCCTTCTCGGCCTGGAGAAACATTGCGGTCTCAGCAGGGTAGGTCTGCATGATCAGATCATACCACCTCTTCATGACGGAAGTCTTCTTCTGTGACAGAAGGTCCTTCAGTTCCATCTTCAGCTACAGACCTCTCCCGGCCTCATGGGGCCTCGATCCAGAAAGATTGCTTCTGAGATTGAACGCGGCGGTTATCATCCAGAGCACAGAACACCTGAAGACGGCGCCCCGTGAAGCCTCCGCCCGATGAGCGGGCCATCCGGGTTTCGAGACTCCCTTACCTCTCTGGCTGACCATCGCCGCCTGACACCACGGCACGGATGCCAGGGCGTTGGGACGGTGTATTCAGAAAAAAAGGGGCCGAAGCCCCTCTGTATACGGTTATGCCCTTACACGCAGCCCGTCGGCTTCGGGAGACCGGCATACCTGCAGGCCTGTTTCGCCGGACCGTCGGGGAAGAGCTGATAGAGATACTTCGTGTTGCCCTTATCGGCACCCATGGTCTTCTTGATCTCCTTGACCAGTATCTTGATCATGGGGGCGATCTGGTATTTGTTGTAGTAGTCCCTGAGGAAGTTGATGATCTCCCAGTGCTCGTCCGTCAGCTCAATACCATCCTGCTCGGCCATGTACTTGGCCAGCCCCTCGGACCAGTCATCGAGATTCTGCAGGTAGCCCTCCTCATCCACCTCGATCTGTTTGCCCTCGAACTCAATGGTTGGCATCTCAGATACCTCCTTTAAAGTATGTTCCGGGAAATTCCCTTCACCCGCCCGGCCACCTTGGTGGAGACCCGCAGGGGCGTTGTATACGACACTAAAAGGCTACTTTAATACAGCGCCTTCCAAATGGTCAAATTAAAAAAATTTATCTGAAAATTTTGAATGCTTATCACCGGAAGATACCCCTCGAACTCATCCATCCTGCCCGGTGGCGGCGGTCGCGCCTCTGCCTTCCTTGAGTCTGAGGAAGAGGAGCCTGCCCTTGGAGGCCCCCCGGTGAAACCGGCTCCACTTGGGTGACAGGGTATGCAACTCCAGGTTATAGCTCAGTATCCTCTGTTCGTAATCCTCGTCAGGGGAGAGGCTCCATGCCAGAGACCAGTCCTCACCGCAGGCATAGGTGAGCGCGTCTACAAAGGCCTCGCCGAGGTTCCGGCCCGTAGGGTCGCAGGCATACACGGCGCCGCAACTGCAGAGACCACCGAGAAAGTAGCCGAGTTCGGTCTCGATGTCGCGAGGTCTCCTGAAGAGCTCACGACAGAAGGGGCATCTCGGCTCGGTCAGGACGGCCTTGTCTTCCCTTGCCTTCATCGGTTCAGAACGATCAATTATATAAACTCTCCGGAAGAGAAGTCAAACTCCCAGATCACCGGCCAGCTCCGCCAGGGAACGCTCCACCATCTCGCCGTCGCGGTAGAACCTCACCCTGGTGTGGTCCTGGTTGAGCTCTCCGAGTCTCTCCTTCAGCCCTCCGTCGCCCTCTTTGAGGGAGCCGATGGCCAGGAGGGCCCCTGCCCTCACCGCAGGGTCTCTGTCATCGAGGGCCGTTCGGAGGATCGCCTCCGCGCCCTTCAGGAGCTCCGGTCTCCTCTCCCCGATGCGGCGGATGGCGTAGAGGACGCCGGGTCGGAATATCTCCTCCTCGTAGAGGCCGAGGATAATGGGGACGATATCGCTGTAACGGTCGGGGGAGTTCCTCACTATCTCGGCCAGCATCTCCACGGCGGACCATCCTATGCCGCCGGACTCCTCGGTAATCGACCAGATGAGCCTCTGCACTATGTTCCTGCCCTCCCCGGGAGACCTCTCGGTGATCCTGGCCACGATGGATCCCACCGCCTCGACGGCACGCCAGGTGAGGACGGACCCCCTGTCATAGGTGAGGCTGATCAATGCACTCATTGCGCGGGGATGCTCCAGCACAAGGGTGGTGAGGCCCTCCATATCTCCGGCCATCAGCATCCCCTCGATCCTCTTCTTCAATCCTCTGTAGGACATCCGTCAGATCCTGAGCAACGCCCCCTTCTTCGTCCTGTACCCTGAGGCGGCACGGATCATGCCCTCGATCCACTCCGGGCTGCCGAGGGCGTGCAGGTGGGTATAAGTGGCGAGGACGTTCCTGTAGACTATCCCGTCCGATTCCCCGTCGATCCCCTTGCCCCGCCTCATGGCGAAGGCCGTCTCCAGACCGCTGAACTCGACGACCCTCGAGTAATGGAACTCATGGCCCCTCAGGCGGCAGCCCCTCGGAAAGAAGGGGTTTTCAGCCCTCACCTCCACCTCCGTGTATCCATGGGCCGCGGGTGAGCCCTCCATCCTGAACCTCAGGGGAAGCACCCCGGCCATGGGATACCGTCTCCCCTGGAACTCTATCTCCCTGCCGAGGTACATCAGCCCGCCGCACTCCGCATATACAGGCAGCCCCTCCTCGACGGCCTGTCTCAGGGAGTCCATGAACCCCCTGTTCTCTGAGAGGATGACGGCGTTCGTCTCGGGAAAGCCGCCCCCGATGTAGAGGGCGTCTATCGGAGGGAGGGCACCTTCCTTGAGGGCGTCTATCTCCGTCAGCACGGCACCGGAGGCGCTGAGGGCCTCGAGGTTGTCGGGATAATAGAACTGGAAGGCCCTGTCCTTGACGACGCCGATCCTTACGCTCCGCTCGGCCTTCGCCTCTCCAGACAGGCAACCCGGAACCCGGAACCCCGAACCTGAGGCCCCTGCCAGGGGTGGAGCACCTCGGGCGATATCGAGTATCCTCCGCCAATCCAGACCACCTCCCACGACCTCGCCGATCCTCTCCAGGGCACCGGGCACCCCCGGGTGCTCATGACAGGCGGTGAGCCCCATATGCCTCTCCGAAAGGCCCTCACCCCTCACACGGTGGAGGGCACCCACGACCTCCACATCCGTATACCTGCCCACGGCATCCCTCACGACGGCCTCATGTCTCGGGCCGGAGAGGTTGTTGAGAACGACCCCCCTTATAGCCACATCCCTGTCGAACTCGACGATCCCCTTGATCATGGCTGAGAGGGTCCTGGTGACCTTGGCGCAATCGACGACGAGGATCACCGGCGCCCTGAGGAGCTTGGCGAGTTCGGCCGTGCTGTAGGTACCCTCGGGATCCATGCCGTCGTAGATACCCCTGTTGCCCTCTATCAGGGCGCAGTCGGCTCCTGCGGAATGGGTGAGGAAGGACCAGAGGATCGTCTCGTCGGAGAAGAGATAGGGGTCGAGGTTGTAGCAGTTCCTTCCGGAGGCCAGGGCGAGCCATCCGGCATCGATATAGTCGGGCCCTTTCTTGAAGCTGGCGATCTTCAGGCCCCTCTCTCTGAGGAGTCCGATGATCCCGAGGGTGAGGATGGTCTTTCCCGAACTCCCCCTCGGTCCCGCTATAACCACCCTTGGGAACGCTCTTAACATGAACCTGTCATTGGTGCCTTCGGTGTCATGGGGTGGTCATTGATGGACAACATGGTGAAGCCTGACGACAGGGAATGACGGGAGCAAAGCGGCTGAAACGACGACTCACGAAGTGAGCGTAATGACTATCCATGACAGCTGATGCAGCCGGCCGAACGAGCGATGACCGAGATCTATTCTTCCTTGGGCGGAATCTCTACGTAGCTGCCGCCGAAGTAGGTGAAGATCAGCTTCCCGGCGTCCATCAGCTCCCTCAACGCTGCCTTCACCTCGCCTTTGTCGACACCGTGTTCAGCGGAGACCTTCTTCAGGATGTCGCTCTGCTTCAGCTTCTTCTTGCCCATGGACTTCTCGACCAGCTCGTAGATTATCTTCTTAAGCTCTTCTCTCTCCATCTTGCACCTCGCTTTTTATGTTCCGGACGCAGACTTCCGCAGACCTGAGGGGAGAACCTCACGAATCCGCATCCGTCTGCGTCCTGTTCCGTTATCAACCCGGCCGTTTACCACTTGAATGTGGCGGCCATCCTCCATGTCTCACGGGCGAAGGTGAAGTCGTCCACGTGCTGGAGCTTGAATTCCAGGTTCGTCAGCTTGAAGAACTTCTCCCACCCGATCCTCTCGATCCATTCTCCGACCCTCTCGTGCTTCCTTGCGTCGGCGATGTAGGCGTCCAGTATCTTCCTGACGGCGTCCACCACCTCAGGCCACCTCGGGGGGTTGTTCGGGAGCCAGGGTATCGCAAGCTTCGAGAACATGGGGTGGCTCCTCATGTTGGAGACCTTCCCGCCTACCACGATGGCCACCCCGTCGTTCTTCGGGTCCGCGATGGGCATCGACGGACAGACGGAGTAGCAGTTCCCGCAGTACATGCATTTCTCGAGCTTTATCTTCACGCTCTTCTTCTGTGGATCCGGGCTTATGGCGCTCGTGGGACAGGAGGCGACCGTAGAGGGGATCTCGCAGAGGTTCCTCAGCCTCTCGTGCTCGATCCTCGGAGGGGTCTTGTGAACCCCGACGATGGCGATATCGGAGCAGTGCACCGCTCCACACATGTTGACACAGCAGGCCACCGCAAGCCTGACCCTCGCCTGCAGGTCCTTCGAGGTGAAGTACTCGTGGAGCTCGTCCATCAGGGCCTTCACGATACCCGATGCATCGGTGGCTGCGGAGTGGCAATGGACCCAGCCCTGGGTATGGACGACGTTGCTTATCCTGCTGCCGATGCCGCCGATCATGTAGCCCTTCTCCTTCAGCTCCTTCATCAGGGGCTCGACCTTGCTCTCGTCGTCGACCATGAACTCGATGTTGTTCCTCGTGGTGAACCTCAGATAACCGTCGCAGTGCTTATCGGCTATGTCGCAGATCTCTTTTATCGTATCAGTGGAGAGGAGCCTCGGCGAGGCCACCCTGACCGTCCACACCCTGTCGCCGCTCTCGGCGACGTGAACCATGTATCCGGGCCCGAGCTCCTCGTGGTATATCCATTTGCCGTAGTTCTTCTTGATCACAGGCGGCAAGAACTGCTCGTAATGAGGGGGACCGATGTCCGTCTGTCTCTGGGGTAACTCTGCCATGATATCCTCCTTTTATGATTCTCAATTCATCCGATTATTTCTCTATGTCTTCTTCGGACCAGAAGAAGAACGGATCCCGCCTCGGCTCCTTCACCATTGCGGGATGCGGCTCGATTCCGACCTCCTTGAGGAACCTCGGGAAGCCGAGCCTCTCGATGAGCTCACCGATCCTCTCGCGGTTCTTTCCGTACTCATCCCACCATTCCCAGATCCTGTCCACAAGGTCGTAGAACTCCTCGTAGGGCGGCTCCATCTTCATGAAGGGCACTATGACCCACGACATGAGGGCTCCGGTGACTATCGGGGCCTTGCTGCCGAGGAGGATGGTCGCACCCTTCTCAGGCCCCGGCCTGAGCGCCTTCGCCATCTTCGCTATGCAGTGCATGCACCTGTTGCAGTCCTCGTTGTTGATCTTCAACTCGCTGCCGTCCCAGCTCATGCAGCCCGTGGGACAGAGCTCGACGATCTCCTTCTGTATGTCCATGCCTGCAGCGGCATAGGCCTTCACCTCGTCCTGATCGATCTGGATATCACCCTTCCATGTACCGATTATGGACATATCAGCCCTGGCGATCGATGCTATACAGTCGATCGCGCAGCCTGCCACCTTGAACTTGAACTTGTACGGAAAGGCGGGCCTGTGCATCTCGTCCTGGTAGTGGTGGGTTATATCGTGGGTTATCGCCATGGTGTCGATGTTGCTCCACTCGCAACGTGCCTGGCCGACACAGCAGCTCGGTGTCCTGACGGCGGAGCCGGAACCACCGAGGTCCCATCCCCTTGACGACAGCTCCGCGAAGACGGGCTCCAGGTTCTCCGTCTTCGTCCCGAGCAGGATGATGTCACCGGTGGAGCCGTGCATATTGGTGAGACCACTGCCGTACTTGTCCCAGACCTCACAGATCTCGCGAAGGGCCTTTGTGGAATAAAAGAACCCCGACGGCGAGTTGACCCTGAGGGTATGGAAATGGGCGACCCCGGGAAACTCCTCGGGCACATCGGAGTACCTCCCGATGACCCCCGAGCCGTAGCCTCTGACGCCTACGATTCCTCCGTGCTTCCAGTGGGTCACCTTCTCCTTGAAAGAAAGCTCGAGCTGGCCTAACAGGTCCTGGGCGTACTCTGAGTGCTCGGCAGCCTTCTTGATCTCCGTGACGAAGCTCGGAAAGGGACCCTTCTCCAGATCGTCAAGCAACGGTGTCTTGTGCTTCGTACCCATCTTCTCCTCCTCCGATTTGAGATTTCCATAGCGTGTTTTCAGAATTCAACGTCCGAAAACCCCTTAGCAAACGGCACCCCCGCGCCGACAGCTGGTCAGACCTATAAACTTAATACACTCCAGCAAAAATAATCAAATAAAAAAAACTTATCGTTAAATCACGATCTATTATAATCAGGGTTTTTATACTTTATAATAACTGTAGGTTTAAAACGCCGTCTCCATGGTGCCCCCTAGAGGATTCGAACCTCTGACACCAGGATTAGGAATCCTGTGCTCTATCCTACTGAGCTAAGGGGGCGATAGATGATGATCGTCAAATTAAGACCCTGGATTGAATGAGCTTAGCGCCCTCTGATTCAATCCTCGATCCTGAAATCGCCAACGACCTTTCTGACCGCCTCTTCGGCGCTCTCCGCCTTCATCACTCCTTCGATATCCCATGTATTTATCCCTGCCACAGGTTTGCCGAGCTGCAGGGCGAAGGCGATCTCTGAAAGGGTGCCGTACTCTCCGCCGATAGCCACAAAGGCGTCTCCGGTACGGGCTATGATAACATTTCTACCCATCCCCAGTCCAGTGGCCACGGGGATGTCGATGAAGGGGTTTGCACAGCCCCTGTCGTCCTGAGGGAGGATGCCGACGGTGAGACCGCCGGAGGCCTTGGCACCCCTCGCTGCAGCCTCCATCACCCCGCCGAGGCCGCCGCACAACAGCACGGCCCCCCGCTCCGCTATCAACCTGCCGACCTCCTCGGCAACCCTGAGGAGCTCCCCGCTGACCCTCCTGCCGCCTATCACACCGATCACCCTCTTCATGGGTACAGGGGATTTTATCATATCTGGAGGGAATCCGGCCCTCTCGAAAAGGGCACAGGATGCATTCCGCCGCTTTTTGCGGCGAGGCCGAAAATTTCTCCCCCGAAGATGGTATAATCTTGCATCAAAGGACGGGAGGCGTCATGCAGATAGAAGAGATCACCATGGAGGAGTTCGAAGAAGGACTGAAGGCGACCAGGACGATGGTGATCCCCTTCGGGACGGTCGAGGAGCACGGCAGACATCTGCCCCTCGGAACGGACACCCTGATCGCCGCGGAGGTCCTGAGGCTCGTCCTGAAGAAGAGACGATTCTTCCTCTTCCCGCCGGTACCCTTCGGTGTCTGCACATCCACGAGGCTCCATCCCGGGACGATCTCCATCACGGCCGGGACGCTCAGGAGGCTCACCCTTGACATCGTGAGGGACTCCTACAGGAAGGGGATAAGGAACTTCATCCTCCTGTCCGGCCACGGTGGAGGGATACACATGAACGCCCTGAGGGAGGTCGCCGAGACCCTCGTCGAGGAGCTCCAGGGGCTCAGGATCGCCGTCGTCTCCCCCTATGAACTGCTCCGGAAGGAGCTGACGGAGATAGCCGAGACCGAGAACGACTCCCATGCAGGCGAGATAGAGACGTCGCTGTTGCTCGCCCTCAGGCCGGAGCTTGTAAAGGGCAGCTCTCCGGAGGAGTACCCCGCCTTCCCGAAGCCGCTGGTGGTGAAGGACAAGCTCCGCTACTGGCC
Source organism: Nitrospirota bacterium (assembly GCA_015492515.1). Taxonomy (GTDB): domain Bacteria; phylum Nitrospirota; class Thermodesulfovibrionia; order Thermodesulfovibrionales; family JdFR-85; genus S146-64. The sequence goes on from WGEZ01000133.1 coordinate 13,389, forward strand.
CGGCGGGGTCTGGGGAAACCCCGGGAAGGCGTCACGCCGGAAGGGTGAGCGGGTGATCGAACTCGTCGTGGAGAGGATAACGGAGATAATGGAGAGGATCGAGGGATAGGCCCTGAGGGGCCCATCTCCTGGCCTCTTGATGTATTCATGGTTTATAATCTCCTGAGGGTGCTGCCCCGGGGGCTTGGCTTGATTATGGATGGAGCAGGGGATTCAACCGTACTGTTTCTGATACGCCACGGCCATACGGTGAACGGAGAGGAGAGAAGGTACAAGGGCCACATCGATGTGGAGCTCTCACAGAGGGGTGTCAGGCAGATGGAGCGGCTCGCCGAGGCGCTCCGGGGCGTGGGGCTCAAGGAGGTCTACTGCTCCGACCTGAAGAGGGCCCGGAGAAGCGCTGAGATAATCGCCGGAGCCGCGGGCAGGAGGCCCGTGGTGCTCCCTTCGCTCAGGGAGAGGAGCTTCGGCAGGTGGGAAGGCATGAGTTTTGATGAGATCAGCAGAGCCTATCCAGAGGAGTTCCGGAGGTGGAAGGAGGACCCGCTGAGCTTCAGCCCTCCCGGAGGGGAGAGCACCCTCGAGGTGAGGGACAGGGTCCTGGAGGCCTTTCAGTCCATAGCCGAGAGGCACCGCGGTGACGAGGTCGCCGTCGTCTCCCACGGCGGCGTGAACAGGGTGGTCCTCTGCCATCTGATGGGCATATCCCTCCAGAACATATTCAGGATCGAGCAGGACTACGGGTGTCTGAACGTGGTCGAACTGACGGCCGACGGCTTTCCCGTGGTGAAGCTCCTGAACTGGTCTGGAGAGGGGGTGCCATCCACCGGGGGATGAGCATGGTGAGCAGGGATGCCATCGAGTCCTATCTGAGGGAGAGGCTGCCGGGTGCGCGGGTGGTGGAGTTCGAGCGCCTCGGTGCCGGAGTCCACGGCACGGGCTTCTCCCTCACCGTCGAGACCCGGGAGGGGAGGAAGGAGTTCGTGCTGAAGGACCTGATCCCTGAAGGCCTGGGGCACGACTACCCCTCTGACAGGGCGGCGGTCTTTCTCCTCGCTTACGACGAGTATTCCGGACTTCCCGGACATATCGCGGCGGTCGACGTCCTCGCCCTCCATGGTGACGGCTCCCTCAGGTCGATCAGCGGCGGCAGGGAGTACTTCCTGCTGATGGAGAAGGCCGAGGGGAGAAACTACTTCCATGACCTTGAGCAGATGCGCGGGAAGGAGAAGCTGGATGAGGGTGACAGGGGGAAGGTCCTCTCCATGGTGGAGTACCTGAAGGAGATCCACTCCGTGCGGAAGGACTCGAGGACGCTCTACTGGAGGAAGCTCCGCGACACCATAGGGCACGGTGAGTGCCTGATGGGTGTCTTCGACTCCTATCCTGACGGCGTGCTCAGCTATGAGGAGATGGCCGAGGTGGAGAAGCTCTGCATCGACTGGAGGGCGAGGCTCAAGCCCCTCTACGGGAGGCTCTGCCAGATCCACGGCGACTTCCACCCCGGCAATATATGGTTCAAGGACAGCCGGTTCATCCTCCTCGACCGGAGCCGGGGCCCCTGGGGAGAGGCGGCGGATGACGTCACGGCCCTCACGATCAACTACATCTTCTACTCCGTGATGTATCTCAACGAGGTGAAGGGCGCCTACCTCGACGCCCTCAGCCTCTTCTACACGGGCTACATAGAGGCCACAGGGGACGAGGAGATACTCTCCGTAGTGGCGCCGTTCTATGCTTTCAGGGGGGCTGTGGTGGCGCATCCAGTCTTCTATCCCCAGCTGGAAGCAGAACAGCGTAAGGCCATATTCCGCTTCGTGAGGAGCCTGCTCCGATCGGAGAGGTTCGATCCCGCAAAGGTGAACGACTACTTCTGCTGAGACCGTGAAGGAGGTGAGGATGCGGAAGGTCAAGGTTACAAGGAAGACAAAGGAGACGGACGTCACCGTAGAGCTGAACCTCGACGGTAAGGGAGACTACAGTATCGAGAGTTCCATCCCCTTCTTTGATCACATGCTCTCACTCATGGCCTACCACGGCCGTATCGACCTCTCCGTGAAGGCGACGGGAGACCTCCAGGTGGACTACCATCACCTCGTGGAGGACCTCGGCATAACCCTCGGTGACGCCATCAGCAAGGCCCTGGGCGGTAAGCAGGGCATAAGGAGATACGGGTTCTCAAAGGTACCGATGGACGAAAGCCTCGCCGAGGTGGTGATAGACCTCAGCGGCAGGCCCTACCTGGTGTACAGGGGCGCTCCCCGCAAGGGCAGCCTCAAGGAGATGCCCGTCTCCCTCTTCGAGGACTTCTTCAGGGCCCTCTCCACGCAGGCGATGATGAACCTCCATATCACGGTCCAGTACGGGAGGGACCTGCATCACATCTATGAGGCGGTCTTCAAGGCCTTCGGAAGGGCGCTGAAGGAGGCCGTGACGGTGGAGTCGAAGAGGATACCATCCACGAAGGGGACCCTTTAGGTCCTTCCTCACAGGGGACAGATGCATGGAAGGCCCCCTTCCGCTCGCTTGCACCGGCAATACCAAGAACGACCGGTACAGGGCATGAAAGGGCACCAGCTCCTCATGTCAGGGGCTGCCTCCGCTGTGCAGATTCATGGCAACGCCCGGGACGTGGCGGAAGGGGGGCCTGAAACGGCATTACGGAAATCCTGGGGACACCCGACCAGGCGAACTGAAGCGCCCCCGCAAGGGGCAGATCTCGACTGTCTGAGCCTGCCGCAGGCAGGCGAGTTTCGAGATCTGAGCGTAAGGAGCCATGGTCGGGTCA
>WGEZ01000134.1 GCA_015492515.1 Nitrospirota bacterium
CCCTTCGGGGGTGTGCCCCTGCACCGGATGGAAGGAGGGTATAAAATGGAGACGGAAGACAGGGCGGTTAAAGAGCTGCTGACCGCGATGGAGAAGAGTATCTCAGAGGTGAGGACGATCATCGGAGAGGTGGGGAGGGCTTTCGTCGATTCAGCCGCACTCCTCAGGATCGAACAGACCGACAGGGTCTTCAGGGACCTCTCGGAGGGACTGAGAAACCTCGGTCACCTGATGGCCTACATCCAGGAACTGAAGAGGGGGGTGGACCATCTCAACCAGAAGGGTTACGGCCTTCCCGACGACTCCCTCCTCTGCTGGGACGGGTCCGTCGGCCTCTTCAAGGAGATGCACTCGGCCTTCGAGTCCCGCGACTGGGTGACCCTTTCAGACCTCATCCAGTATGAGCTGTATCCGCTGCTGCAGGAGGGCGAGAAGGGGCTCTCCGAGCTCCAGGCCAGTATCGGGAACCGCTGAGCCCCCGCTTCGGTCTTCCGATGAAGAGCGGGCCGACCGTCTCCGCCGGAGGGGATTAAAGTTTTCCCTCCCGTGTCCGATAAGATTTATGAGCCGATACATCCTGAGGGCGGAAAGTGCAGGGATGAAGAGATGACGATACTCCCGCTGCAGATAAACGGCATCCTGAAGCAGTACTCGAAGCTCGCCTCGACGAACCAGTCGCCCCTCGAGGAATCCCTCTCCGAGGTGGGTGAGGTCGAGGATATCGTAAACATATCCACAGAGGCGAAGAGGCGCCAGGTTCATGAACAGACGAAGATCGAGGTAATGAGGAAGGTAAAGGAGTCCGGTTAGTGCAGAAGGGCGACTTCAGTATCCTGGTCATCGACGACGACGAGATCGCCAGGGATGTAGTGGTGAGCCTTCTTTCCCAGGAGGGCTTCTCGGTTCATTCCGCCAGGGACGGGCTTGAAGGCATACGGACGCTGAAGACGAGGGAGTTCCATCTCGTCATCACCGACCTGAGGATGCCAGGTGCAGACGGCATAGAGGTCCTGAAGACGGCCCTCAGGCTCAATCCGAAGACCGCAGTGGTGATACTGACGGCCTACGGAACGCTCGACAACGCCCTCGAAGCGATACAGATAGGCGCCTATGACTACATCACCAAGCCCTTCAAGCTCCAGGAGATAATCATCGTTGTGGAGAACGCCTTCAAGAGGGCGGGGCTGATGAGAGAGAACGAGGAGCTGAGGCTCTTCCTCCGCGATACATACAGAGACCTCGAGACGGGGGAGGGCTTGAACAACCGTGTGGCGCCCGAGGCGACCCTCAGCCTCCTCGAGAGGCTCGGACGTCTCGAGCAGATGGGTGTCATCGACAGGGGCGACGTGGAGGTGTTGAAGGAGAAACTGATCAGGGGGTCTGCAAGTGACACGGGTATTGGTAGTAGATGACGATCCTGCCGTAAGGGATGTCCTGGCGAGCATGATCGAGGTGGCCGGCCCCTATCAGACGGATATCGCCGTCGACGGCCTCGAGGGCCTCAGGAAGCTGAAGCAGGACGAGTATGACATAGTCTTTACGGACGTGAAGATGCCCAGGCTCGGAGGGCTCGAGTTCATGTACGAGATAAAACAGTCGAACCCCGCCATACCCATAGTGGTGATAACCGGTTACTCCTACCTCGAGACGGCGATCTCCGCCATGCGGCAGGGTGCAACGGACTTCGTCACCAAACCCTTCACCTTCGACGACATAAAGTACGTCCTCGAGAAGGCGGTGCGTGAACGGAGTACGATAAAGAGCCTCGCCGACGGCGTGAGCAACGACTCCCTCGTCGAGGCCCTCAACTCGGAGCTCTACAGGAAACTGAGGGGGATAAACACCCTCTTCTCCCTCAGCACCGAGCTCGACGAGATAAGGGAGAACGACAGGATATTCCAGCGGATCGTCTCCATGATGGCCAGGCTGCTGATAGCGAAGAACGTCTCCTTCGGGCTTGTGGAGGACGGCTTCCTGGAGATACGCCACGCCATCGGCCCGGAGAGGGAGACGAGGGTCCCGCTGAAGGGCACGGCCTACGAGGAGGCCCTTGAGGAGAAGGGCCACACGCTCCTTGAGGTCGGCGGGAAGAACCCCATCAACGGATGCACGCTCAGGACGGAGTTCCTGATCATCCCCCTCGTGCTCAACTCCGAGGTACTCGGCTTCCTCAGCATAACGGACAAGACCGACGGCTACGCATTCACCGACGAGGAGATCAACCTCGCCCTCACCCTTGCCAGGAAGGCGAGCCTCAGGCTCGAGAACAACGCCCTGTACGAGATAACTTACAACAACCTCATAAACACCCTCAAGACCCTCGTGCTGACCGTCGAGGCGAGGGACTCCTACACGAAGGACCATTCCGAGAGGGTGGCGAAGCTCGCCCTGGAGATCGCCGAGGTGGTGGGCTGTGACCAGGCGGAGAAGGACGCCATCCGTTTCGGAGGCTATCTCCACGACATCGGCAAGATAGGCGTGAGGGACATGATCCTGCTGAAGCCCGGAAAGCTGACCGACGAGGAGCTCGAGGAGATCAAGAAGCATCCCGTCATCGGCAGCAACATCGTCGCCCCCCTGGGGTCCTTCCCCCTGGAGAGGCTCTTGATACGCCATCATCACGAGAGGTTCAACGGCACCGGTTACCCCGACGGCCTCGAGGGGGAGGGGATACCGCTGATTGCGAGGATCCTGGCCGTTGCGGACACCTACGACTCCATGACCACGACCAGGCCCTACAGGAAGGGGCTCACCCACGAGGCTGCGGTGAAAGAGATAAGGCGGTGTTCCGGCACACAGTTCGACCCTGCGATCGTCAGGGCCTTCCTCACGCTCCGGCCGGAGAAGGGAAGGAGTGAATACCGTGGGGACTGAGACGGGAAAGAGAGTCTGCCTGAGTGTGGACGACGAAGAGGTGAGCCTCCAGGCGAGGCTCCTGCACGTATCTGACAGGACGTACACCCTCCAGACCCAGGGACCCGCCGATGTCCTCATCGGCAAGAGGGTGACCATCTCATCCGACGACGCAGCCGTGGTGGCGGCCGTTGTGAGGGAGATCGACGGCGACCGGGTCACCCTCGAGGAGATCGATACGGACAAGAGGGCCTACTTCAGGGTCGACGACGTCTTCCCCCTGAAGGTGAGGAGGATCGAGAGGGGGTGCTCGTCAAGGTTCATATCCTTCTACCCTCCCACAAGGCAGACAACGGTGCCGGCGACGGAGTACGAGGAGAACGACCTCATCCCCCTCCTGAGGGAGATAAACGGCAAGCTCGACTTCCTCATCAACACCCTCGTGCTGAAGGAGGAGGGGCTGATGCTCGAGGAGGGCGTCGCAGTGAACATCTCCGCCGCCGGGATGAGGTTCGTCCAGGAGGAGATGGTCGAGCAAGGGGACATCCTGGAGATAAAGATGGTCCTCCCCGCATACCCTCCGCTGGCTATCCTCGTCTGCGGCGAGGTCGTCTGTGTGAGGGAGGAGGGGAAGGCCTACGTCACGGCCGTGAAGTTCATAGAGATGACCGACGAGGTGAGGGAGGAGATAATCCAGTATACCCTCAGGAGGCAGAGGGAGATCATAAAGAGGCAGAGGGGCGGCGGATGAACCATGGACAGGGCGAGTATAATAGGCGTGGTGCTCGGTGTATCGGCCCTCATCGGCGGGACGGTGCTGGAGGGCGGCAGCGTCTCCTTCATCCTCCAGCCGACTGCGGCTCTCATCGTCTTCGGAGGCACCCTCGGCGCCACCCTCCTCAGCTCCTCCTTCTGTGACGTCCTGCTCGCCGTCAGGTCCCTGAAGGAGACCTTCCTCGGATCGAACAGCCTCCCCTTCAGTGAGTACATCGACCGGATAGTCGCCCTCTCGCAGGTCTCGCGCAGGGAAGGGCTCGTGGCCATAGAGCCTCACCTCGATGACATAGAGGACCCCTTCTTCAGGAGGACCCTCACCCTCGCCGTCGACGGCTTCAACCCCAGGCTCCTCCGGGACACCATGGAGGAGGAGACGGCCACCTTCGAGGAGCTCAGGATAAGGCAGTCGAGGGTCTTCGAGACCGCCGGGGGCTTCGCGCCGACGATAGGGATCATAGGCGCCGTGATCGGACTCATCCACGTGATGCAGAACCTCTCAGAGCCGGCAAGGCTGGGTGAGGGGATCGCCGTGGCCTTCGTGGCGACCATCTACGGAGTGGGATCGGCAAACCTCCTCTTCCTGCCCATCTCGAAGAAGCTGAAGAACAGGCTGACGAAGGAGGTCCAGTTGAGGAGACTGATAGTGGAAGGCGCAGCCGGCATCCAGGCGGGGATGCATCCACAGTACCTGAGAGAGAAGCTGCTCGCCTTCGTGGACGACGAGGAGAGGACCAGGGGGATGCACGGGAGGGCCTACAGATGAAGAGACGGAGGCACATGGAGGGAGAGGATACGGACAGGTGGGTAGTCTCTTACGCTGACTTCATAACGCTGCTCTTCGCCTTCTTCACGGCCCTCTACGCCGTCAGCGCCGTGGACGCCGAGAAGCTCGGCAAGTTCGTCCGGTCCCTCAAGGATGCCTTCAGGACGGAGTCCGTCTCGGGGAAAGGTGTGACGATCCCGGAACTGTCGGAACCGCGGGGCGGTGGCCGCGGGCTCGAGGCCGAACTGAGGGCCGTCGTCGCCCCCCTCCAGAGGGATGCGGAGGTGAGGAGGGAGGAGAGGGGCATAGTCGTCTCCCTCGGCGAGGACCTCCTCTTCAACCCCGGTTCGGCTGACCTGAAGGAGGACTCACTGGAGGCGCTTGCGGAGATCGCGCTGGTGCTGAAGGGGGTCCCGAACAGGGTGATCATCGAGGGCCATACGGACAACCTCCCCGTCGGAAACTCCCACGGCTCGAACTGGAAGCTCTCCGCCCTCCGGGCCGTCTCGGTGCTGAACCTCTTCATAGAGAGGTTCGGCCTTCCGCCCGAGAGGTTCATCGTCGCAGGTTACGGCGAGTACAGACCGGTCAGGGAGAACACCACCCCCGAGGGGAGGAAGAGGAACAGGAGGGTGGATATCGTGGTACTCACCGAGCGGGAGTCGGAGAGGCTGTGAATCCCTCTGCACCCGGGGTATGGTAGAATATACGATATCCACCGGGAGGCCCAAAGGAGGTCGGAGATGACGACGGCTTCGGAGCAGCAGGAGTCCTTGAGGATGGAGAGGATACTGATCATCGCCGGAAACAGTCGACAGCAGGAGCTCCTGAAGCGTGCCTTCACGGGCTACGACTCACCCCTGGAGCTGGTGACCGCTGATTCCGCAGAGGAGGGGCTCAGGATCATCGAGAGGGCCGGGGTCAACGCTGTGATCCTGGACGACTCCCCGGTGGGTATGAGCGGAGAGGTGTTCTTGAGGGAGCTCTCCAGCCGCGGGATGAACCTGCCCGTCATCGTTCTGCACGGCCCCCACAACGGTGAGGCGGCCGTGCCCGGACCCGATGACCCTTACGAGTGGCTGACGAAGGACGAGGGCTACCTGGAGAGGCTCCCCCGCGTGTATGCGGCCCTGAGAAAACGCTACCTCTTCGATATCCTGACGAAGAGCCAGAGGCTCTGGCAGGAGACCTTCGATGCGATCTCCGACTATGTGCTGGTGATCGACGAGTCATCGAAGATAATAAAGTGCAACCTCGCCTTTGCAAAGGACTGCGGCATGCACCCCAGGGAGATCGTGGGCATGAAGTGCCAGGAGCTGCACCGCTTCGGGACCATCAACACCTGTATCTCCGAGCAGCTCTCCAAGCACGGAAGCGCCTACACCGAGGAGGTGACCTGCGACGACAAGGTCTTCCTCGCCAGCGGCTTCCCCGTGACCCTGCCCGGGGGCAGGAGGGCCTCCGTCCATATCCTGAAGGACATAACCGAGATGTACAGACTGAAGGAGAAGCTCTACCATTCCGACAAGCTCGCATCCCTCGGCCTCCTCGTCTCCGGCGTGGCCCACGAGCTGAACAACTCGCTGACAGGTGTGCTCGGGTACACGGAGCTGCTGAAGAGGACCAGGAAGGGTGACGGCTCCCTGGAGAGGGGGCTTGAGAAGATCTACTCTTCGGCGGAGAGGTGCAAGAAGATAGTGGAGAACCTCCTGTACTTCTCGGGCAAGCGGCCGCCCCAGAGGGGCTACATCCAGATAAACGAGCTGATCGACAGCACGATCGCCCTGAGGGAGTACTGGCTCAGGTCGAACAGCATCAAGGTGATAAGGGACTACGGTGACGTCCCCCTCGTTCATATCGACACCCAGCAGATGCAGCAGGTGTTGATGAACATCCTGGTGAACGCCGAATACGCGATCACCGAGGCGGACAGGGAGGAGAGGTCGATCCGGTTCCACACCTTCTACATCGAGGAGAAGGACGCGGTGGCCGTCGAGATCTCCGACAACGGCACCGGCATCCCCGATGATATACTCCCGAGGATATTCGACCCCTTCTTCACCACAAAGCCCCTGAACAAGGGCTCCGGGCTCGGCCTCTCCATATCGCACGGTATTGTGAAGGAGCACAACGGCAACATAATCGTCAGGAGCTCCTTCGGAGAGGGCACCACCTTCTGCATAGAACTGCCCAGACAGAGGAAGGCCTCCTGATCCCGCGGCCGGGGCCTCGAACCTGAAAGGCCAGAGCTGTCCGGTCAACGTCCTTCCCTGAACCACGATCCACCGGCCGTCAATTGTCAATCTATTGACACATGGAGAGACGATAGAGTAAAATGGTGCAATGCCTGCCAAGCACAGCATACTCGTCATCGACGATGACAGCACCGTCAGGGACCTCCTCGGCGACTTCCTCGGCAGCGAAGGCTACAGGGTGAAGCTCGCCAGGGACGGCACGGAAGGGCTCGAGAGGCTGAAGGAGGAGGTCTTCGACATCGTGCTCCTCGACCTGGTGATGCCCGGGATGGGCGGCATGGAGGTCCTGAGGGAGGCGAAGGAGGGCCCCAACGCCGACGTCCCCTGCATCATCATCACAGCCCATGGAACGGTGAAGAACGCCGTGGAGGCGATGAAACTCGGCGCCTTCGATTACGTCACCAAACCCTTCAGACTCGATGAGGTGGCCCTGATCATAGAGAGGGCCCTCGAGGTCTCGAGGATCAAGAAGGAGAACGTCAGGCTCAGGAAGGAGCTGGAGAGGCGGTACGAGTTCCACGGCCTGATCGGGTCGTCCCTTGAGATGCAGAGGGTGTACGGGATGATAGAGAAGATCGCTGACACGGACAGCACCGTACTGATAACCGGTGAGAGCGGCACCGGAAAGGAGCTCGTGGCACGGATACTTCACTACAACAGCTCCCGCTCTATCAAGAACTTCGTCCCCCTCAACTGCGCCGCCATCCCGAAGGACCTCCTCGAGTCCGAGCTCTTCGGTCATGAGAAGGGCGCCTTCACCGGAGCGGTCAGCACCCGGATCGGGAGGTTCGAACTCGCAAACGGCGGCACCCTCTTCCTGGACGAGATCGGAGAGCTCGACCCCTCGCTTCAGGTCAAGCTGCTGAGGGTCCTGCAGGAGAAGGAGTTCGAGAGGGTGGGCAGCACCAAGACCCTCAAGGTGGACGTCCGGATCATAGCGGCGACGAACAGGGAGCTCGAGACCCTGGCCAGGGAAGGCAGGTTCAGGGAGGACCTCTACTACCGCCTCAACGTGATAACCATCAACCTCCCGCCCTTGAGGCAGAGGCGTGAGGACATCCCCCTTCTGGTGGAGCACTTCCTGAAGAAGCTCTCGAAGGAGAAGCGGAAGCCCCCACCGAGGATCTCGAAGGAGATGATGGACGCCCTCATCCGCTACGACTGGCCCGGCAACGTCAGGGAGCTGGAGAACCTGATCGAGCGGCTGATCATACTGCACGCCGGTGAAGACGTCACCATGGCCGACCTGCCCAGGAGGTTCCACGGCGGCGTGCCCTCCTCAAGGCCTGTAGCCGTGGAGGCCGGCAGCCCCGGCGCAGGGATACGCCTCGGCCCAGAGGGGATCGACCTCAACGGCGCCATCAGCGAGATCGAGAGGGCCCTGATACTGCAGGCCCTGGAGATGACCGGCGGCGTGAAGAGCAAGGCGGCCTCGCTCCTCGGGCTGAACAGGACCACCCTGATCGAGAAGATGAAGAAGAAGGGCATAGAGGCCCCGTCAAAAAAATAACGTCATGCCCCTCCCGGTGAGCATCGGGTACTGACCGCCCGGTCATCGTTAAGGCCGAAAAATCAACCCCTTAGAAGACCGCAGGGGGACCCCTCCGGGGACGGCCGGAGCAGGTACGGCCCCTCTCCTCCTGGCACAATAGTTGCTTCACCCTCCTGTGATGACTGCCACTACCCGGACGATCAGATCCCGGCTCTTGATGACGGCCCTTGCGGTCATCCTCGCCTGCGTCTTGACGCCCCCTGATCTCCGGGGGTCCGAACCCCTCAGGGAGGCGCTGAGGGCGATCGAGGCGAAGCGGATCTACGAGGCCCTGAGGATACTCTCCAGACACATCCCCTCCGACAGGGAGCGGCCCCTCTACTACTACATCAAGGGGAAGGCCCTGCTGGAGGTGAAGAGGCACCGTGAGGCGATCGATTATCTGCACAGGGCCTACATCACGGCGAAGGACGGCAGGCTCAGGGAGTACGCGCTATTCGAGCGGGGGCTCGGCTATCTCAAGGCCGGGTTCTACTATGAGGCATCCGCCAACTTCATGCTCTTCATCAGGCTCTTCCCCGAATCCTCACTGATACGGGACGCCTACATCTACTATGCACGGTCATCCCTGAAGACCGGCAGGTACGTCGAGGCCCTCTCCTACTACAGGAGGATCGAGGAAGGGCCGGAGGTGATATTCGGCAAGGCGGAGGTCTTCCAGCGGCTCGGCCTCTACACCGCTGCGGCCGAGCTCTACGACAGGGGGCTCATACGCTACAAGGAGTATATGCAGAACAACCCGGACGTCCTCTACTACTATGCTGACAACCTCAGACACACGGGCAGGCTGAAGGAGGCGAAGCAGATATACTACCTCCTGATGGACACGGAGTACAGGGAGAGGGCCTACCTGGGTGTCGGGCTGATCGAGTTCAGCCGTGACGACAGGGAACGCGCAGAGGCGTACTTCAAGAGGGCCGCCCTCTCACCCGACAGGGTCGTCAGGCGGAAGGCCCTCCTCTATCTCGGCAAGACCCTGGTCCTGAAGGGGGAGAAGGAGAAGGCGATCGAGTACCTCGAGGGTGTCAGGAAGTACTTCCCCTACACCCCGGAGTCGGACGAGGGCCTCCTGCTCCTCGCCACCCTCTTCAGGGAGAGGGGTGAGTATCTCCGGGCCGGAAGGTATCTGAAGGAGATCCTCTTCGGAAGGAGGCCCTCCGAGGAGGCGATCGACGAGCTCGACTCCCTGGTGAGGGAGAGCATGGTGAAGGACCCCGAGGCCTTCGGCAGGATATGGGATGAGAGCGGCCTCTGGCTCTTCAGCCCCTCGAGGGAGGAGACCCTGCTGGAGGTCGCCGAGTTCATGACCAGGACCAGCGGCGACTTCTTCAGGATCTACACCTACCTGAGGGAGAACGGCTCCAGGGAGGCGAAGGTCCAGGCCCTCAGCCAGCTCGCCACGTACTACGCCCGGTTGGGAGACCTCGGAAAGACGGAGGCCCTCTACAGGGAACTGAAGGCCCTGCACCCCACGGGCGACGGACCGGTAAGGGTGCGGGCCTGGCTCCTCGCCCTCAGGGGGGAGAAGGAGGATGCCTTCTCAGAGGTGCTCGGTATCACCCGTCCGGGCGAGGGTGACCTTGAGCTCCTCTGGAAGGTGAAGGAGGGTGCCCCTCCCCTTCGGTTCATAGAGGAGTACAGGAGGATGGCGCGCCTCGCCGGCGTCCCCCTCAGGTACTCGGAGATGGCAGACTTCCTGACGGAGAGGGGGATGAGGAAGGAGGCGGCGAGGTACTACGCCCTCGCCCTGAAGGTCGACCCTCAGGACAGCAGGCTGATGTACAAGGCAGCCGGGGAGGTACCCGGCCTCTACAGGGAGCTCTCGAAGGACAACGGGCTCTACGGCGCTGTGGCAAAGACGGTCCTGAGGGAAGAGGCGGTCAGGAAGGGCCTCCGGGAGATGTGAATGAGAGACATCAAGAGGCTTAATGAGGCGTTCAACACCTTCACCCTCGCCTCGGAGAGGCTGAGGGACTACTACCAGAGCCTCCAGGCCCATGTGGAGCACCTGACGGTGGAGCTGCAGAAGAAGAACGCGGAGCTGCAGCAGGCGCTCGGCTTCCTCAACTCCGTGATCCACTGCATCAGGGAGGCGATCATCGTCCTGGACCGCGACGAGAGGATAATCATGATGAACAGGTCTGCGGAGAGGATCCTCGGCACCACCCTCGCCGATTCAAGGGGCAGGAGGGCCGTGGACTCGGGATGCGGCTTCACGACCGACGGCGAGGAGGTGGAGCTCGATACAGGGAGCGGAAGGAGGCGGTTCTTCGTCAGTATCTCGGAGGTGAACAACGACGAGGAGGGCCTGATAGGCTACGTGATCCTCCTCAGCGACGTGACCCTCCTGAAGGAGATGGAGGCCGAGCGGATACGGAACAGGCGGTTGATCGCCATGGGTGAGATGATGGCCAACATAGTCCACGAGCTGCGGAACCCCCTCTGCAGCATAGAGCTCTACTCCTCGATGCTTTACAAGGAGCTGGAGAACTCCCCCCACGCCTCCCTCGCCAGGGGGGTCTCGACAGGTGTGAGGAACCTGAACAACTTCCTCTCCAACATGCTCTACTTTGCGAGACCGAGGAACCCCAGGCCGGGCAGGTGCAACGTCAGGGAGCTCGTCGACGAGGCCCTCACCCTTGTCGAGCCCGTCGCGGGCTCCAGGGGCATCGGGATCGAGAGGACCGTCGCCGACTCGGTGATAAACGGCGACCCCGGCCTGCTCAAACAGGTGTTGCTGAACCTGCTGCTGAACGCCGTCCAGTCCATGGATGCCGGAGGGACCCTCACCGTCTCCACCGAGAGGGAGGGCGGGGGGCTCCGGCTGAGCGTCTCCGATACGGGATGCGGGATCAGCGAGGAGGATCTGGACAAGATCTTCGACCCCTTCTTCACCACCAGGGATGAAGGCACGGGGCTCGGTCTGCCGATATCGCTCAGGATCATGCAGGCCCATGGAGGGACCATCAAGGTGAGGAGCGTGAAGGGGTCGGGCAGTACCTTCATCCTCTCCTTCCCGGAGGAAGCGATCCTGAAGGAGGTGAACGATGCCGAGTATTCTTGTTGTTGACGACGACAGGGAGATGAGGGCCGCCCTCAAGGAGGCCATAAGCCGTTACGGCTACGGGGTGGAGGTGGCGGGCAGTGTATCCGAGGCCTCGGTGCTCCTGAAGGACAGGGAGATCTCGCTGGTGATAACGGACATGAGGATGCCGAGGATGAGCGGCATCGATCTGATAAAGCGGGTGAGGAGACACTCCACAACGCTGCCCATCCTGGTGATCACCGGTTTCGGCACCGTGGAGAACGCCGTGGAGTGCATGAAGCTCGGCGCCTCTGACTATCTGATGAAGCCCTTCTCCTTCGATGCGCTGAGACAGGCGATCGAGAGGATCATCTCACCCGGCGACGACGAGGAGATCATCACCAGGGACGAGGAGATGAAGAGGATCCTGAGGATCGCCTGCGAGGTCGCAAAGACGGACGCGACCATACTGATAACCGGCGAGAGCGGAACGGGTAAGGAGCTCCTCGCCCGGTACATTCACAGGCACAGCTTCAGGAAGGAGAGGAGCTTCGTTGCCGTGAACTGCGCCGCCATACCGGAGAACCTCCTGGAGAGCGAGCTCTTCGGCCATGAGAAGGGATCATTCACCGGTGCCCTGGAGAGGAAGACGGGGAAGTTCGAGCTCTCCAACGGAGGCACCCTCCTCCTGGACGAGATCGGGGATATGCCCCTCTCCCTCCAGGCGAAGCTCCTCAGGGTCCTGCAGGAGAAGGAGGTGGACAGGATCGGCGGCAAGGAACCGATACCCGTGGATATAAGGGTCGTGGCAACGACGAACAGGGACCTCGGCGAGGCCGTGAACAGCGGCGAGTTCCGCGAGGACCTCTACTACAGGCTGAGTGTATTCCCGATAGAGCTCCCACCCCTCAGGGACAGAAGCGGCGATATCGCCCTCCTCTCCGAGCACTTCCTGAGGAAGTACGCATCGGCCTACGGCAGGGAGATCGCCGGATTCACGGACGATGCCTACGGCTATCTCTGCAGCCAGCCCTGGAGGGGCAACGTCAGGGAGCTTGACAACGTCATACAGAGGGCCGTGCTCCTCTGCCGCTCCGAGAAGATAAAGAGGGAGGACCTCCTCATCGGGAAGGGTTCGGCTGGCTCCGGCAGCGGACCGATGACGATCAGGGAGATGGAACGGGAGCTGATCCTGCAGACGCTGAAGGCCACGAACAACAACAGGACCAGGGCTGCGGAACGTCTCGGGATCACGGTCAGGACGTTGAGGAACAAGCTGAACGAATACAGGCTGGAGGAAAAAATTTCCCCCTCTCCGGGAAAGGCTCAGGCCTGCAGGGCGGAAAGGGACCGTGCACCGGCGCCGTAACGGGGTCGACCCGTCGTAGGAGATGGCATAAAACTTGAATCAAGATCTGAGGGTGTCCCGTCAGCAGACACCCTGAGGAGGCAGAGATGGACGGAACGATCAGGAGGCTTACGGAGATAGTGGAGTACACCATGGAGAGGCACAGGGTCCTGCTCGGCAACCTCGCCAACAGCGATACCCCGAACTACAGGGCGAAGGACCTGAGGTTCAGGACCGTCTTCGACGAGGAGCTCCTGCGGATGCGCCGGACCTCCCCGCTTCACATCAGGGCCCTCGAGGCCGGCGGCAGGATGGTCGCAACGGAGAGGAACGGAGCGGGATGGCTCGATGGAAACGACGTGGAGGAGGATGTCGAGATGGCGAGGATCACGGAGAACTCCATCCTCTACCAGACGGCCATCCGGCTCCTCAACGGGAGGTTCAAGATGTACCGGAACCTCCTGACAGGGAGGTAGAGCGGAATGGATATCTTCGGGGCATTCAGGATAAGCGCATCGGCCCTCTACTCACAGAGGGTGAGGATGAACACCATCGCGTCGAACCTGGCGAACCTCAACACCACAAGGACGCCTGAGGGTGGTCCTTACCGGAGGAAGGACGTGGTCTTCACCTCCGTGATGATCGACGAGGAGAGGAGGCTCGAGACCGTCGGGGTCTCCGCCGTTGTGGAGGACGATGCCCCTCCGAAGGTGGTCTATGACCCGAAGCACCCCGATGCGGACGACAACGGCTACGTCCTGATGCCGGATATAAACCTCGTGGAGGAGATGGTGAACATGATGACCGCCACGAGGGCCTATGAGGCCAACGTCAACGCCTTCAACATCACCAAGAACATGTATCTGAAGGCCCTCGAGATAGGGCGGTGAACGCCGCCCCCGGCATCAGGAGGTGGTCATACGGCGCAGCCTGGATGACCGCCTCTTGACAGCGAACGAGGTGATCGTAACAACAGAGCGGGAGGTATAAGATGTCCGTCGATCCGATCAGTGGAAGACCGCCGGGAACGGAGGGCATAAAGCCCTCCGGGGACGGCAAGGGAGGGGAGGAGTTCGAGAGGTTTCTGGAAGAGACCATCGGAAAGGTGGCCTCCCTCGAGAAGGAGGCCGAGACCGCCATATCCAACCTCACCAGTGGCGACGGCGACATAGTGGAGGCCATGGTCGCCATGCAGAAGGCGGAGATCTCCTTCCAGGTGATGCTCGAGGTGAGGAACAAGCTCACCGCCGCCTATGAAGAGATAATGAGGATGCAGCTCTGATGGCCCTCAAGGGTATCATAGAGACGATCGGGCGGATGGAGACGAAACGGAAGGCACTCCTCTTCTCCCTCCTCGTGGCCTCCATTGCCACCCTGGTGCTCCTGCTCACCTGGGCGAGGACGCCCGAGTACGAGGTCCTCTACTCGCACCTCCAGCCGGAGGATGCAGGCCTGATAATCGAGAAGCTGAAGGAGATGAAGGTGCCCTACAGGACGACGGCGACGGGGATCCTCGTACCGGCGGAGAGGCTCTACGACCTGAGGCTCCAGCTCGCAGCCACAGGGCTGCCCCGGGGCGGCAGCGTGGGGTACGAGATCTTCGACAGTACGGGCTTCGGTACGACGGAGTTCGTCCAGAAGGTGAATCTCAGGAGGGCCCTCCAGGGCGAGCTTGCAAGGACCATCAGGTCGCTCCAGGAGGTCACCGACACCAGGGTCCACCTCTCCATACCGGAGAGGTCCATCTTCACCGCATCGGCTGAGAAGCCGAAGGCCTCGGTCCTGCTGAAGCTGAGGCCCGGTGCCAGGCTCACCAGGACCCAGATCCAGGGGATAGTGCACCTCGTCTCCAGCAGTGTGGAGGGGCTCAGCCCCGAGAACGTGACCGTGGTGGACAGCAAGGGCAACGTGCTCACCGTGAAGGAGAAGGAGACCGCCGAGCTCACGGGCACCCAGATCGACTACCAGAGGAGGCTGGAGAGGGATATCGAGAGGAGGGCCGTGGGCATACTCGAGCCCGTGGTGGGCAGGGAGAAGGTGAAGGCGAAGGCCAGTGTGGTCGTGGACTTCACCAGGGTGGAGCAGACCAGGGAGAGCTACGACCCCGACGGCCAGGTCGTCAGGAGCGAGCAGAAGCACCTGGAGGAGGGGCCCGGTGGGGCCGGAGGCGGCGGCATCCCCGGGGTGAAGTCGAACCTGCCGGGAGGGAAGAAGACCACCGTGAGCTCAGCCGGCAGCGGCGTCAAGAAGCTCTCGGAGACGATAAACTACGAGATCAGCAAGACGGTGAGCCACGTCGTGAGGGCCACGGGTGTGGTGAAGCGGATGACCCTGGCCGTCCTGGTCGACGGCACATACATCAAGGATGACAAGACGGGGGAGATGAAGTACGTCCCCCGCAGCGACGAGGATCTGAACAGCTACGAAGAGCTGGTGAAGAGGGCGATCGGCTACTCCGAGGAGAGGGGCGATGCCGTCAGGGTGGTGAACATGAGGTTCCATCCACCCGAAGAGGAGGCGGTCCCGGAGGAGACCCCCGGGTGGGACTACACCCGCTACATACCCCTCGGCGTCAGATACGGCACGATCCTGACCATCGCCGTGCTCGCCGTCCTCTTCCTCATAAGGCCGCTCGTCTCCTACCTGAGGCAGCAGCCCTCCCGGGTCGGTACATCAAAGACCCAGGTCCTCACACCCGAGCTCGAGGCCAGACCCGCCCCGAAGGAGATCACCCAGAAGGACGACATAATCGAGTGGGCCAAGGACAACCCCCAGCAGGCCGCGATGCTGATCCAGAAGTGGATAGAGAGGTCCTGAATGCCGCCGTCCCTGAAAGGACACGAGAAGGCCGCCGTCCTCCTCAGCTACGTCGGTGAGCACGTGGCCTCCAGCATCCTGAAGATGCTCGACAGGGAGTGCATAGAGCGGATCACCTCGGTCATGACCGAGGTGAAGACGATGAAGAAGGAGGAGATCAAGCAGGTGCTCGAGGAGGTGAAGAAGAGGATCAAGGAGGAGACCCTCTCCATCGGCGGCAAGGAGTATATAAAGAAGGTGCTCCACATGGGGCTGGGCGAAGAGGACGCCGAGAGGGTGCTGGAGTCGGCGAGCCGTGCGAGCCCGCTGGAGAAACTGAACGACATAAACGGGAAGCTCCTGGTGAACTTCCTCTCCGGCGAGCACCCCCAGACCATAGCCTTCATCCTCGCCCTCCTTGACGTGAAGAAATCGGCCGAGGTGCTCTCCCTGCTGCCGGACAACCTGAAGGGCGACGTGGCGCTCAGGATCGCAAACCTCGACAGGATACCAGAGGAGGCCCTGAAGGAGATCGAGGAAGTCCTCAAACACCAGCTGAACATAACGGAGTCCAGCAGCAAGAAGGTCGAAGGCGTGAAGGCCGCTGCGGACATCCTGAACAACGTCACCAAGGAGACGGAGCAGCTGATCCTGGAGCTGATAGAGGAGCATGAGCCCTCGATGGCCGAGTCCATAAGGTCGCTGATGTTCGTCTTCGACGACCTTGTGAGGATCGACGACAGGGGCATCCAGACGATTCTGAAGGAGGTGAGCACCAACGACCTCGCCCTCGCCCTGAAGACCGCCCCGGAGGAGCTCAAGGAGAAGATCTTCAAGAACATGTCGCAGAGGGCGGCGCAGATACTGAAGGAGGAGATGGAGACCATGGGGCCTGTCAGGGTCTCCGACGTGGAGGCGGCGCAGCAGAACATCGTCAAGATAGCCAGGAGACTCGAGGAGGAGGGGAAGATCATAATCACCGGTTCGGAAGAGGAGGAGCTGGTTGTCTAAGGGAAAGGTACTGAGGGGAGAGGCGGTAGCGGAGTACGGCATGCCTTCGCTCAGGCTGGAGAGGAAGGTGCCCTCCGGGTACGACCCGGCGGAGAGCGCGGAGGCCCTCGAGAGGGAGGCCTATGAAAAGGGCTTCCAGGCCGGTGAACGGGCAGGGTACGAGGTGGGCGAGAAGAAGGCGCGGATGCTGCTCGAGGGGCTCGAGGCGATAATCGCGGAGCTGACGGAGGTGAAGAAGCGGGTGCTGTCCGAGCTGGAGCCCCGGGTCTTCGCCCTCTCCGTGGGTATGGCGAAGAGGATACTCAGAGAGGAGATAAGGCAGAACCGGGAAGGGATAGTAAACCTGATAAAGGCTGCCATGCAGAAGATAGAGCGTATGGATACGATCGTCATAAAGGTGAACCCCGTCCTGAAGGAACTCATCGAGAGACACAGGCCCGAGCTGATGAGCATCCATCCCGAGGTGAAGTTCGACCTGGACCCCTCCGTGCCCCCCTCAGGGCCGCTCGTGGTCAGTCCCGAGCAGGAGGTGATCACCGATCCCGACCTCCTGATGAGCAACCTCCTCGAGGACCTTGGAGAAGGGGTCAGGGATGACGGCCATTGAGAGATACACGGCCCTCCTGGACCGGATAGACCCGATGAGGGTCTACGGCAGGGTGGCGGAGATAACGGGCATCATCCTCAAGGCCACGGGCCTGAGGGTGAGCATCGGAGAGGCCTGCAGGGTCTACTCCGACGGGGAGGTGCCGGTCGATGCAGAGGTCGTGGGCTTCAAGGACGACAGGGTGCTCCTGATGGCGCTCGGCGACATAAGGGGGGTGAGGCCGGGCAGCAGGGTCCTGCCGGTGGGCAAGAGGCTCTCTGTTAGGGTCTCGGAAGACCTCGTCGGCAGGGTGATAGATGCCCTCGGCAACCCGATCGACGGCAAGGGGCCCCTGAAGGGCGAGATGTACCCCCTCACGGGAGAACCCATAAACCCCCTTCAGAGGCAGAGGATCACCGAGCCGATCGACCTCGGCATCAGGGCGATAAACGGGCTGCTCACCTGCGGAAAGGGGCAGCGCCTGGGGATCATCGCCGGCACAGGCGTGGGCAAGAGCGTCCTGCTCGGAATGATTGCCCGGTTCACCGAGGCCCGGATAAACGTGATAGGCCTCATCGGTGAGCGGAGCAGGGAGGTGAGGGAGTTCATCGAGAGGGACCTCGGCGAGGAGGGGCTGAAGAAATCGGTCGTGGTGGTCTGCACCGCCCAGGAACCTCCCCTGACGAAGGTGAGGGCTGCATTCACCGCGACGGCCGTCGCCGAGTATTTCAGGGACAGGGGAGCAGACGTCCTCCTGATGATGGACTCCCTCACGAGGGTCGCCATGGCACAGCGCGAGGTGGGCCTCGCCATAGGGGAGCCGCCCACCACAAAGGGCTACACACCTTCGGTGTTCACCCTCCTGCCGGGACTGCTCGAGCGGGTGGGGACCTCCTCCAGCAAGGGCAGCATCACGGGGCTGTACACCGTGCTCGTGGAAGGAGACGACCTCGCCGACCCGGTTGCAGATGCGGCGATGGCGGTCATCGACGGCCATATCATACTCTCCAGGGAGCTGGCCATGCAGGGGCTCTACCCGGCGATAGACGTCCTGAGGAGCGTCAGCAGGGTGATGGTGGACATCGTGGACCAGAGACACAGGGAGCTGGCGATGAGGTTCACGGAGATACTCTCCACATACAAGAGGTTCGAGGACATGATAAACATAGGGGCCTACAGGGAAGGGACGAACCCGGAGGTGGACAGGGCCATAAGGATGATCGGAAGGCTCAGGGAGTACCTGCGGCAGGGAATCAACGACAGGAGGGATATGGCGGACACCCTCCAGGGGCTCTATCTCCTCTTCGAGGGCGAGGACCATGACTGACCCCCTGGATAACATACTGAGGCTGAAGACCTGGAAGAAGGAGGAGCTGGAGATGGAGATCGGCAGGCTCGAGGAGAGCCTCCAGAGGGAGAGGGAGGGCCTCAGGAGGCTCGAGTCCGAGTTCGCCAGGAGGGTCGAGGAGTTCTCAAGGAAGGAGGGGTTCGGGCCGGACTCCCTCAGGATGTTCCACCTCTACATGGCGAGGGTGAACAGGGAGATGAAGGAGCAGCGCGGTATGATACTGAAGAGGGTCAAGGACCTCGAAACAACCAGGGAGAGGCTGGTGGAGGCTTACAAGGAGAAGGTGCTGATCGAGAAGCTCAGGCAGCGCCGCATGGCGATGGGAACGGAGAGGGAGGAGAGGCTCCGGCAGAAGGAGCTGGACTTCATCTGCCTCCAGAGGTACAGGAGATGATCAGGCTCGTCTTGATAACAGCCCTGCTGCTCGCCCCTGCGGCGGCCTTCTCCGAGGAGGGGCTCCTGCAGTACCTGCAGAAGAAGAAGGCTGAGCTCGACAGGAAGGAAGAACGGCTCAACGTGAAGGAGAAGGAGCTGCTGGAGCTCGAGAAGGAGATAGACGGGAAGATAAGGAGATACGAGGCGATCCTCGCCGATATGGAGAAGATACTCGCCAGACTGAAGAAGGAGAAGGAGGAGAGGCTGATGCACATCGTCCAGACCTACGAGAAGATGGACCCCGCTGAGGCGGCGGTGAGGCTCGGTGAGCTGGACGAGGATATGGCCGTACGGATCTTTGCAGGCATGAAGGCGAGGAAGTCGGCGAAGATCCTCGCCGTCATGGACCCCGAGAAGGCGGCGAGGATTACGGGAAGGATCGCCGAGATACCAGGCCTCGAGAAGGTGATCGCACGGATGAAGAAGAAGGAGGAGCTCTTTTAGGGGCAACCCCCTCCGCCCGCCCCTCGAAGAGACGACCATCC
>WGEZ01000135.1 GCA_015492515.1 Nitrospirota bacterium
CCTACAGGAACGTGATGGAGGTGCCGAGGCTCGAGAAGATCGTCCTGAACGTCGGGCTCGGAGAGGCGATCCAGAACATCAAGCTCCTCGACGCGGCACAGAAGGAGCTGACGGTGATCTCGGGTCAGAAGGCGGTCATCACAAAGGCCAAGAAGTCCATCGCAGGGTTCAAGCTGAGGAAGGGGATGCCCATAGGGTGTAAGGTGACGCTGAGGGGCGACAGGATGTACAGCTTCCTCGATAAGCTGATAAGTATAGCCATACCCCGCATAAGGGACTTCAGGGGGCTCACCCCCAGGTCCTTCGACGGCAGGGGCAACTACGCCATGGGCATCAAGGAACAGTACATATTCCCCGAGATAGATTACGAGAAGGTTGAGATGATACACGGCTTTGATATTATAATATGTACCACTGCCGAGACGGATGAAGAGGGAAGGGCGCTGCTGAAACACCTGGGGATGCCCTTCAAGGGTGGGAGGTCGTGAACACGGAGCGACCATGACAGCTCACGCAGTGGGCGTTTAAACGATTACGGAGAGACGAAATGGCAAAGAAGTGCATGATCGAGAAGCATAAGAGGGAACCCAAGTTCCGGGTAAGGGCCTACAACAGGTGCCGTATATGCGGCAGACCCAGGGGCTATCTCAGGCGGTTCGCCATGTGCCGGATATGCTTCAGGACCCTGGCACACCAGGGCCTTATCCCTGGTGTCACCAAATCAAGCTGGTAGGAGCGAGGAGATATGCTGACGGATCCGATCGCCGACATGCTGACAAGGATAAGGAACGCAGCCATGGTGAGGGCCGAGAAGGTGGATGTCCCTGCATCGCGGATGAAGCTTGACATCGCGAAGATACTGAAGGAGGAGGGCTTCATCAGGGCGTACAAGATAATCAAGGACAAGAAACAGGGGGTGCTCAGGATATCGCTTAAGTACGTGGACGGTCAGAACGCGATATCAGGGCTCAGGAAGGTGAGCAAGCCCGGCAGACGGGTGTATGTGGGATACAGGGACATACCTCCCGTGATGGGGGGTGTGGGGATCGCGATACTCACCACCCCCAAGGGGATAAAGAGCGACAGGGCCTGCAGGAAGGAGAAGGTGGGAGGAGAACTGCTCTGTTACGTCTGGTGATCCCTTCCTGCGTTGATACGGAGGTGTTGCATCGGCGAGTCGTCGAGATAAGGGGAGAGGATGTCGAGGATAGGTAAGAAACCGATAGATATTCCGAAGGGTGTAGAGGTGAGCATCGAGGGGACCCTCATAAGGGTCAAGGGACCGAAGGGCGAACTGAGCTGGAACTTCCCGGCCTCGATGAAGGTGGAGCTCGACGACGGAAGGCTCGTCGTCCAGAGACCTGACGACACGAAGCAGAAGAGGGCCCTCCACGGGCTCACAAGGAGCCTCATATCGAATATGGTCAAGGGTGTGAGCGAGGGCTACAGGAAGGAGCTCGAGGTCGTGGGGGTCGGCTACAAGGCGGATGTCAAGGGCAGGACGGTGGTCTTCTCCCTCGGTTACTCAAACCCCGTGGAGTTCGAACTCCCCGAGGGCATCACAGCGGAGGTCGACGGCAAGGCGCGGCCCATAAAGGTCACCCTGACGGGGATCGACAAGCAGCTCCTGGGCCAGGTCGCCGCTGACATCAGGGCCCTCAGGCCGCCCGACTCCTACAAGGGCAAGGGCATCCGTTATGCCGGGGAGAGGCTCAAGCTCAAGCCGGGCAAGGCTGGAAAGCAGTAGACTGAGAGGGAGGTCCAGTTGAAGATAACGAAGAGAGAGGCGAGGGAGAGAAGGAGGAGGAGGGTGAGGAAGAAGGTCTTCGGCACCCCGGAGAGGCCGCGCCTCTCCGTCTATGGCTCGCTCAACCACATCTACGCCCAGATCATAGATGACATGGAAGGGGTTACGATGGTCGCCGCCTCCACCCTCGACAAGCAGCTGAGGCCCCTCTCCACGCACGGCGGCAACGTCGAGGCGGCCAGGAAGGTCGGTGCCCTCCTGGCTGAGAGGGCCTTGCAGAAGGGGGTGAAGAAGGTGGTCTTTGACAGGGGCGGTTTCAAGTACCACGGCAGGATCAAGGCCCTTGCAGATGCTGCGAGGGAAGGAGGCCTGGAGTTTTAGAGATCGGCCTTTCTCGTTGTTCATTTGCCATTTGTCATTTGCGCTGAATGGCAGATGATAAATGGAAGATGACAGACAGTAAAGGAGGTGCAGTGCTGAGGACCGATACAGGGGAGCTCGATTTCCAGGAAAAGGTGATCTTCATCAACAGGGTCTCCAAGGTCGTGAAGGGCGGACGGAGGTTCTCCTTCAGCGCCCTCGTCGCTGTGGGCGACGGCGGCGGCAGGGTGGGGATCGGCAAGGGCAAGGCGTCGGAGGTCCCGGATGCCATCAGGAAGGCGGTGGAACAGGCGAAGAAATCGCTCGTGGCCTTCCCCCTCAAGGACGGCACCATCCCCCATGAGATAATAGGCAGGTTCGGCGCCGGTGAGGTGATGATAAAGCCCGCTCCGAAGGGTACGGGGGTGATAGCAGGTGGAGCCGTGAGGGCGGTGCTCGAGGTGGCCGGGATCGAGAATATCGTGGCCAAATCGATCAGGAGTCACAACCCCTTCAACGAGGCGAAGGCGACGCTGGACGGTCTGATGCGCCTCAAGGACCCGGATGTCGTGAGGAGGCTGAGGGGCAAGCAGACCGAGGAAGGTGCAAGGGAGGCCCCGAAGGGTGCTTAGGATAAGGTTGACAAGGAGCCGCATAGGCAAGCCGGAGAAGCTGAAGAGGGTCCTGGAGGGCCTCGGGCTCAGAAGGGTCGGGCAGACCGTGACGAAGCCGGACAACCCCTCCACGCGGGGGATGATCAGGAAGGTCTCCCACCTCGTGGAGGTGGAGGAAGTGAAGGGTGATTGATGGAAAGGCGTGGCCCCGGCGGCCAGCCCAGCAACGGAGGTAAGGAGCCTTTATGAAGATAGAAGATCTGAGGCCTGCAGAGGGAAGCAAGAAGAGGAAGAAGAGGGTCGGCAGGGGCCCCGGCTCGGGACGGGGAAAGACGTCCTGCAGGGGACACAAGGGCCAGAGGTCACGCTCCGGAGGTGCGAAGGGGCCAGGGTTTGAAGGCGGTCAGATGCCGCTTCAGCGGAGACTGCCGAAGCGTGGCTTCAGGAATCAGCCCTTCAGGAAGGAGTACGCCGTGGTCAACCTCAAGGTGCTCTCCAGGATCGAGGACGTCGATGCCATAACCCCGGAGCTGCTTCTTGAGCGGGGTGTGATAAAGGACCTCAAGGACGGCCTGAAGGTCCTCGCCGAGGGCGAGCTCTCCAGGCCGTGCACGATCAGTGCCCATGCCTTCAGCGCCTCGGCGGTCCAGAAGATAGAGGCCTCGGGTGGAAAGGCAGAGGTGATATAATTGGGTGTACTCTCCTCCTTCCAGAACATACTGAAGATAGAAGAGCTGAAGAAACGGATCATTTTCACCCTCGCCCTCCTCGCCGTGTACAGGATAGGAGCCCACATACCCACCCCCGGGATCAACGGTGAGGAGCTGAGCAAGTTTCTCACCGAGAGGGGCGGGGCGCTCATGGGCTTCTTCGACATCTTCTCCGGCGGCGCCCTCTCGAGGGTGACCATCTTCGCCCTCGGAATCATGCCCTATATCAGCGCATCCATCATCCTCCAGCTCCTCACCGTGGTCATCCCCTCCCTGGGGAGACTGGCCAAGGAGGGGGAAGAGGGCAGGAAGAAGATAACAACCTACACGAGGTACGGGACGGTGCTGATAAGCGCCATCCAGTCCTTCGGCATAGCGGTGGGGCTCGAGAGTATGGCCCAGGGGGCCTTCATACAGAACCCCGGCTGGAGCTTCAGGTTCATGACCATGATAACCCTCACGGCCGGTACAGCCTTCATAATGTGGCTGGGAGAGCAGATAACCGAGAGGGGGATCGGCAACGGTATATCCCTGATCATCTTCGCCGGGATCGTGGCGAGGCTCCCGAACGCCGTGATCAGCACCTACAGGCTCGTGAGGGCCGGTGAGCTCTCGGTGCTCTTTTTGATCTTCCTGCTGGTGATGATGGTCTTTGTGATCGGCGCCATAATCTTCATCGAGAAAGGGCAGAGGAAGATACCCGTTCAGTATGCCAAGAGGGTCGTGGGCAGACGGGTCTACGGCGGCCAGTCCACCCATCTGCCCTTGAAGGTGAACACATCGGGCGTCATCCCGCCCATCTTCGCCTCTTCGATAATCATGTTCCCCGCCTCGATCGCGGGCTTCATCTCCATACCGTGGATCCAGGGTATCGCGAAGCAGCTCTCTCCGGGGACGGCCGTGTATACGATACTCTTCGTCGGGATGATCATATTCTTCAGTTACTTCTATACCGCGATAATATTCAACCCCGTCGACGTGGCAGACAACCTCAAGAAATACGGCGGCTACATACCGGGGATAAGGCCGGGGCAGAAGACGGCCGATTATCTGTACAGGGTCCTCTCCAGGCTGACCTTCGTGGGCGCCATATACCTCTCCATCGTATGCGTCATTCCCACCTTCCTGATAAAGGGGTTCAACGTCCCCTTCTACTTCGGAGGGACCTCCCTCCTGATAGTTGTCGGCGTGGCCCTCGATACCGTCTCCCAGATAGAGTCGCACCTGCTGACCCGTTCATACGAGGGGTTCCTGAGAAAAGGGAGGGTCAGGGGCAGAC
>WGEZ01000136.1 GCA_015492515.1 Nitrospirota bacterium
AACTTCACGGACTTCGCCCCGTTCCTTCACGAGCCTGATGTGGGGCTCAAATACTCCCTTCGGCCCGAGGACCTGAGCAGCGCAGACCTGATCATCATCCCCGGGTCGAAGAACACCGTGAGTGACCTGCTGTTTCTGAGGAGATCGGGCCTGGAAAGGTCCATAAAGGCTGCCGTAAAGAAGGGCACACCCTTGATCGGCATCTGTGGAGGGTATCAGATGCTCGGCCGGAGGATACTGGACCCCTTCGGTGTGGAGAGCGAGATGAGGGAGGTGGAGGGCATGGGGCTTCTTGACACGGTCACGACCCTCAACAGGAGAAAGACGACCTGCCAGGTCACGGCGGCGGCAGGGGACGGAAGATGGAAGGGCGTCTTCCTTCTCCCCTCCTCCGCCCTGGTGCCCCCGCTGAAGGGTTACGAGATCCATATGGGCGAGACCACGGGGGATGTGGGGCTCTTTGAGATAACCCGGACCGGGCCTGCAGGCTCGAACCGGACGGTGCCGGATGGTTCCCTGAAGGACAACGTTCTGGGGACCTACATCCACGGCATCTTCGAAAACGATGCCTTCAGGCGGGGGCTGCTCAACCAGCTGAGGGAGCGGAAGGGGTTGCCCCCCCTGCAGAGGACCGTTGAGTACCGTGCCCTGAAGGAAGAGGCGATCGATAGATGGGCGGGTGTCCTGAGGGAGAGCGTGGATATATGCTTCGTCCTGAGGCTGCTGGGTATGGAATACTGCAAGGACCTGCTGAGGGGTGACGAAGGATGACGGAGCCCGTGATGCTCACTCTCGGATATGCCCTCGATATATTGATGGGCGACCCTGAAGGGCTGCCCCATCCTGTAAGGGTGATCGGCCGGTTTGTGGAGAGGGTGGAGCTTTTCCTGAGGCGGAGGATCGAGGCCTCGGGAGGCGGGGCGAATGAGACGGCGGAGAGGTGGGCCGGGATCCTGCTGGTGGTGATCGTGGTCGGCGCCACCTACGGGACATTCCACCTCATCAGCTCGATCCTCCTCAGCCCCTCTGTGCTGGCGGCCACCCGTAATCTCTCCCTTGTACTCTTCCTCTACCTCATCTCCACCACCCTTGCAACCCGTGAACTCATCAGATCGGCCCGATCAGTGATCCGGTCTCTCGTTGACGGAAACACCCGGGATGCACGGAGGAGGCTCAGCCGTATCGTGGGCAGGGACACCCACAGCCTGGACAGGAAGGGTATACTGAAGGCGACCATCGAGACCCTTGCCGAGAACACCTCGGACGGGATAATAGCCCCCCTCTTCTATCTCGCCATCGGCGGACTGCCCCTTGCGATGACCTACAAGGCCATAAACACCCTCGACTCAATGGTCGGCTACAGGGACGACAGGTACAGGCACTTCGGATGGGCGGCGGCAAGGCTCGATGACCTGGCCAACCTCCTGCCTGCCAGGATAACGGGGGCGTTGATCGTCCTTGCCTCCCTGCTGTCTTCCCTCCCGCCTTTTCCATCCTCCATGAGCTGGCGGAATGCATACAGGGTGATGCTCCGTGACGGCAGAAACCACCTAAGCCCGAACAGCGGGATACCCGAGGCCGCGATGGCCGGAGCCCTCGGTGTACAGCTCGGAGGCCCGTCGGTATATAACGGGGTATTGGTGGAGAAGCCCTGCATAGGGGAGGAGATCGGGCCCGGAGCGCCTCGCGGGCAGGACGGGGAGCCCGGACATCTATACCTGGAGGCCTCGGAGAAGGCCGTGACCATTACGGGCATCACATCCCTGACGGGTCTCGGCTGTGCACTCCTCTTCCTGTACTGGAGGTCGGCCTTATGAAGAAGATGAGCAGGCCGGTGAACCTCGCTGCCGGACGGATCTGCAGGGCCGTAGACGGAGAAGGCCCGGTCCCCGGTGATGAACACGGCGGCAATATCTACAGGCTTTCAAAGGAGCTGGGTATCCCGGCCGGGGACGTCATCGACTTCAGTGCATCGATCAATCCCCTGGGGGTATCGGAGAGGGTGAAGTCAGCGGTGATGAAGGCCCTCGAGGATGCCCCTCATTATCCGGACCCTGAGGCCGAGGGGCTGAGGGAGGAGCTGGCGGGGTTCCACGGTATCGACCCCGGGAGCATCCTCTGCGGCAACGGGAGCACGGAGCTGATCTATCTGATACCGCTGGCGCTGCACCCGGCGAGGGTCTTGATCCCGGTGCCGACATTCTCCGAGTACGAGAGGGCGGTGCTCAGGGCAGGGATCGGGAGGACGGAGATAAGGTTCTTGTATCTCCAGGAGGAGAAGGGCTTTCGTATCGACCCTGCCGAATTCATTGAGGCGATGCAGGAGGGCGCTCCAGATATGGCCTTCCTCTGTAACCCGAACAACCCCACGGGCCGGCTCATGAAGAGGGAGCAGGTGCTGGAGATCGCCCGTGCAGCCCGTGAGATGGGGTGCTTGCTCGTCGTCGACGAGGCCTTCATCGACTTCTGCCCGGGTGAGTCCGTCATCAGGGAGGCGGGGGGCAACCCCTGCCTCATCGTCCTCAGATCAATGACGAAGTTCTACGGCCTCGCAGGCCTCAGGGTGGGATACGGGGTGTTCCCTCCGCATATAACGGAGATGCTGAAGGGCCTCAAGGAACCCTGGACCGTGAACAGCCTCGCCCAGGCCGCCGCGGTCGAGGCCCTCCGGGACAGCGACCATGCAAGGAGAACGGAGGAGCTCCTCGGCTCCGAAAGGGATTTCCTGGAGGAGGGCCTCGGGCGGCTCGGGATAAGGATCTACCCGTCGGAGGCGAACTTTTATCTGCTCAGGCTCGAGGGTGCAGAGGTCGTGGAGAGGGACCTGAGACGGAAGGGGATGATGGTCAGGAACTGCTCGAACTTCAGGGGGCTCGACGGCTCCTTCATAAGGGTTGCCGTGAGATCACGCAGGGAGAACGCCCTGCTGGTGGAGGGGCTTTCAAGGATATGCAGGGGTTACTCATAGCAGGAACACACAGCGGCTGCGGTAAGACGACCGTCACCCTCGGTATCCTCGCCGCCCTGACCAGGAAGGGCTGCAGGGTGCAGCCTTTCAAGGCGGGCCCGGACTTTATAGACACCGGCCTGCACAGGCTCGCCACCGGGAGGCCCTCAAGGAACCTGGATGTATGGATGTGCGGTGCCGATTATGTGACCCGGTGTTTTATGAGACATAGCAGGGATGCCGACATAGCGGTCGTGGAAGGGGTGATGGGGTTATACGACGGAGAAACGTCTACTGCTCACCTCTCCGCCGTCCTGGGCCTGCCCGTGGTGCTTGTAGTGGACGCCGGCGGAATGGCCGAGAGTGCAGGCGCAGTGGTGAGGGGTTTCGTGGATCATGGTTCGACGGTCGGGACGGATGTTGCAGGAGTGATACTCAACCGCATAGGTTCGGAGAGGCACTACAGGAGGGCGAGAGAGGGCGTTAGAGATGTTCCCGTACTCGGGTATCTGCCGAGGGACCTCGATTTCGAGATCCCCCACAGGCACCTCGGCCTCGTGGTGGCGGAAGAGCGTCCCATAACGCCGGAGGGGCTCGATAAGCTGGCCGATGCCGCTTCGGAGTGCATCGATACAGACCGCCTGATCCAGGACCCGTCGTTCAAGGTTCAGGACCGAGCAGCCCCTGCACCGGAGCCAGCCGGCCCGGGCGGTTCCGTCCGGATAGGTGTCGCCAGGGACAGGGCCTTCAGCTTCTACTATCAGGACAACCTCGACCTGCTGGAGGAGCACGGGGTGGAGATAGCGCACTTCAGTCCCCTCTCCGACCGGGAGCTGCCGGACGGGCTCGATGCCCTCTATATCGGGGGAGGCTATCCGGAGCTCTATGCAGAAGAGCTCTCGGCAAACAGCTCGATGATAAGGGCAGTGAGCCGGTGGGCGGAAGAGGGTAGACCCCTGTATGCGGAGTGCGGCGGCTTCATGTACCTGACAGAGGGCATCCACGACCCAGAAGGGAGGTTCCATCCGATGACGGCGGTGTTCCCCCTGGTGGTGAGGATGACGAGGGGCAGGGTCGGGCTCGGATACAGGGAGATAACCCTCAAGGAGAGGAGCCTCCTTGGCGAGGCCGGCACGGTGCTGAGGGGGCATGAGTTTCATTACTCAGAGATAGCCCGTGGCATGAACACCCGGGCCCCTGAGTCCAGGAGACCTTCTCTGATCTACTCCGTCAGGGACGGCTCGGGTAATCGGCTTCAGGACGAGGGCTACAGGGTGCGGAACGCACTCGGCAGCTATGTGCATATCCACTTCGGGAGCAACCCGGCAGCGGCCGGGAACTTTGCAAGATTCATAAAGGAGCGCCGTGGAGATAATACTGCTTGCAGGGCACGGAAGCCCCAAGGATGATGCGAACAACATCGAACAGGTAGCCGCTCTGTTGCACAACATGATCCACCCCGGCTGCCTGGACGATTGTGTGAGGGTCGCCTACCTGCAGTTTGCGAGGCCCGGCATAAAGGAGGCCCTCGACAGATGCATCGCCGACGGAGCCAGGAGGATAATAGTGTACCCCTATTTCCTGAGCAGCGGTATGCACGTCACCAAGGACATACCCGGGATTATAGAGAGCATCAGGGCGGAGGCGCCGGACGTCGAGTTCATCTATACGGAGCCGCTGGGGATAAACAGCAAGCTGGCTCAGGTGGTGCTCGAGAGGATAGAGGAGGCCACCGGTATGAGCCCGCAGGCGATAGAGAGGAAGAGCTTCGAGCTCCTCTCGGAAGAGTTCGACCTGAGCGACGTGCCCGCCGAGAGGCTTCCCATCGTGCAACGGGTGATCCACTCCACCGCAGACCCTGAGTTCAAGGGTTCGCTCCTCTTCCACCCCGAGGCCGTAGATGCAGGGGTGGCTGCGATCAGGGCCGGCAGGGATATCCTCACCGATGTAGAGATGGTCAGGGCGGGCATAAACAGCGGTCTCCTCTCCAGATGGGGCGGGAGGGTCATCTGCGGGATAAATCAGGACAGGGGACGGGATGCACGGGGCACGGAGACCATGACCAGGGCGGAGA
>WGEZ01000137.1 GCA_015492515.1 Nitrospirota bacterium
CCCCTCCAGGTGGAGAAGACCTACAGGGAGCTCATGGAGGCGAAGAGGAACATAGAGGCCACGGAGAGGGCGTACAAGTCGGCGAGGAAGTGGATGGTGGGCGCCGTGATGAACTATGACATGGGTATCGGTGAGGCCCGGGATGCAGGTGACGCCATCGTCGCCTACGGCAAGATAAAGGAGGACTACATCATGGCCGTGTACAACTTCAACCTCGGCTACGCCAACCTGCTCCAGAGTGCCGGTCTTTCCGTCAAGGACGTGGCAGGCAGGTTTTAGGAGGGCAGAGATGCGGATCTTGGGTTCGGTTATCGCCGTTTTTATCCTCATCTCCCTCGGGCAGGCCCAGCTCCATCCGGTCCAGGCGAAGGGGACGCCGATGGAAGAGATCAGATCGACGATAGACGCCATCCTCGAGACCCTGAGGGACAAGGAGCTCTCCCTTGCAGTCAACAGGGCGAAGAGGCGCCAGAGGATCCTCAGCCTCATCAGGGACCGCTTCGATTTCGAGGAGATGGCCAAGCGTTCCCTTGCAAGACACTGGAGGAAGAGGACCCCTGAGGAGAGGAAGGAGTTCGTATCCATCTTCTCCAGGCTCCTGGAGGCCTCCTACATCAGCAAGATAGAGGCCTACACGAACGAGAAGATCACCTACGACAGGGAGGTCATCAAGGGCGGAGGAAGGTATGCAGTGGTCAGCACCTCCGTCATCACCAAGGACGTCACCATCCCGATCGATTACAAGGTGATGCAGAAGGGGGACAGGTGGTGGGTCTACGACGTCTCCATCGAGGGTGTGAGCTTTATAAGCACCTACAGGAGTCAGTACAACAAGATAATCATGAAGGAGTCCTACGAGGGCCTGCTCAAGAGGATGAAGAGGAAGCTCGACGAGGTGAGGACCCTTGAGAAGGACGGGGGAGCATGACGGAGGACCTCAAGAGGCTGGTGCTCGAGCTGAAGGACGAACTGAGGCTCTTCCACCTGCTCAGTGACGAGGAGGTGGAGAAGCTCGCCCCCTACTTCGAGAAGATCAACCTTCCGGCCAGGTCGGTCCTCTTCAGCGAGGGTGATCCGGGAGACTATATCGGCTTCGTTCTTTCGGGCAGGCTGGAGGTGAAGAAGGAGACGGAGTTCAAGGGGAAGCAGATCGTGCTCGCCCTCCTGGAGAAGGGTTCCTTCGTGGGGGAGCTCTCCATGCTGGACGGCCACCCCCGTTCAGCCACGGTGGTCGCCCTGGAGGACTCGGAGATCCTGATCCTGAGGCGGAGCGCCCTCGACGCCTTCATCCAGGAGTACCCGGAGACGGGGATCAAGGTGCTGAAGGGCATCATCAGGGTCCTCTCGCTGCGTCTCCGCAAGGTCGTGGACAGGCTGGCCTCCATCTTCTGAAGCGGTTCTCCCACCGGGACGGTCCTCATCCCGGGGTCTGCTTCCTCACATGGATGATCCTCTGGATGACCGTTGCATGGGTCAGGATGAAGAGGAGCCAGAGTATGGGGAGGAAGTAACCCGTTATACAGGCCACGGAGACGAGTATCACCCGTTCCGGCCTCTCCATGAGTCCTGTATGGCACTCCCTGCCTATGCCTTCCGCCCTCGCCCGTGCATAGCTTATCAGGAAGGCGCCGATGAGGGTGCCTATGCTCAGGGCGGCCCCCGTCTCCTCGCCGTGCATGATCATGTACCAGGCGATGGCCAGGAAGACGAAGGCGTCCGAGTAGCGGTCGAGTACGGAGTCGAGGAAGGCGCCGAACTCGGTCACCCTCCCGTTGGTCCTGGCCACCACACCGTCAAGGACGTCGAAGGCGCCGCCGAGCAGGATGAGCCCCCCACCGATCCTCGGGTTGAAGGGTATCGTGACGGCTGCCACGGATGTGATCAGAAAGCCGGTGACGGTGAGGAAGTTGGGAGTGAGTCTTATCCGCCTCGCAATGGGCTCCAGGGGCCTGTCGAGAAAGTGTCCCAGCTTCGCACTCAGCATGTCCTGAGCACCTCTGCGAACTCCCTCGTGTTGAGCCTCTCCACCACGGTATGGCCTATGTGGGAGCTTATCAGCCCCTCCAGCCCCGTGTATACCGCATCAGTCAGCCTCAGGCGGTTTATCGTGGAGGGACCCGTCCTCAGGAGATAGCTGTAGAGCCTCTTCACAGAGGGGTGGAGCTCGATGAACCCCCCGGCCCCTTCGCCGCATCCCCTGCAGAGCGTGGCCCCTTCACCGGGGTAGAACCTCTCCGTCTCCGCTCCGCACCTCGCACACCCTCCCACTCTCGGTGCAAACCCCGTGAGGTCAAGGAGCCTCACCTTGTAGAAGGAGAGCAGAAGCGTGTTCCGAGGGGTGTGCTCCAGGGACGAGAGGACCTCAAGGAGGAGGCGGAAGGCCCTTCCGGAGGGCTCACCCTCGGGGATGAGCCTGACCGTCAGCTCAAGCGCCTCCGATACCCTGACAAAGGAGTCCATATCCTCCCTCAGAGTGTTGAAGGGCCTTATGATGTCGGACTGGATGAGCCTCGGGAGTCTTGCCTGTTCCTTGCCGACGAAGCTTATCCTTGCATAAGTGAGGGGTTCGAGGCTGCCGCCGAACCTGCTGCCGACCTTCCTCGGGCTCCTGGCATACAGGCTCCTTATCCCTGAGTCAGAAGTGAGGTAGGTCACGATCAGGTCAGCATCACCGTGAGGCCTGTTTCTGAGAACAATACCCTCGGTCCTTTTCAGCATTTCACGGACGCCGGTGTGTGAGACCGGACTTCTCTCCCCCTGGAAGCTCAGGTCCCGAGCTTCACATTATGTTTCCGAAATCCTCGGGTTTCAGGTTCTTCAGCCATTCCTCGAGTTCATCGGTGTGCCTCTTCTCCAGTATCTCCTCCTCGACGAATATCGGGGCATTCACCCTCAGTGCGATGGCCACGGCATCGCTGGGCCTTGA
Organism: Nitrospirota bacterium; assembly: GCA_015492515.1. Taxonomy (GTDB): domain Bacteria; phylum Nitrospirota; class Thermodesulfovibrionia; order Thermodesulfovibrionales; family JdFR-85; genus S146-64. The sequence goes on from WGEZ01000137.1 coordinate 2,927, forward strand.
ATCCACCGGTATCTCCTTGCTGCCCCCGGTCACGTAAAGGATGGCGTAGTAGGTGTTGTCTATGATATCGGTGACGACGATCCTGGAGACCACGTAGTTGAGGGTGTGGAGGATGCTCTTCAGGAGGTCGTGCGTCAGGGGTCTCGGTGTGACGACACGTCCGAGGGCGAGGGCGATGGAATCAGCCTCGGGCTTTCCGATCCAGATCGGGAGCGTACGGCTGCCCTCGATCTCCTTCAGCAGGAGTATGTACATGCCGCTCCTCGGATCGAAGAGGAGACCCTCTACCTTCATCTGGATCAGCATCACCTATACCCGAGTTCTCTCAGTGCCCCCGCCTTTCTCCGCCAGTCCTCCTTCACCTTCACCCACAGCTCAAGATAGACCCTTGTGTTGAGCAGGTCCTCTATCTCCTTTCTCGAGGCGGTGCCGACGGCCTTCAGCATCGCCCCTCTCCTACCTATTATAATACCTTTTTGACTCTCTTTTTCAACATATATGTTTGCACTGATCACGATCACGCCCTCCTTCTCCTCCCATCCGACCACCTCCACGGCCACCGAGTAGGGTATCTCCTCCTCGGTGAGCCTCATGATCTTCTCGCGGATTATCTCGGCCACCATGAACCTCTCAAGCTGGTCCGTGTATATATCGTCGGGATAGTACTTCGGCCCTTCGGGAAGGTACTCGGTTATCTTCCCGAGCACGATATCCAGGCCGTCGCCCCTCAGGGCGGAGACGGGTATTATCTCGTCGAACGGGTAGAGCGCGGCGTATCCGTTGATGACAGGGAGGAGGAGGCTCTTTTTGACGGTGTCTATCTTGTTGATCAGCAGGAAGACCCTCTTGTCCTTGCCCGATGATCCTTTGAGGGTCTCGATTATGGAGAGCTCTTCCCTGCCCGGCGGACGGGGCTCCACCATCAGGATCACGATGTCGACCTCCTTGATGCTCTCCAGGGCCTCCTTCACCATGAACTCGCCGAGCCTCTCCCGTGGTCTGTGTATCCCCGGTGTGTCGATGAAGACCACCTGGGCCTCAGGGGTCGTCTTGACGCCGATTATCCTGTTCCTCGTGGTCTGGGGCTTGGGCGTCACCGCGGCGACCTTTTCGCCGAGGATGCTGTTCAGGAGTGTGGATTTGCCGACGTTGGGCCTGCCCACTATCGAGACGTAGCCGGAGCGGAACCGCGGCGTGCTCCTGGTGCTGAGATCGCCTCTTGTGGACTCCTGCATCTGCCCCTCCTCAGGAGAGTCTCTCGATCGCCCCCTTAATCCTCTCCAGACCCTTCCGGAGATTCTCCATGGACGTTGCGTAGGAGATCCTTATGTAGCCCTCCGCACCGAAGGCGCTGCCCGGGACGAGGGCCACCCTCGCCTCGTCCAGCAGGTAGAGCGCCAGGGACGAGGAGTCCTCCACCGCCTCACCTCCGCTCCGGCGCCTGCCGAAGAGGGCTGAGACGTTGGGGAAGGCATAGAAGGCGCCCTTCGGCACACTGCACCGTACCCCGTCGATGGCGTTCAGTCCCTCGGCGAGGAAGACCCTCCTCCGGTCGAACTCCTCGACCATCGTCCTGACGAAGTCCTGGGGCCCCCTCAACGCCTCCACGGCGGCCCACTGGGCGATGGAGGTGGGGTTCGAGGTGGACTGGCTCTGTATCTTCGTCATCGCCTTTATGATCTCCTCAGGCCCTGCGGTGTAGCCGATCCGCCATCCCGTCATGGCGTGGGACTTGGAGAGACCGTTCACCACCAGGGTGCGGGCCTTCACCTCTTCCGAGAGGGCGGCTATGCTCAGGTGTTCCGTACCGTCGTAAAGGAGCCTCTCGTATATCTCATCGGAGATGATGTAGGCCTTGCTCCTCAGCAGGACCTCTGCGATCCCCTCAAGGGAGGATCGGTCGTAGCTGAGCCCTGTGGGGTTGGAGGGATAGTTCAGGATGACGGCCTTCGTCCTCTCCGTGATCGCCTCCTTCAGCTGCTCCGGGTTCAGCACGAAGCCCTCCTCTTCCCTCGTCTCCACGAAGACCGGCTCTGCATCATTCAGCAGCACCTGGGCCGGATAGGAGACCCAGTAGGGGGCGGGGATGATCACCTCGTCTCCGGGGTTGAAGAGGGCCTGGGCTATGTTGTAGAGGCTGTGCTTCGCACCGCAGGATACGATGATCTCCTCCCTCCGGTAGGAGAGGCCGTTGTCCCTCTGGAGCTTCTCCGCTATGGCGTCCTTGAGCTGAGGTATCCCGCCGACAGGGGTGTACTTCGTATGGCCCTCCTTCATCGCCCTGATGGCCGCCTCCTTGATGTTGTCAGGGGTGTCGAAGTCAGGCTCGCCGACGCCGAAGCTTATCACGTCGACGCCCCGGGCCTTCATCTCCTTCGCCTTTGCGTCCATTGCCAGTGTCGGTGAGGGTTTGACCCTGCTGGCCCTTTCTGATACCATAAAGACCTCCGGTGGATTATGGTTTAGGGTATTATAGATCAAGGGACGGTCAAAAGGAAAACTCCCCCGGAATTCTTGGAGCCGAAAATGTCATAATATCTGTTTAATGGAGCCCTTGATCCATCTGCAGGGGATAAGGAAGTCCTACAGCCTCGGCGGTGCGCCGCTGGAGGTGCTGAGGGGCATAGACCTGCAGGTGCAGCGGGGTGAGTTCATCGCCGTCATGGGACCCTCTGGTTCGGGCAAGTCCACGCTCTTGAATATAATAGGCTGTCTCGACAGGCCTACGGAAGGGCTCTACCTCCTCGAGGGGATGGACGTCGGCAGCAGGACCGATGAAGAGCTCGCCGAGATCAGGAACAGGAAGATGGGCTTCGTCTTTCAGAGCTTCAACCTCCTGCCCAGGATGTCTGCATTGAAGAACGTGGAGCTGCCCCTCCTGTACAGCGGGGTCAGCGCCGGCGAGAGGAAGGAGAGGGCCTATGCGATGCTCGAACGCGTCGGCCTCGCCCACAGGGCGGGGCACAACCCCTCGGAGCTCTCAGGAGGCGAGCAACAGAGGGTGGCCATTGCAAGGGCGCTGATAAACAGGCCCGTCATCATCCTCGCCGACGAACCGACGGGCAACCTTGACAGCCGATCGGGCATCGATATAATGGAGACCTTCAAGGCCCTGCACCGGGAGGGCACGACGATCGTACTCGTCACCCATGAGAGGGTCGTTGCCGATTACGCGGAGAGGATGATCACCCTCAAGGACGGGGTCTGTACCGATGGATGTTATTGAGGTTGCGGCCGTCTCCTGGGACTCCCTCAGGTGCAACAAGCTGAGGTCGTTCCTCACCATGCTCGGCGTGATAATCGGGGTGGCGGCGGTGATACTGCTCGTCTCCATCGGAGAAGGGGCGAGGAGATACATAAGGAAGGAGCTGGGTGGGCTGGGCACGAACATACTCATCGTGGTGCCGGGCAAGACCGCCAAGGAAGGAGGCATGCATATGGGTGCGTCCTCGGTGAGGAAGCTCGTCTATGACGACGCGGTCCTCATCAAGAGGAGGTCGATCCATGTGCAGTACGCCGTTCCCGTCATCGTCGGGACCTCCCGCGTGAAACAGGCCGGCAACGTGAGGGACACATACATAGTGGGCGTGACGGAGGAGTACTTCCCGGCGAGGAACCTCTCGATCGAGCTCGGCAGGGCGATCAATTCCAACGACGTGGAGGCCCGCAGGAGGGTGTGCGTCCTCGGCAGGACGGTCAAGAGGGACCTCTTCGGCGATGCGAACCCCCTCGGCGCACCGGTGAAGCTCGGTGATGCACGGTACAGGGTGGTGGGGGTGATGCAGAGAAAGGGCGTCACCCTCGGTTACGACCTCGATGACGTTGTCTTCATCCCCACCACATCGGCGAGGGAGCTGTTCGATACCGACGCCCTCCTGAATATAACCGTGAAGGCCAGGAGTGAACAGGTCCTCGAGGCGGCGAAGAGGGATATAAGGCGTATACTGATGAGGAGACACGCGGGCAGGGAGGACTTCACGATCATGAGCCAGGACGAGATGCTCGACGTGATGGGGAAGGTCCTTAACATCATGACCGCCGTGCTGGCGGGGATCGCCTCCATCTCCCTCGTCGTCGGCGGGATCGGGATCATGAACATAATGCTCGTCTCCGTCAGGGAGAGGACTCGGGAGATCGGCATAAGGAAGGCCGTGGGTGCAAAGAACCGGGACATACTCCTTCAGTTCCTCGCCGAGTCCACGGTCCTCAGTATAACGGGAGGCCTGGGCGGGATAGTGCTCGGCGGGGTGACGGCGATGCTCATCCCCCTCTTCGTCGACTTCCTGCCCACGGAGATAGCATGGTGGAGCGTCCTCCTTGCATTCCTCTTCTCCGCCATGGTGGGCGTCTTCTTCGGCGTCTATCCGGCCAGGAAGGCGGCCCTCTACGATCCCATAGTTGCGCTCAGGTATGAATGATGAGGTTCAAAGGGGCAAGGAAGAAGGTCTTACTCGCCACGGTGCTTGCGCTGCTGGCGGTCCTTCTCCTGGGAGGCTTTCTCTACATAAGGTCGCCCTTCGTATCGAACCACCTGAAGAGGGCGATCCTGCCCGAACTCTCACAGATGCTCGGTCAGAGGGTCACCTCTGAGAGGATCTACATCAACCCCTTCCCCTTCTTCATCGGCTTCGATCAGCTCTCTGTAACGGGCAGGGACGGAGAGGGGATCGTCTCGGTCCAGAAGGCCAGGCTTTACATCGGACTCGCCGGGCTGCTGAGTCGGGAGGTGGACGTCTCCGTCGCGGAGATCGAGGGCCTCAGGTATTCGGCGGATTCCCGCTCCCTCGGCCTGCTCGCCGGGGTGATGGCGCAAGGGCCCTCGGCGGTCAGCCCCGACGCCTGGAAGGTAAAGGTCCACAGCATCCTGCTGAGCAGGGGTGAGGTTAAGGTCCAGGACCCTGCGAGGGGTGCCACGCTCATCCTGGCCGAGATCAAGGCAAGGGCGAACCTGAAGAGGAGGATCCTCGACATCAGGGACGCCCGTCTCATGGTCATCCGGGGCGGCAACGAGCTGATCAGCGGAGGGCTGCAGCTCTCGGCCTCTTTCTCCGGAGAGGGGGTCGAGGTGGAGGACCTCCTCTTCAGAAGCGGGGAATCCAGGGTCGAGCTCGCCGGCGTCTTCGACAGTGCCGGGTTCGAGGGTTCGGTGAAGACCAGGGTGACGGTCAGGAAGCTCGCGGAGCTCTTCTCCCTCACCTCCGACCCCACCGGTGAAGCGTCTGCGGAGGGGAGGGTCCGCTGGAAGAGGGGAGGGCGGTCAATCCTCAGGGGCCTCTGGCTCGACCTCAAGGTGAAGGGAGGGATATTCCTCGAGACACTGATGGAGCTCCTCGACGAGGAGGCGCCCCTGAGGGGGTTCACCAGTTTCTCGGGCAGGGTGAACGGCCCTCTCCTGGACCCCGTGGCCCGACTTGAGGCGGAGATGAGAGACGGCCACATCTACGGGATAGACCTCGACAGTGTTCGGTGCAGGATATCCTACAGGGAGGGGGAGATGAGGTTCCACGACGGTAGGGCCAGGCTCTACGACGGAGAGGCCGAGGCAGAGGTGAGCATCAACCTTCCGAGGGTGACGAGATACACCATCAAGGTCGATGCGGAATCCGTCGACAGCCGTGCCGTGCTGAGGCTGATCAAATGGGACCCCGGGCTGCCGGCGGGTAAGGTGTCCGGCTCCCTCCATTCAGCGGGCTCCTCCTTCCAGCCGGAGGGGTTCTTCCGCTACACCGCACTCCCCTACGAGGACGGGGAGGGGGTGTCACCGCTTCTCAGGAGGATAGAGGCGGTGAGCGGCTCCTTCAAGATGACGGGCCAGGTGGTGACATTGACGGACCTCAGGGTGTCGTCGGAGAAGACCCTGGCCAGGGCTGAGGGCTCTGTGGATCTCGAGGGGGATACGCTGCAGATGGAGGCCCGCCTTGAGACGGAGGACCTGGCCGATATCCACGGAGGGGACCTGCTGAGCGGCAGAGGCTGGTTCGAGGGCGGCATAGAGGGTCCGGTGGACGACCCCAGGATATCGGGCAGGATGGAGCTCTGCCGTCTCCTCTACAGGGGGCAGCCCCTGGGCTGCCTGGAGGCCTCCCTCACCTACACGAAGAGGCGCCTCTGGATAAGCCGTCTCGAAGGGAGACTCGGGGATGCCTCCTACTCGCTCAGGGGCAGGATGGAGACAGCCGCAGAGGAGCTCTTCACCTTCCCGGAGCCCGTCTTCGCCCTCGAGGGCAACGTCTCCGGCCTGGACCTCGAAGGGTTGAAGGACCGCATCAGGCCTGAGGCGGTCATCACCAGGTACACGGGGTTGAAGGTGACCGGCGCCGGGCTGGAGGGCGTCCTCTCCATGGATTTCACTATAGAGGGTCCGCCGGGTGATATATCCTCATCAGGCCACATCGAGGTGGAGGGGCTGATGGGCAGCCAGAGGCTCAGTACGGACTACCTCTACAGGAGGGGGGCGGTCAGGTTCCAGAGAATGACGCTCCGGAGGGGAGGCTCCCGGATCGAAGGGGACCTCTCCGTCTCGGAGGAAGGAGCCCTCAGTGGGAAGGGGCTCTCTGTGGTGCTGCTCTCAGAGGACCTTCCCTGGGGGTGGCCCTATCGCTTCCGCTTCCGCGGGAGCCTCTCCATCGGCGGAGCCGCGGGCTCTCCCGAGGGGGAGCTGACCGGCGGCGTGGAGATGCTCCTTCAGAAGGGGGGGGCCGAGGGAGAGAGACGGTTCAGGAAGATAGGTGATATACGGCTTGTGCTGAAGGAGCAGAGGCTCTCCCTCGAGGGAGACCTCTTCAACAACAAGGCTGTGCTCTCGGGGGAGATGGCCCTCGCCGGAGAGCTGCCCTGGAAGCTGAGGGTCGTGATGAAGGAGGGGCGGTACGATGAGATAGTGGCCTCCTTCCTGAAGGACGTCCCTTCCGACCTTCTCCTCTCCCTCAGGGGGGATGTCGTCCTCTCCGGCACCTCAAGCCATCTGGAGGGGAGGGTGCTCCTGAGAAGCCTCAGGCTCACGCTCTATCAGCAGAGCTTCGCCAACAGTGAGGATGTCCTCCTGCTGATAGAGGACTCAAGGGTCGAGTTCAGGTCCTTCGGCCTCAGGTCGGGCTCTGCGAGCCTCTCGATAGAGGGCGCCCTCGACACGGAGAAGGGGTACGGCCTGACGGTGTACGGGATGGCCCGCCTCGACCCCCTGAAGGGCTTTGTGTCCGGCCTGGAGGATGTAAAGGGGCTGGCGGACTTCGTCTTCGACATAAAGGGTGGATGGTCCACTCCGGTGGTCAACGGAGGCATGACGCTCGAGAGGGCGTCCCTGCACCTTGAGGGGGTGCCCGGGAGGCTCCATTCAGTGAAGGGCTACCTCTACGTCGATGACAACACCGTAGTCCTTGAGAGCCTCTCCGGCAGGTATGCCTCGGGCGAGCTCAGGCTGAGCGGCGTCGGACAGCTCAAGGGCTGGAGGATAACGGGGTACCACCTGGAGGGATCGGTGGAGAGGATGAACCTGAACCTCTGGGAGGGGGTCTCCTTCAGGCTCTCGGGCAGCCTCGTGCTGACCGGGAGGGGGGAGGCGACCACCCTGGTGGGTGAGCTGAGGGTCCTGAGGGGGAGGTTCACCAGGACAATAGAGTGGAAGAGCTGGATGCTGAGCGCCCGGAAGGCCGCCATCAAGAGGCAGGGTGGTCTCCTCGACAAGGTGGAGCTGAACGTCAACCTCTACGGTGACAGGGATATAATGATCGACAACAACCTCGTGCGTGCTCCGGCCAAGATCGACCTCGTCGCCCTCGGCACCCTGAGCGAACCGGTCCTTGTCGGTCGGGTGGAGCTGACGGGAGGAAAGATCTACTTCAGGAACAACGAGTTCGATATCGTGAACGCCAGCGCGGACTTTACGGACCCTGCAAGGATCAACCCCTTCTTTGAGATCGTCGCCGACACGGAGGTGAAGGGCTACCAGATCCACCTCACCCTGGAGGGTTACATCGACCAGTTCGACCTCTCCCTCTCCTCCGAGCCCGCCCTCGACGAGGTGGATATCTTCAGCCTCCTCACTGTCGGTGAGTTCGGGACCGGCCTCGAAGGCCTCGAGGGCGGTATCGGTGCCTCAGAGGCTGCGTCCTTCCTGACGGGAGAGCTGCGGGATACGATACAGGAGAGGCTCAGGAGGATAACAGGCGTGGACAGGATCGAGGTGGAGACCTATGTCTCGGAGACCACCGGCACCGTCGGCCCGAGGGTCACGGTCTCCAAGAGGATCCTCTCGGACAGGCTGAGCGTCACGTACACGACCTCGATAGGCGACACCCCGGAGCAGCTGCTGAGGCTTGAGTTCTTCCTGAGCGACAGCGTCTCCCTCGTCGGAGAGCAGGATGAGCTCGGGACACTCGGTGCGGACATCAAGTTCAGGCTGGAGTTCAGGTGAGGGGATCGATGCTCGATGCTCATGGGTCGGGAACCGATCACCCCCTGACGAGACAGGGGGTGCTGCTCCTCTGCATCCTCCTCTTGTTCACGGCGGTACACGCCGCCGCCGGCCTCGCCTCCGAGGGGTTCCCTGTGGAGAGGATCGCCGTCAGGGGGCTGGTCTCGATCAGCGAGGAAGAGCTCCTCTCCCTGCTGGACCTCCACAAGGGGCCGGTGAGCAGGGAGGAGGTGAGGCGGGGGATAAAGAGGGCCTTCAAGAAGGGGATCTTCGAGGACATCATCGCCGATTACCGGCAGGACGGCACACTCGTCATCGAGGTGAAGGAACGCGAATACATCGATGCCGTTGAGGTGGAGGGCAACAGGATGCTCTCCGACAGGGAGATAATCGAGAGGTTCCTGCTGAAGGAAGGGAGGGTGATGCGGTACGACCTGATCGACCGGGCCGTTGCCGAGCTCAGGAACTCCCTCGGGCTGCTCGGCTACCCCGGGGCCTCGGTGTCGGCCGAGGTGGAAAGGGCCGACAGACCCTACAGGGTCGTGATCAGGCTTCACGTCAGCGAGGGCGAACCCATGATCATCAGGGAGGTCAGGATAGAGGGTGCTGAGGATGAGCCCTGGCTCAGGCCGGAGATGTACACGGAACCGGGCGACATATACAATGCAGAGGAGATCGAGGAGGACCTCACCAGACTGAGGGAGTTCCTCGAGGCCGAGGGCTACCTCCACCCCGTGGTGGGTCCTCCCCGATTCTCTGAAGGCGTGCTCACGATCCCGGTCAGCACGGGGAAGAAGCTGAAGATCGATATCAAGGGGAACCAGGAGATAGGCGACGCGGAGCTCCTGAAGCTCATGCCCTTCGCTGAGTCAGAGGATGTCAGCGACGAGATGGTCGAAGAGGCGGCTGAGAGGATCATCGCCCGCTATCGAAGCAGGGGGTTTATCCACGCCCAGGTGGCACCTGTGAGGACGGAGGATCGGAAGACCATATCCCTCACCTTCTTCATCTATGAGGGGATGGAATACAGGATCGGCAGCATCACCTTCAGGGACAGCCTCCTTTCCGAGGAGACCCTGAAGGGGGTGATGAGTTCCGGCGAGGACGACCCCTATGACCCTGACCTCCTGAAGGAGGACCTGGAGAACATAGTGAACCTGTATACAGCCCTCGGGTACCTTGATGCAGAGGCGGAGGACCCGGAAGTGGAGATATCGGAGGAGGAGGGGCGTGTCGATCTCACCATCACCATCCAGGAGGGTGAGAGATACCTGATAAGGGAGATCGTGGTGAGGGGTTGCTCGGTCTTCAGCGATGAGGAGGTGGAGGCCCTGCTGAGGCTCGGCAGCGACATCCCGTACAACGAGCTGGACATAGTGGATGCGAAGAGGAGGCTGATCGACGCCTACAGGGAGCGGGGCTTCCTCGATGCGAGGGTCGGGGTGGAGGTGAAGACGTTCGATCACGACGTCAACGTCGTATTCAACGTGAAGGAAGGGGAGAGGCTCTACTTCGGCAAGACGATCGTGAGAGGGAACAGGTTCACCAGGACGGTGGTGATAGAGCGGGAGCTCCCCTACAGCGAAGGACTCCCTCTCAACTACAGGCTCCTCCCCGAGACATCGAGACGGCTTTACAGGCTCGGCCTCTTCAAGGATGTGGATGTGAGGCTCCTTGACGGATACGATCACAACAGGGACGTGCTTATCGAGGTGAGGGAGGGTAACCCGGGGGTGGTCGAGTTCAGCATAGGCTACAACGAGTATGAGTACCTGAGGGGATCGATAGATGTGAGCTACAGGAACCTCTGGGGCATGAACAGGAGGGCGAACCTGAGGATCGGGATGAGCAGATTGAAGCAGAGGTTCCTGATAGGTTATCACGAGCCTTACCTGTTCGGGAAGGACACTGCATTGAACGCCTTCCTCTTCAGGGAGTACAGAACGGAGAAGAGCATCGATACGGGCGAGGTGCGCTACAGGGTGAGGAAGTACTCCTCAGAGGTCTCGGTGGAGAAGGAGCTCGGCAGGGAGCTTAAGGCCCAGCTTGCATACGGGTTCTCCCTCGTGGAGACCTTCGATGTAAAGCCCGACGTCGTCCTCTCCAGGGAGGATGAAGGCACCCTCGCCATCAGCAGCATCAGACCCACCATCCTCTACGACACTCGGGACAACCCCTTCGACCCCACAGAGGGCGTGCTCGCCGGAGCATCCCTGAAGTTAGCAAGCACCTACCTGCTCGGCGAGACGGACTTCCTGAAGCTGACCCTCCACGGGAGCATCTACCGGAGCCTCAGCAAGCGGTTCGTCCTCGCCCTCTCCCTGAGGGGCGGTATGGCCCTCGGGTTCAGGGACACGAGGGAGCTCCCCATCGTGGAGCGGTTCTTCCTCGGCGGTCGGAACACCGTAAGGGGGTTCGACCAGGACACCCTCGGCCCCAAGGGCAGTGACGGCACGCCCACGGGAGGGAACGCCTTCCTGCTGTCCAACATCGAGTTGAGGGCAGACATCGGGAGGGGCATAGGTGTGGTGGGGTTCCTTGATGCCGGAAACGTATGGACGAAGACGGAGGAGGTGGACCTCAGGTTGAGGTATACGGCGGGGATCGGGCTGAGGTACAAGACCCCCGTCGGCCCGATAAGGATCGATTACGGTTTCAAGCTCGACAGGAGGGGAGGTGAAAGCCCTGGAGAGATCCACTTCAGCATCAGCCATGCCTTCTGAGCGGCCGGCAGCCTTTGCCGCAGCGCTCCTGCTGCTCTGGCTCGTCCTCTCCGCCTCGCCTCTTCCGGCGGTGGTGATCGAGCGGATCGCCGCCTTCATAGATGACGAGGCGATCACCCTCACGGAGTTCGAGGACTACCTCGAGAGGGCCAGGAGGCTCTCGCCGGACCTCTCCGAAGAAGAGGCGATGAATACATTGATCAACAGGAGGCTCCTGCTTAGAGAGGCGAAGAGGCTCCGCATACGCGGCGGATCCGATGACGAGATCGTGAGGGAGTACATCAACATCAGGATAAGGAGCTACATAAAGGTCCCTCCCGAGGAGGTCGAGAGCTACTACGCGACATACAGGGATAGGTTCGGGAAGGCGAGGCTGAGTGACGTGAGGCAGGAGATCGAGCGTCTCCTGAGGGAGAAGGAGATCAACAGGAGACTCCAGAGGCATATCGAGGAGCTGAGGAAGAGGGTCTACATCAAGGTGAACCTCCCTTCAGCCCTTCCATAGCCTGAGGAACCTCCCTGCATCGTCGAACATGGAGACGTTGTTGAACATCACATAGCAGTCCATCCCGGCCTCCAGCAGGAGCTCCTTCAACCCCGAGAGGTCTTCATCGCTGTACCTGTATTTGTAGGACCCTATTCCATGGAGCCTGAGGTAGAGCATCCCCTGCTGGGCCTTCAGCCTCTCCGGGTCGGGCCTCTGCCGGAAGGGGTCGAAGACATAGACCACGCCGTTTTCCTTGCAGGCCCGGAGGGCCGTCTCCACGGGCCACCCCCTCGGCTCGAAGCAGACCACGAGCCCCTCCGTCCTGCCGCCCGAGAGGAAGCCTCTGAGGTTGGAGAGGTTCTCATCCGTGGGCCCGAAGCTCGGCGGACACTGGAGAAGTACAACCTCGGCCCGGAGGATTGCTGCAGCCTCCCTCGTCCTCCGCCAGGCCATCTCCACCTCCGGCGTGGGCCTGAAGAACCCGTATCTCTCCTCGTCAGCCTGCTTGATCCTGATGCTCTTGAGCCTCCTGTATGTAGGGCTCCTTACGGGATGGGTTATGAGCTGCCATGCCTTCAGGGTGAACTCGAAGCCCTCCGGAGCCTCCTCCCTCCATCTCCTGAGGGTCTCCTCCCCGGGAGGGTCGTAGAAGGTCTGCTGGACTTCCACGACGTTGAACTCCCCGTAGTAGCGCCTTCTGGCAACAGGGAATCCACAGGTGCCGATCTTTATATCCATGGTCACGAGGGGTCAGGCCGTGATCACACCTCTGGCCGCTGAGTGGGAGGTGAGGGGCTGCCCGGGTTGCTGGTTTAAACGATCCTCGCTCCCAGTACGTTCTTCATGATCCTGAGCGCGGCCTCGTGGTCCTCCGGTGCGAGACCGGCCACCCCGCTTTTCAAGATCTCCACGTCATAGCCCCTCAGGACCGCATCCGATGCGGTGAACATGACGCATATGTGGGTGACGCAGCCTGTGAGACGGACGGTCTCCACCCCGATCGTCCTGAGGGTCGTGTCGAGCTTGGTCTCATAGAACCCTGAGTATGTCTTCTTCTCGATGACGATGTCGCTGTTCAGGGGTTTGAGTTCATCGATGACCTGGGCACCCGAGGTCCCTTTGACCGCATGGGGTGGCCAGCCGAAGCGCTTGAACTCCCTGTCGTCAGGGTCGTGTGAGTCGCAGATGTAGATCACCGGTTCACCCTCTTTCCGTGCCCGCTCTATCTCCTCCCTTATGGCCGGTACGACCTTTCTCGCATCAGGGACCTCGAGAGGGGCCCCTTCCTTCACAAAGTCGTTCAGCATGTCGATGACGAGAAGAGCCCGTTTTGCCATACTACCTCCCCTTCATGATACAACGATCTCCGTGCCGACGCCCTCCTCGGTGAATATCTCCAGCAGCAGACAGTGCGGGACCCTCCCGTCCACGATATGGGTCTTTCTCACACCGCTGGAGATCGCATCGACACAGGCCTGGACCTTGGGTATCATCCCTCCAGAGATCGTTCCATTGTTAATCAATCTCCTGACGTCCCTCTTCCTTATCGTGGAGATCACCTTTCCTTTTCTGTCCATGATGCCGGGGACGTCGGTCAGCAGGATCAGTTTCTCGGCCATTAGCGCCTCGGCGAGGGATGCCGCTACAAAGTCGGCGTTTATGTTCATTGCATGACCATCGGGGCCCACACCCACGGGAGCCACGACGGGGACAAAGCCCTTCTGCTGGAGGCTGACGAGGACGTCGGGATTCACCGTCTTCACCTCTCCCACCAGACCGAGGTCGATGATCTCGTCAGCGCCCGTCTCCGGCGACGGCTTCCTGATGACCTTCTTGACCGCTCCGATCAGGTTGCCGTCCTTGCCGGTCAGGCCGACGGCCTTTCCGCCGTGGCGGTTTATGAGGCTCACTATCTCCTTGTTGACGAGACCGCCGAGCACCATCTCCACGATATCCACCGTTTCCCTGTCCGTCACCCTCTGGCCCTGTACGAAGGTGGGCACCTTACCCATCTTCTTCATCACCTCTGATATCCTGGGTCCGCCGCCGTGGACCACCACCGTGTTGATGCCGATGTAGTTGAGAAGCACCACATCCTGTGCAAAGGCGTCCTTGAGCGACTGCTCCGTCTGCGCCGCCCCTCCGTATTTGATGACGAAGGTCTTCCCGTAGAAGCTCCTGATATAGGGAAGGGCCTCGACGAGCGTTTCTGCCTTCTCGATCAGCTTCTTCATAAATGCATTTCCTCACCGGGGCATGAATAAGGGCTAATAGATTATATCACAGATAACAGGGTAGACAACAGCGGCACCGCAACTTTCCGCTTATTTCAGGCTCAGAGCAGGGTTGTCCCGGAGGCTTGAGGGATCGTGGAACAGGCAGGCTTGGAGGGATCGATGCTATGGTGCGGGATATCAGTTACTGGGGAATGGGAACCAGATCGTTTATTTCGTTAGTCTCGTTAATCTCGTTGATTTGTTTCAATCCTTGTTTTGATGGAAGAACCTCTTAGACCATATATTCTCCAACCCTGCTTGCGGGGTGTTAGGTTTCAATCCTTGTTTTGATGGAAGAACCTCTTAGACTTCCTTTATGGCCTCCGGTGGGACGTCTCTCCGGAGTTTCAATCCTTGTTTTGATGGAAGAACCTCTTAGACATGAATCCATACGACTGTGGAATCAGCTGCCGAGGAAGTTTCAATCCTTGTTTTGATGGAAGAACCTCTTAGACCTGGGCGGACTTTTTTGTGGGAGGACCATATGAAGAGTTTCAATCCTTGTTTTGATGGAAGAACCTCTTAGACTGGTGGATTTGCTTTGTGGCGCTTGACGCGTTCAATGGTTTCAATCCTTGTTTTGATGGAAGAACCTCTTAGACAGTTTTCTCCGGACGGGGGGAAGTGGTACGACTATATGTTTCAATCCTTGTTTTGATGGAAGAACCTCTTAGACATGTAGCCGGCATCCTCGAGGCGGCGGAGCCAGCGGTGTTTCAATCCTTGTTTTGATGGAAGAACCTCTTAGACCTTCAATCCTCTCCATGTTCCACCGAGTTCGTAGGTTTCAATCCTTGTTTTGATGGAAGAACCTCTTAGACCTTCCTTGGCATCACTACCTCCTTGTTGTATGTGGGTTTCAATCCTTGTTTTGATGGAAGAACCTCTTAGACCATCAAGTCCCCTACCATCAATCACACCACAATACGGTTTCAATCCTTGTTTTGATGGAAGAACCTCTTAGACCCGGAGGCCTTTTCAAGAAGGATCTCCGCAACGGGTCGTTTCAATCCTTGTTTTGATGGAAGA
>WGEZ01000138.1 GCA_015492515.1 Nitrospirota bacterium
AGGATGACGGGAAATTGACGGAGGGGAGGGATCGATGGGGAGGGCTCAGAAGCCGAACTCCTTCAGCAGCGCATCCACGTCCTCCTGGCTCGAGAGGGCGTCTTCGGACTCCCTGGTCCGGGGTCCCGCGAGCTGCTCCTCGACCTTCTTGGACTCTATCTTGACGCCGAAGACCTTCACAAGCCTTACGAGCTGGGATTCGAGTTCGGCCACGAGGGCTATTACCTTCTTTATTATCTGGCCCGTCAGGTCCTGGAACTCCTGGGCCAGGAGCACCTCCATGAAGTCGCCGTTCATCCTCTCCAGCGACTGCCTCAGGAACCCCATCGCCTCCCTCTCCTTGTCGGCCTTCCTGAGGCCCTTCAGCCTCCTGTCGATCAGGTCGAGCCTCTTGATGATCTCGCTCTGCAGCGAGAGGTTCTTCTCCATCAGGTTGATCGTCTTCTCAGCCGCTTCCTCCGTCCTGGAGATCACCCACTGCAGCTTGTCCGTCGCCTCGGGCATCTCCTCGAGGGCCATGTTCTTGAGCCTCGGATCGATGAGGGTCTTGAACTCGGTGAGGGCGTTGTGGAGGTTCCGGGTTATCTTGCCGATCTCGGTGAAGAGCTCCTTCTCGCCGACCACGGATATCTCCGCAAGGATGGCCTCGGCGCTGTCGAGGTCTCCGCTCGAGAGGGCGTCGAGAAACTCCTGTATATCCGCCATTATCTGCTGGACGACCTCCCTCTCGAGCCCCTTTGATTCCGCCCTGTCGATGATCTCCTCCCTCACCTCTTTCTTGAGATACTCGCCTCCCATACCTGAGACCTTCCTGGTCACCACGATCCTGCCTTCCTCGGTCCTCTCCGTCTTCACGATGTTGTCCTCGAGCAACGTCATGTCACCGACGGAGAGGAGCCTGGAGAAGTCGATGAGCTGCAGGAGCCTGTCCTCCTCGAGCGTGGCGACGCCCCTGATGTAATCACCGGATGTCTTCGAGATGACGCCCACGTTCTCCCTTACGTCCTTCTCCTCGAGGTTCACCACCCCGGTGATGCTGTCCACCACACCGCCTATGGTCATCCTCCCTATATTGACCACGATTATCTTCTGTTCCTGCTCTCCGTTGCCTCCACTCTCGATGCCGAGCCTCTTCTTCAGCTCGATCACCGGGATCACCTTCCCCCTGAGGTTGATGATCCCGAGCACGTGTTCAGGGGACTCGGGGATCCTCGTTGCCGGCACAGGCTTTATTATCTCCTGGACCGCGAGTATCGGGATGGCGTACTCCTCGCCGCCGAGCATGAAGCCGATGTGTTGTGACGACATAGAGACCTCCCTCTCAAGGATGATCCGCCCGCTCCTCGGCAGGCCCTGTCAGAACTGCATGCATCTATATCGTCCAGGGGAGGCGAAATCTTTAAGGCCCCGGGGAGGAGCTAAAGATTTTCAGGCAATGTCCGATAGATACCACGAAGACGACGGAAAGGGCGATGATCCGGAAAGGAGGTGTGAGAACCCTGGGACCGGGTCAGGAACACCCGGCTCGTGGATCGGAAGCCCGAACAGGGACAGCCGGACGCTGTCCCGGAAAGATCAGAAACTTACACGGAGGTAAAAGAAGATGGGTTTGGTCATCAACACCAACATCATGTCCTTGAACGCCCAGAGGAACCTCACTGCGAGCACCAACAAGCTCGCCGTGTCGGTACAGAGGTTGTCCTCGGGCCTCAGGATCAACAGCGCCAAGGACGATGCCGCCGGGCTCTCCATCTCTGAGAAGCTGAACGCCCAGACCAGGAGCATAGCCGTCGCGATCAGGAACTCCCAGGACGGCATCAGTCTCGCCCAGGTTGCGGAAGGCGGCCTGCGGGAGATCGGTAACATCCTCGCCAGGATGAGGGAGCTGGCAGAAGAGGCGGCCAACGGCACCCTCGGCACGAGCGAGAGGTCGGCCCTTGACAACGAGTATGCACAGCTGAAGAGCGAGATCGACAGGATAGCCAACGTCACCGAGTTCAACAACATCAAGCTCCTCGACGGATCTCAGAGCGCGAACGGTGTGACCCTCCAGGTCGGGTTCCAGAACACCACCAACGACAGGATAACCTTCTTCTCCGGCATCGATGCCACCAGCACGACCAAGCTCGGTCTGACAGGGCTGTTCGGTACCATCTCCATAGCCAGTAACGCCCAGTCCGCGCTCACCCAGATCGACAGCGCCATACAGACGGTGGCTACAAGGAGGGGCACGCTCGGTGCGATCCAGAACAGGCTCGACGCCACCATCGCCAACCTGAGGGTGGAGTCGGAGAATCTGTCCGCTGCAAACTCCCGCATCAGGGATGCAGACTTCGCCTACGAGACGGCGGTGTTCACGAGGAACCAGATACTGGTTCAGGCCGGCACGGCGATCCTGGCCCAGGCCAACGTGCTTCCTCAGAACGCCCTCGCGCTCCTGCAGTAGGCGTTTCCGGCGTAATGAGGCGGGGTCTCCCGGTGGCGGCCCCGCCTTGATCCAATGGAGATGGCGATGATCAATACAAAGGATACACTAATCACAGCGGCCCTTCAGCCCGGAGCGAAGAGCGAGAAGTCCGACGAGACCGAGGGCAGGAGGGTATCTGAAACAAGCCATCCCGACAGGGGCAGCACGGAAGGCCCGGAGAGGAAGGAGAGGCCCAAGGTACGGCTGAAGAACCACCTGAACAGGCAGATACGCCTTGAGGTCGACGATGAGCTCCACAGCATCATCTTCAAGCTGATCGACAAGGAAAGCGGCAGGGTCATCCGTCAGATACCACCGGAGGAGTTCATCGAACTCGCCAAGAAGATGAGGCAGATGGACGGTCTCCTCATCGATAAGGAGGCTTAGCGGTGTCCGTGATCTCGGGCATAGGGCTCTCTTCAGGGATAAACTACGATGAACTGATCTCCAGCCTGGTGGAGCTCCAGAGGCAGCCGATATACATCCTCCAGGACAGGCAGTCCACCTACAACGACAAGATCAGCGTCTACAACCAGCTCTCTTCAAAGGTCTCGGCCCTCAAGAGCGCCGCCGACACCCTCAGGACCACCTCCGACTTCTACGCGAAGACCTCCTCTGTGAGTGATTCCACGGTGCTCGACGTCTCTGTGAGCAGCTCAGCGGACGTGGGGACCTATTCGATATCGGTAACGCAGCTCGCCCAGGCCCACAAGATCACCCACAACACGGGGCTGAGCGACAAGGACAGCACGACGGTCCTGGCCTCGGGAAACACGTTCCAGTTCACCATAAACGGCGAGACGAAGACCATAACCGCTGCATCCGACCTCACCCTCGAGGACCTCGCCTCCCAGATAAACAGCCAGACCTACACCGGTACCGTGGAGGTGGAGGCCACCGTGGTGAACACAGGGACCTCGAGCTCTCCGTCCTACAAGCTGATACTGACGAGCAACACCACAGGCGCCGACTACGGCATCACCATTGATACGGACCAGTCCATACTCGACCTCACCGACACCCAGGCCTCGGACTCTGACTCGGACGGACAGTACCGGGTGGAGCTGAAGGCGGCGCAGGACGCGGTGTTCACCGTCGATACCATGCAGGTGACGAGGAGCTCCAACACGGTGAGCGACGTCCTGACGGGTGTCACCTTCACCCTGAAGGAGGACGGCTCTTCGGCCACCTTCACCGTATCGAACGATACGGAGACCATAAAGGGAAACATAGAGGCCTTTGTGAATGCGTACAACGACGTGGTCACCCACGTGACGTCCAACTCCGTCTATGATACGGAGACGAACACGGGAGGTCCCCTCGTCGGGGAGTCCACATCAAGGAACGTCGTAAACAACCTCAGGAACATCATCATAAGCAGGGTCACCTCCAATCCCCAGGACATGCGGGCCCTCTCCCAGCTCGGCATAGAGACCGACTACGAGACGGGCCAGCTCACCATCGACACCTCGACCCTGGAGGACAAGCTCTCCACCGACCTGGACGACGTGGCCACCCTCTTCACCGACAGCTCCAGCGGTATCGCCGTCAGGATCTATGACACCGCAGACGACATAACGGACTCCATCGACGGCTCCATCGCCATCAGGATAGACGGCCTCGAGACACTGGTGGACGACGTCAGCGACGACATCAGGGAGATGGAGGAGAGGCTCGAGAGGATGGAGGAGGACCTGAGAAGGCAGTTCGCGGCCCTGGAGATGCTCCTCGGCGGACTCTCCTCACAGGGAGCCTTCATCAGCAGCATGATGAACAGCTGGGCAAATTCTTGATAAGATCAGGAGGTAAGGATGCAACAGGCAGCAGAGTACAGAAAGACGGAGGTGAACACCTCGGACAGGGTGAGGATCGTCTCACTGCTCTACGACGGAGCGATCAATTTCGTGAGGATGGCGAAGAACAAGCTTGACGAGGGAGACCTGGCAGCCAAGGGGCTCTACACCGGGAAGGCGACGGCGATCGTGGGAGAGCTGTCGAGCACGCTGGACGTGAAGGCCGGGGGTGAGATCGGTCAGAACCTCAGACGGCTCTACGACTTCGTCATGGACAGGCTCTTCTACGCCAACATGAGGAACGACAGGACCGCCTTCGAGGACGCCGAGAGGGTGCTCGACGTGCTGCGCGGTGCGTGGAAGGAGATGGCGGAGAGCAACAGTGAGGCCGGAAGCAGAAGGGAGCTCAACGGCACCGGCATGGAGCTGAGGGTATGAGCAGATCGATCGTCGGGCTCTGCAGCGAACTGCTCCGCCTGGCCGAGGGTCAGAGGGACGCCCTCCTGGCGGGAGACCTCCTCAAGGCCGTGGAGCTTCAACAGAGACGCCGGGAGCTTACAGAGGAGATGGCCCGCGCCGGACCGGACGGTGAGGCCTGCCGCGAGGCGGTGGGGCTGCTGGAGCGGGTCCTTAAGGTCGACGGCCTCCTGAAGGACCTCGTCCGCGAAGGCCTCAACTCGACCATGGAGAGGATGCGCTCCATCGGAAAGCTCAGGGCCTACCACCTCCATGAACGGAAGAGGGCCGGCATAAATATAAACGTATAGGACACCCCCCACACCCATCCGATCGCGACCCACCTCTACCCTGTCCAGTGATCCAACCCCTGGGTTCAAATTTTTGACACCTCGGGAAAAGAAGGCCTGCCGGAGGAAGAGATTTCCCGGTGGAGTTCAACATCCCGACGGACCCTCCCCGTGAAGCGACCTCAGCGGCGAGCCGCAGCCCTCACCCTGATGCCTGGTTCGAGGCGAGGGGAACACGACCCTCGTGCATGATCCGCTCGCCGTGGATATCCGATCCGGGCAATCCCGGCCTGGCATAGATGTTGCTTGGTGCTTGGTGTCCTTGATGTCACCGTACAGCTGCATCACGCAGAGGAAGGCCGGTGCATGAGGCCTCTGTTTGCACGACATGGGCAGGGATTCGGAAACTACGGTAGAGGGGACCGCGGGTCGAACAAAGGCGGATTCCCCGGAAGGGTCGACGGTGCTACCTTCGGTTGAGGATTTAGACAGGAGGAACTCTGCCGGAGACGCAGCCTACCTGCCTTTTGGCAGGCCCAACTTCTCTGACGAGGAGATAGAGGCTGTGGCGAGGGTGATGCGTACCGGCTGGATCGGGATGGGGCCGGAGACCATCGCCTTCGAGAAGGAACTATCCCGTTTCCTCGGTGCACCCCACGTCGTCACCGTCAGTTCCTGTACCTGGGCCCTCTTCCTCTCCCTCCTCGTCCACGGGATCGGGCCGGATGACGAGGTGATCTGTCCGAGCCTCACCTGGTTCAGCACGGCGAATGCAGCCCTCTACCTGGGGGCGAGGCCGGTCTTCTGCGACATCGACCCCCACACACTGAGCGTGACGCCTGAGACGATAAAGGAGAAGCTGACCGACCGTACCAGGGCGGTCGTGGTCGTCCACATGGGCGGCTATGCGGTGGATGTCGATGAGATCCGGGGCATCCTGCCCGATGGCGTGGCGATAGTGGAGGATGCCGCCCATGCCCTCGGTTCGAGGTTCGCCGACGGAAGACCCGTCGGCTCATCGGGGAACCTCACCTGCTTCAGCTTCTATGCAAACAAGAACCTCTCGACCGGAGAAGGCGGGGCGATCGCCCTCCATGACGGGGAGCTGGCCGGGAGGCTCTGCTCGCTGAGGCAGCATGGATTGGCTGCAGATGCATGGAGGCGTTACAGCAACCCCCGGTGCGCCCTTGTGCCGGGGCTTAAAGAACTGGGTTACAAGATGAACTTCACCGATCTGCAGGCCTGTATAGGACGTGTCCAGCTGAGGCGTCAGGGCGAGTTTGCCCGGATCAGGAAGGAGATAGCCCGGCTCTATCACGACGCACTGGATGGCAGGGGTGTAACGTTTCAGAAGGGCTGCCTCGACGACGGTCACTCCAGGCACCTCTTCACGGTACTGCTGCCCCTGGAGGGGCTCGTGAAGTCGCGGGACGAGTTCGTTCTGGAGCTGAGGAGAAGGAAGATAGGGGCTGCGATCCACTACTCCCCGCTGCACCGGATGCCCCACTATGAGAGGCTCTGTTCAACGAGCCTGCCGAACACGGAGTTTGTCAGCCAGAGGATCATCACCTTACCGATCAGCGCGAGCATGGGGATCGAGGACGCCCGCCGGGTGCTGGAGGAGTTCACGGAGATCTTAGAGGCCTCGCGATCCGTTACCGGCCGGGCGGGGACCGGCACGATCTCGGCTCCAGGGTATGTGAAGAGTGACGGCAGCCCGGGGAAGGTCACCAAACCGGTCTTTATCGTAGGCTGCGGCAGGTCGGGAACGACCTTCCTGTTCAACATCATGAAGAAGCATCCCCGCCTGAGGGCCACGACGGGCTACCCCGACGGTGAGGATCATACAGGCTGGATCAAGCACGGAGGATGCATAATAAGCGGCCTCGGTCACGCCCATATCGAGAAGGGCCATACGGGGTATCATTACTGCCTCTACATGGATGAGAAGGACGTAACCCCCCGGGTCGTGGAGTCGATGCACAGGTATTATCACGAGGATGTGCTGGGTGGTGACGGCTCAAAGAGGGTGCTGAACAAGTGCCCCCATCTGTCGAACAAACTGAGATATGTGAGGGCGATCTTCCCCGATGCGAAGTTTATCCATATCATCAGGGACTGTCTGCCCGTGGTCTCCAGCTGGATCAAGATCATGGAGACCCAGCCTCATCTGGTCCTGTACCTGCCTGACGACGAGTATCCCTGCCACTGGGTCCTCCCGGCCCCTCCAGATGGAGAGAGGGAGACCGTCTTACGCAGGCATGGCAGGATATTTCCAGGCGGCGGGGTGGAACGGCTGGTGGATTACTGGTCGATCGTGAACAGAAACATCCCCCTCCAGCTTCTGGACACCCCCGGGCAGCTGCTGACGGTCAGGTACGAGGACCTCTGCGCCGATACCGCCGAGACACTGAGACGGATCTGCCGCTTCTGCGAGATCCCTTCATTCGATGAAATCCCTGAGGAGATTTCCATAGACGTCACACTGAACAACAACGAAAAGTACAAGACCCATCTGACGGAAGAACAGATCACGGCGTTCTTGAAGCGTTCGGAAGTTACCCGTTCAATATTCGGTTATGTCTGACACGGCATCCCCATGGAGAAAAAAGAATAACATGGAGAACAGGGCAGCGCGACGGGAAGGCAAGGAGATCGTTGAATACGGTTTTTACGGACGGCTGAAGGCCGGGTTCCCTTCACAGATAATCGTGGATATCACAGAGGTCTGCAACCTGAGCTGTATCCACTGTCTCCACCGGGAGTTCAGGAGGTCCGGGCATTACTCCGCCGCGCACCTGGACCCTGAACTGAACGCCAGGATGGTGGATGAGGTGAGAAGGCACGGCCGGGGCCTCACCCGGTATATCCGCTACACCGGCGACGGTGAACCCCTGTTGCATCCCGGCGGCTATGAGATGATTGAGCATGCAGTCCGCCATTCCGGCGTCTTCGTCACCCTCACCACCAACGGGACCGTACTGGACGAAAGGAGGACGGAGAGACTGCTGGACTCGGGCATCCACATGATCGATATAAGCATCGATGCCTACAGTGCCGAGACCTATGCCAGGATCCGCATCGGCGGAGACCTGAGCGTGACGCGTGCAAACGTCCTGAGGTTGATAGAGATGGTCAGGAGCGGCGGATACAAGACCAGGGTGGTCGTCAGTTATGTGGAGCAGCCCCTGAATCTTCACGAGACGGCGGACTTCGAGGGGTTCTGGAAGGACCACGGTGCCGATTACGTCGTCATCAGGAGGCTCCATTCCTGCTCCGGAGCCAAGGGGGATCTGGCCGAGCAGATGAGGAGGGACAACGGCAGGAGGAGGCCCTGTCTCTATCCCTGGGAGAGGATCGTCCTGAAACCCAAGGGGGTGCTCACCTTCTGTCCCGCAAACTGGTTTGAAGAGACCTTTGTATCGGAGTACCGCGGCACAACCATAAGGGAGACGTGGCAGGGGGAGTATTATCAGGACCTCCGGAGGGCCCACCTCTGCAACGACTTCTCAACCCAGCCCTTCTGCGGGCAGTGCCCGGACTGGAGCGCGACGCGCTGGCCCTCTGAGGGCCGGAGCTATGCCGATATGATAGAGGAATTCATCGAAGATGAGCACAGCCGTTGACAAAAGGACCGTTCCCCTCATCGACCGGATAGAAGCCGTGGTGGCCGATATACCGGGATGGTCGCCCGTGGACCAGCTCTACACGCTCTTCTGTCTCGTGTATCTCGACCCCGAGGCCGAGGGCGATATCATAGAGATCGGTTCGTGGTGTGGAAGGTCCTCCGTCGTGCTCGGGATGGCCGCCCGCATGACCGGTGCCGCCAGGGTCTACTGTATAGACCTCTTTCCCGAGAAGGACGACTGGAGAGAGAACGACGACGGCACCTATTCCTTCGAGGTCGTCCTGGACGGCCGGAGATATGCCGGACACAACGTACAGACGGTCTGGAGGGAGCCCTTTCAGAGGGATATCGCCCCTGTCTACGAGAGATACAACAGCGTATTCGACCGTTTCATCAAGTCCGTCGAGGACAACGACCTGCAGGATATAGTCAGGCCCTGCAGGGGCACGTCGGAGATGATCAGGGACTTCGTGCCGGAAGGCTTCAGATGCAGGCTTGCGTTCATCGACGGCGAACACAGCTACGAGGCCGTGTGCCGGGACATAACAAACGTGGAGCCCTTCCTGGTGGAAGGGGGCTGGCTCTGTTTTGACGACGCCTTCACCACCTACAGCGGGGTAAACAGGGCGATAGAAGACCTCGTACTCGACAACCCCGGTTACGAGCTCTGCCGACAGATGACGAGGAAGCTCTTTGTTGCAAGAAGAAGGAGGGGGTGAAGAGGTGAAGGTGGGAATCATCCAATCGAGCTACATCCCCTGGAGGGGATACTTCGACTTCATCGACAGCGTGGATCTGTTCATCCTCTTTGATGACGTAGCGTATTCCAAGGGCAGCTGGCGGAATCGTAACAGGATCAAGACGGCCTCCGGCCTGAAGTGGCTGACCGTACCTGTAAGAACCAGGACGGGCGTCCCGATAGACCAGGTGCTCATATGTGACACATCATATAGAAGATCATGGCAGAGGAGACATCGCAACCTCTTGAGAAGCGCCCTTGAACCGGCTCCTTATTTCAAGGATGCCCTGGAGATCTGGGAAGAGGGGGTCTCCGCCGGTCATACCAGGCTGAGCCGGCTGAACCTCGGCCTGATCAAACTGATCTGCGCGTACCTCGGCATCAAGACGCCGATCGCGCTTTCCCGGGACTATGAAGCAGCTGGCTCCGGGACGGAGAGAGTGATCAACCTCCTCAGAAAGGTCGGGGCCACCGTGTATCTCTGCGGACCATCGGCAAGGGCATACCTTGACGAGACCCTCTTCGAGAAGCACGGCATAGGGCTGCAGTACAAGAGATATGACTACAGGCCCTATCCCCAGCTCTGGGGAGGGTTTGAGGGGGCCGTGACCGTGCTCGACCTGATAGCGAACTGCGGACCCGGGTCGAGGCGCTATCTGAAGAGCCAGAGCCCGGATGAGGTGGTGGTAGGATGAGGGTCGTCTTCTTCGGGAACACGAACAACTACCCCTACCTGCTGGCCAGGGCGGTACGGAACCTCGGCCATGAGGTGGTCCTGCTGGTGAACAGGGCTGAGAGGCTCCACAGACCGGAATCGATGGAGCCCGGATATCTCGACGGGTATCCGGCATGGATCAGGGACGTCTCCGGGATAGACGAGGGCTGCTATGTTGAGCCGGACGGGAGGATAGAGCCGGTGGTCAGAGAACTGGCCGGTGCCGACGGCCTCGTCCTGAACCATATCGGACCGTCGCTGCTCGACTTTGTGAAGAGACCCGCCATCGCGATGCTGACCGGGTCTGACCTCGATTATTACGCCAACTTCTCCACCCTCGGCGTCAGGCAGTCGGGCTGGGGGGAGGATTTCCTCTTCTCAGCGCAGGGGAGGCGGGAGTGCCTCCTCTGGGCTGACTTCATCCAGCGCCAGAGGCTGGGCATACGGATGTCCAGGGCGGTGAGCTACTTCCCCAGAGGGGTCGTCCCCGAGGGGGACAGGCTGCTGGACGGAATAGGGGTGAGCGACGGCAGGAGGTTCTTCATCTATATGGCGAATCCGTTTATTCCCCTTGACGGTGAGCCCCTTTCCGGCGGAGCGGTGCGTATATTCTGCGGCACCCGCCTCACCTGGAGGAAACCCGTGAGGGAGGGCGCGAGCACCCTGGATTACAAGGGCTCGGACGTCATGATCAGGGGGCTGGGCCTCTTCCTCAGGAGGCGGTCCATACCCCTTGAGGTCCGCATCGTGAGGAAGGGGCTGGATGTAGAAGAGACAGAGGAGCTCGCCAGGGCTGAAGGGATAGCCCACTCCGTTGAATGGCTTGAGGAGATGAGCCTGAAGGACTTCTACAGGGAGCTCCGGCGCGCTGACATCGTCTTCGAGCAGCTCGGCGACAGTTGTGTGGGGATGGCGGGCCTGGATGCCATGGCGATGGGCAAACCCGTGATCGCCAACGGCCGCCCAGAGGTCCTCGGCAGGGTGCTGCCCCGGCCGCTGCCGGTCTGCCAGGCCTCCACACCTGAGGAGGTCTCGGAGGCACTGGAGAGGCTCACCCTCGATGAGGGATACCGAAGAAGGGTCGGGGAAGAGGCCCGGGAGTACGCGAGGCGGTTTCTGTCCCCCGAGTATTACGCCGAAAGATGCATCGAGATCCTATCGAGACCGGATCGAGGCGATGATCCCTTAAGCGCAGACCGGTTTCCTGGAAGAGACCGGGCATCACGTGAAGGAGGAGACCGCTATGTACGAGGATGATCTCGACAGCCTTCTTGCAACCCTGTACAGGGTGATCCCCTTGACAGGGGAGGACGACGGTGAGGAGACGACGTGGTCAACGTTTGAGGACTGGCGGTGTGATCTGGACAGCGAGTATTAGAGGGAGGTGTCTTCATGAACGTCCTTGGCATATCCTGTTATTTCCACGATGCCGCGGCGACGCTGGTGAGTGACGGCAGGGTCGTGGCTGCAGCGGAAGAAGAGCGTTTCACCAGGAAGAAGCATGACAACAGGTTCCCTGAACTCGCCATCGGCTACTGCCTCAGGGAGGCGGGCTTGAAGGCCTCTGACATCGATCTCGTCTGTTTCTACGAAAAACCACTCCTCAAACTGGAGAGGGTGCTGCTCCAGGGGAGGCGATGGCAGGCGATGCCCCGGGCACTCGTGAAACGGCAACTCTCACAGATGATGCATGAACACCTCTTCCCCGAGGAAGTGCTGAGGGAGAAGACAGGCTACGAAGGGAGGGTGGTCTACACAGAGCATCATCTCGCCCATGCCGCCTCTGCCTACTACATATCGGGCTTCGACGACGCGGCGGTGCTGACCGTTGACGGTGTCGGAGAGAGGGCCTCCACCGCGATCTTCACCGCCGCCGGCAACAGCCTGCAGAAGATGCAGGAGATACGGTATCCCCACTCCCTGGGACTGCTGTACAGCACCGTAACGGCCTTTCTCGGTTTCAAGGTGAACAACGACGAATACAAGGTGATGGGGCTTGCTTCCTACGGTCGGCCGAGATACGTGGACAAGATCCATCAGCTGATAACGTTCAACGGAGACGGCAGCTTCCGTCTCGACCTCGACTACTTCAGTTTCATGTATGACAACAGACGGATGTACAGCGGGAAGTTCATCGAGCTCTTCGGCCCGCCGCGGGTTCCGGAAGGGCCGATAACCCAGTACCATATGGACCTGGCCGCCTCGCTGCAGCACCTCCTGGAGGAGGCGATGGTGAGGCTGGGGAACCTGTTGTATGCGAAGACGGGAAGCGACAACGTCTGTCTCGCCGGCGGCGTGGCCCTCAACTGTGTGGCGAACTCCAGGTTCATGAAGCACACCCCTTTCAAGAGGGTCTCCGTTCAGCCTGCGGCGGGCGATGCAGGCGGCTCGATGGGGGCCGCCATGTACGCCTACTACACCCTCTGCGGCGACCGCCCCAGGCCCGAGGAACACTCGACTCTCCTCGGACCCTGGTATTCCAACGGCGAGATCAGGGGCTTCCTTGATTCAGTCGGCGCCACCTACACCGAGTACGATGAAGAGACGATCTGCAGAAAGACGGCGGAGCTGATCCACGGGAACAAGATCGTCGGATGGTTCCAGGGAAGGATGGAGTTCGGCCCCAGGGCGCTGGGCAGCAGGAGCATCCTTGCAAACCCCTGCAACCCGGAAATGAAGGACATTCTCAACGCACGGGTGAAGTTCAGGGAGGATTTCCGCCCCTTCGCCCCGGCGGTTCTTGCAGAGAAGGCGCGGGAGTATTTCGATCTCGACTTCGACAGCCCCTACATGCTCTTCATAGCGGACGTCAAACCCGGGATGGCGAAGCTGATCCCCTCGGTCACGCACACCGACAACACGGCCCGCGTACAGACCGTCTCCAGAAGGGAAAACCCGATCTTTTATCGACTCATCGAGGAGTTCGGCAGGATATCAGGGGTCCCCGTGGTGATCAACACGTCCTTCAACATCCGTGGAGAGCCCATCGTATGCACCTGTGAGGATGCATACAACTGCTTCATGAAGACGGACATAGATTTCCTGGTCATGGGAAACTATCTGATCGAGAAGGAGGTCTGATCCATGAGGAAGAGCTATTTCGACCCCGACGTGCTGGAGAGGAAGATGGCCCGTCTCAGGGAGGAGGACAGGTGCGAGCCCTGGCTTATCAGCGCACTGGAGACCCTGAAGAGGAACGTGGACCGGATACCCGTTGAAGAGGACGAGAACAGATACGTGGTCGAGTTCATATACCCTCACTGAAGCGTCACCATGAGGTTTAGAGAAGGAAGGAGCTACGGGATCGTGGAGAGGAAGCCCGAAGGGGTGTTCAGGGTCCTCTGCCTGGGGGATTCCATGGTTTATGGTCAGGGGGTCGACAACGGCGAGACGCTGCCCTCGATGCTCGAGCGGTTTCTGAACCGTGCCGTCTGGAACCGCTGGGTGGAGGTGATAAACGAGGGCACGTGCGGTTTCTCCGTCTATGATGAATGGCATCAGTTCATCCAGAGAGGACATCGTCTTCGACCAGACCTGATCCTGTTGATACTGTCCAACAACGACGCCGAGCTCTTCGGGGTCCAGCAGGGGTATGTGGAGCACGTGATGGAATGCTGGAGCAGAGAGGGTGTGCATCTGCCCTACTTCAGGTTGCTCCTCAAGGACGTCGCAAGGGAGCTGAAAGCCCTGAGGATCCCCGTACTCGTCTGCTTCTACGAGATATATGAAGGCGAACTGAGGGAGATATGCACCGCATCGATCAAGGAGGCCTGTGAATGGTCGGGACTGGACTTCCTGGACCTCTCGGTCGACTTCCTCGGTGCCTCTTCGGCCCAGATGAACAGGGGCATGAGGGTCGACGATCTGGACGGGCACCCCTCTGCCCAGGCGCACCGGACCGCAGCACTCAGGCTGACCAGGCATCTGATACGCAAGGGTTACATCGGGGCTGAAAACGACCGCCTGACGCCCGAGGGGACGCTCTACGGCGGCCTCCTGAAGACCTCGGAGAGGATGTTGAGGGCTGGATATCGACCTCATGAGGTCCTGTACCGTCTGAGTGAGACGCTCCTGAGGAAGAGGGAGAGCAACCTCCGCCTGAGGCTCTCGGAGCCGGAACGCATGAGCGATGACGACTTCAGGGAGCTCCTCGCCGCGGTGAGGTCCCTCTACGAGAGGAGCCTGATCCTGCTGTCCTGGCAGGCGTATTCAACAGTGCTCAGGTTTGAGAGGCAGCGATTCCTCACCGCCTGCCGCAACGCCGACAGGCTGATCCAATCACTCCTGAAGAAACTCTTCATCATCGAAAAGAACCTGACTGGAGACCCGGAGCTCCGTTATCAGCCGGTTGCGGACGAATCGGTGGAGAAGAGGGAGCGTATCGATCCAGCGGCCTTCGAGTACGAGGTTGCCCGCTGGTTGACCCTTCTGGCCAGGGTGAACGAGACACTGTCGGTTTCACGGCCCCCTGCCTCTGAGGGGCTTGAGGGTCTCGCCGCGAGGATCGACCACGGCATGGAAACGGAGAGGCACCACATAGGCGAGTACCTGGCCGAAGGCGAGAGGATCCTGAAGGCCTGTCAGCACGTCCTTTCACTCCATGATCACCTCTCTGGGCCGGGCAACGGAAACGGCGGCGAGGCCGGGGCCGCCGATCCTGTCCTGTCCGAGCTCTCAAGCCTTGCGGCGGAGGCTGGGCTTCTCCTCGAGCTGCTCCGGCTGGAGGAGGCCCAGGAGCCCCCTCCCCTTCCGGAACAGCCGGTCTGCCGTGTCGATGTCCTCCTGACGTCTGTTGCGGAAGAACCCTTCAACCTCGTCGTCCGGCTGGACTCCCTGGTGCCCGACTATCCTGCCGTCGAGGATCATCGGATGGTACAGAACGACGGCGGCCTCCGGCGCTATCACTTCGAGTTCCCCCTCACCTGCCTGGGAAGATTCAGGCTCTCCTTCCCGGGTAACGGCAGGTCCCTGAGCCCCGACGACGGTATCCGCGTCGAGAGGATGGAGTTGAGCTCAGGCCGGAGGGCGATGACGATCGACGGAAGGGACCTCGTCCACGGCAGCGACGGCTCCCTTGAAACACCCCTCATCTGGGACCTCAACGGATCGGTCGAGACACCCGACGCCGTAGCCGACGGGATGAGGGATGAACTCTTTGCGGAGCTTCCGTACACGGAGTACAGGATACCGGAGGAGGAGATGGAAAAGGACGACGGTTACTGTTACACCTTCAGCTTCAGGACGAGGGCGAGTTCCTTATTCACCGGCTCGAGGGTTTATCGCGGCATGAGACTGTTTGAAGACGGTCGGCCGTTGAGATTCGATCGGACACCCCGTTACGAGATCGTACGGCTCGGTGGAGGACGCTACTCCCTCACACCCGGGAAGGTCCTCTTCTCGTCTTCCGACAACACCGATCCCCGTACGAACGGAAGGGTCTACACCCTCCTTGTTCCCACGTTCGTATATCTCCTGGAGAACCTCTCCGATGGACAGATCGAGAGGTTCAGACTGTGATCATGGTGACGGCGGTGGTTGAGGCGGTGCAGTTGCTGTACGAGGGGAGAAGATCATGTGCGGGATAACGGGTTTCGTCTCCTTCTCCGGCGGGAGGGTCGATGAAGGGATGCTCAAGGGCATGCGAGACAGCATCGCCTACAGAGGTCCCGACGACGCCGGCATCTACATATCGGGGGACCGGTCCGTCGGACTCGCCCACCGCAGGCTGGCGATCATCGACCTGTCACCCGCAGGTCATCAGCCCATGTCCAATGAGGACGGCAGCATCTGGATCACCTACAACGGAGAGGTCTTCAACTACCGGGAGCTGATGAGGCGGTTGAAGCGGTCCGGACACACCTTCAGATCCAACTGCGACACGGAGGTGATCATCCACCTCTATGAGGAGTACGGAACGGACTGTCTCGCTTATCTGCGGGGACAGTTCGCCTTCGTGATATGGGATTCCGTTAAAAGAAGGCTCTTCGGTGCGAGGGACCACCTCGGGATAAAGCCCCTTTATTACCGCTGGGACGGCTCGACCCTGGCCTTCGCTTCGGAGCTGAAGGCACTCCTGCCCGCAGCGGGAAAGGGCGAGATAGACTACGGCTCCGTCGTGGATTACCTGGTCCTTCAGTACATCCCGGCACCGAAGACGGTATACAGGGATATCAGGAAACTGGAGGCGGGCACATACTTCTGCGTCGAAGACGGGACGTTCAAGGTGAGAAGGTTCTGGCGACCGGAGCCGCTCCGGGGCCATCAACTTCCGGAGGAGATACTCGTGGAGAGACTGGATGAATTGCTGCACCAGTCCGTCAAGGGGCAGCTCGTGGCCGACGTCCCCCTCGGGGTCTTCCTCTCCGGAGGCGTGGACTCCAGCACCATAACCTATTACATGTCGAAGATCAACAACGGACGGGTCCAGGCATTCTCGGTGGGGTTCGAGGAGCAGGAGTACAACGAGATCGAATACGCCGCCGGTACGGCAGGGCATCTCCAGAACGTGGACCACCACAAGCTCCTCCTGAAGGCGGACAGGGCCTTCGAGATCATCCAGAGCCTCATAGAGTCCATCGACGAACCCTTCGCTGACCAGGCGATCGTGCCTACGTATATGATGTCCAGGTATGCAAGGGAATCCGTCACGGTCTGCCTCTCCGGCGAAGGGAGTGACGAGATCTTCGGAGGGTATGACAGGTACAGGCTGGCGATAGAGCGGGTCAAGAAGCTGGGCGAGCTTACGAGGTTCTATCCCGACCTGAGCCCCTACCTGCGGGACAGCCTCTCCGTCGAGTATCTGGACTATCTCTCCAGCCTCTGCTCCTTCAGGCCTGATGAGGTCTCTTCGGTGTTTACGGAGACGAAGTACATCTACAAGAGTTTCGCAACCTCGGCCTTCAGGGAGGGTTTTGCGGCCCTGGAGGCGATGGACGAGCTTGAACGCCTCCAGCGGTTCGACCTCAAGACCTATCTCGCCGACAACCTCCTCTTCAAGGTGGACAGGGCGAGCATGCTCGCCTCCCTTGAGGTCAGGGTCCCCTTTCTCGAGCCCGAGCTCGTCAACTTCGGCTTGGGGCTGCCCTTCGAGATGAGATACAGGAGCCATCTGCAGAAATACATCCTGAAGAAGCTGATGGTGGACAGGGTCCCGAACAAGGTCGTATACAGGAGCAAGATGGGCTTCTCCGTGCCGATCTTCGTCTGGTTCCGGAAGGGGTTCTACGACTATCTGCGCGAGACCCTCCTGAGCAGGAGGGCGAGGGAGCGTGGCTGCTACAGGATCGCAGAGATCGAGAAGCTGCTCGATCCCGACATTTCCATGAGGGACAGGCGGAACTCCCTCAAACTCTGGTGTCTGCTGATCCTGGAGGAGTGGTTCAGGAGGTATCATGACTGAGGGATGCCGTTATTGCGGCTGTGACACGATCGTCTCGGACTCCGTATTCACCCACAGCGGCAGGAGATACGAGGTGAGGGAATGCCTCGAGTGCGGTCTCTCCTCCCTGTACCCCTTCCCGGATCACTCCACCCTCAAGACCGCCCTGAGGATCTTCAGGAGGCATCTCCCCGGCTATGACCCCGGGTTCGACTGGAGATCCTTCTTCGCCAGAAGATACCTTGACGACGGCGATAAGGTCTTGAGCATCGGCAGAGAAGACGGAACCCTGCAGAACACGTTCATGAAGGAGAACCTCCATCTCGTTCAGTGCGATGCCTTCACCCCCGATGCACTCTCCTGCTTCTCGGACAACGAGTTCGACGCCGTCTTCGTTGAAGACAACATCGGTTTTGTGAAAGACCTGAGAGGCTTCCTCGACCAGATCAATAGAATCCTGAAGGACTCCGGGCTCGTCTCTTTCAGAACGAGGGACGCCTGCTCCAGGCTCAACAGGGACAGGGGCAGGGAGAACTACCTGCTCGGAGACTTCAACTTCATGGGGAGGAGGTTCGTCCGAACCGTCTTCAGGAGACACTTCGGCTCGATCCCCACCTGCATAATGCAGGAGAAGTTCAACGACAGTTTCATCGTCGCCTACGGCCGGCTCAACAGCGGATGTGACAGATACTTCATGAGCGTGCTCATCCTGGTACATCATTATCTCTTCGCAAGGCTCGACGACGCCACGGGGCCGAGGGGAAGGGTGATGAACACCGTCGACATGCTCGACAGAAAGGGGGTCAAGGCGGACATATCCTTCTCACTCACACCCTATGTCGACGAAAACTATGACCTTGTACATCTGTTCCACAACGCCTGGGAGACGCAGGATGCGATATCGCAGATGCTTTCCGTGAAGGAGGCGGACAAGAAGGTCGTCGTTTCAACCATATACATGGACATGTCGGAGACGAACTTCATCATAAACGTCCTGGGCAGGATATTCAAGATGCCCGATGAGGACGAGAGGGAGGCCTTTCTGGAGATGCTGGCGCGGGGGGATCTGAAGGCCGGAAGGTTGCACCAGAAGATGCGCTTCTATGCGAGGTGGAACCTCGAGGAGGACCAGAGGGCGCTCCTTGAGATGGCCGACAGGCTGATCTGCTTCTCCTACACCGAGATGCGCCAGATGAGCCTGAACCTCGATCGTCAACGGCCCTTCTCCATTGTATACAACTCTGCCGATGACGAGCTCTTCGGCGAGTCCGGCCCTGAGTACTTCATCGAGCGATACGGGGTGAGGGATTTCATCATATCGGCGGGACACCTGGAGTGGAGGAAGAACCAGCTCATGACCCTGTACGCGCTGAGGGACTACCCCGAGATACCGGTGGTGGTGGTCGGTGCTGAACAGGATGAGGAGTACCACGAGCTGTGCAGGTTGTGGGCGCACAAGAACACGATCTTCATCTCCCAGCTTAAGCACCGCCATCTCGCAAGCGCCTTCGCGGCGGCCAGGGCCCACGTCCAGCCGAGCTGGATAGAGGGGATCGCCCTGTCCACCATAGAGGCAGCGATGTGCGGATGCTCACCGGTCGTTGCAGACAGGGCGGGAGAGATCGAATACTACGGCGACCTCGGGTTCTACGTCAATCCCGGCTCGGCGGCCTCGATAAGGAAGGCCGTGCTCGCAGCATACGGCAACAACCACAACGTGAGGGAAGAGACCCGCAGGTTCGTCAGGGAGCGGTACAGCTTCAAGAGGGCCGTCGATATGACGATCGATGCATACCGGAAGGTGCTGGAGGCTGAGCGGTGTTGAGGATACACCTCGTATACCAGTGGTACACACCGGCCATGGTCAGGAGACTGCTACGACCTCTCGAGATCCTGGAGGAGGCCGGGCGTATCGAGCTCTCCTGCTACAGCGCCTCTGGGTACAGGAACGTCCTCGTCTCCGGTGCCGACGTGATCATCTTTTCGAACATCGTCTGCCGGACGGCGACGGTGACGGCGGAGGAGGCGAGGCTGAAGGGTGTCAGGATGATCTATGACGAGTCTCTTGAGTCCGGCTCAGACGGCCCCTCCCACGGCTTCATCCGCGATTACTACCACGACGTCAGGGCCCGCAACGTCAGGGACCGTCTCTTGAGAACCGTCGATGCGGTAATCTCTCCGGAGGCGACGATCGTGGAGAGGCATCCCCACATAAGGGGGCGTTGTCATGTCAGGGAGAAGATCAGCCCGGACTGGCTGTACGACACCCTGAAGGCCGTCAGCCCCGTACGGGCACGGGACGGCGGTCTCTCCAAGAGGATCCTCTTCATCACCCCGACGCTGATGTGGCCCTATCAGCAGATCGCAGACCTGATGGCCGAGGAGCTCATGAGGATGGGGCATGATCTCCATCTCTTCACCGTCAACCCCCCGGGGTTCCTCTATCAGACCCTCTGCAAACCCGGGCTCTTCGAGGAACGCCTGGTGAGAAGGATCGTCGATTATTCAGAGGATGCCTATAAGATACCCCTCCTGATCGACAGGACGGAGCCTGACGTCGTCCTTACCATCCAGGGCTATGTGATACCGCGGCAGATACTGAAGGAGATAAAGAAGCGCGGTGTCCCGTCCGCCGTCTGGTTCATGAAGGAGCCTTACGATACCATGAGGAGTTGTTCCTACGGCAGATACTTCACCCATGTATTCCTGCAGGACAGGGCCTCCCTCATGTATCACAGGCGCTACGGCAACCCGAACAGCTTCTATCTGCCCCATGGATCAGCCCCGGTCATTGAGGACGCTCCTCCGAACGGTGACGACCGCTACAGATACGGGCTCTCTCTGACGGGAACCCCCACGGAGGATCGGGTGAGGCTCGTACGAGGCCTCCGGGAGGCCGGCATGGAGGTGACCGTCGCAGGGCCCGGATGGGAAGGGGTGGAGGAGGTGAACGTCCGGCGGATCCGATCTCACAGGGACAGATGCGACCACTTCAGGTCCTCCCTCGTCAACATCAACCTCCACGGCACGGAGCGGTCCTCGTACAATCCCTGGCAGCTGAAGGCGTACAGCCCGAACCTCGAAACCTTCGACATCTCGGCATCCGCCGCATTCCAGCTCGTGGATGACCGTCGAGAAGGCGTCAAGGAGTGTTTTGAGCCGGGGAAGGAGATCGTCCAGTTCTCCGACGTAAGCGACTGCATCGAGAAGGCGAGGTATTACCTGGAGAACGTGGAGGAGGTGAAGGCGATAGCCTCTTCAGCCCATGAACGGGCATGCAGGGAACACGGCTACAGACACCGTATCGAGTTCATATTGAAGACCGTCGAGGATATCGGCCCGGAACCCGAGGGCCGGTGCCATTACAGGATGGGCTACGTCCAGTTCTCGTCGGAGGTCCCTGAGTCCGTGGATCTGCTGCCTGACTCAGCCACGCTGACCGCCGTATCGGAGGACTCCTCGAGGTTGTACATAGAGAACAAGATGCGCGTCATACAGTGCCGCCGTGAAGAAGGCTTCTCATCGGCCCTGAACGGCGCCGTCCTGAACACCCCCTCCGATCACATCGCCGTTGGTCCGTCGGGGCTGTGGCACAGGCATTCAGAGATCACTTCCCTCGTCGACGGATTTCTCGAGGACCTGCAGCTTGGAGCCCTTCTGTTGAGGGACCCGGAGGGCGGTGAGATCACCGGCATCGTGATGCCCGCAAGGGTGCTCATGGATGCGGGCAGCTTCAGGTACGGAAACGCTGAACGATCCCTGCTGGACATCCGATACAGGTTGGAGGAGGCCGGACTGGTCGTCAAAGAGACGCCCTTTGCATCCTCCCCGCTCGCCGGGTCGATCTTCTCCCTCCCCGCCACAGAGGCCGAGGAGAAGGAGTTCCTGAGGGAGTGGACCGGGACGCCTGCCGAAAGGTTGACCGCCTCCAGGCTGCTCGGCCTCGTCCTCGACAACCCGGAGAGGCTCGACGAAGGGGAGGCGACAAGGAGCATACAGAAGACGGTGGAGGTCTGTCCCGGGTTTCTGAAGGGCCGCGAGTACCTGGCGAGGCTTTACCTGAAGCAGGGCAAGGCCTCCAGGGCGATCGGACATCTCGAATTCATATGGGAGAGCAACCCCGGGGACGGACAGACCGGGCTCCTCCTCTCCTTGGCCCTCATCATGAAAAAGGAGTTCCACAGGGCCTCGTCGATACTGGAGAGGATCCTGGACACCGATCTTGAACCCTCGCTCAAGGCGAGCGCCCTCTATCAGAAGGGCCTGCTGCTGAAAGGGGACAACGACGTCGACCGCGCCATGGAGTGTTTCAACCTCGCCCTCGGGACTGATCCGACGCACCTGAATGCGATGAGGGAGCTCGCCATGATCTGTATCGAGCTCGGCAGGCCGGAGGAGGCCCTGGAGCTCATGAAGGCGAGGTTGTCCTTCCTCGTCAGCGAAGAGACGCTGAACGACGTCGGCGCCGCATACTGGATGAGGGGTGAGAAGGAGGAGGCCTATCAGTACTTCCTCAAGGCCCTCGAGTCGGACCCGGCCTCAAAGAGCGCCGTCGTCAACGCCGTCACCGCGGCTGTAGAGCTCGGCCGTGATCCCGAAGAGGTGAGGGACCTTCTCGTCGGATACCTCAATCACCATCCCGATGATCTGGAGGCGTGGAGGCTCCTTGAAGGCATGAGGTAGCCGTGGAGATGAAGCATGTCAGGAGAGAGATGATCCACGTCGTACCCGCAAGGTCCGGCGCCCTCACCCTGAAGCTCTCCTCGCCGGACGGAGGGAGCAGGGCCATACACAGCCTCTACGACCCGGAGGCGGAGGCGGAGGCGCTCGTGAACGCCTCCCGTTTCGATGAGGAGGGCATACTGGTTGTACTGGGCCTGGGGCTCGGCTACCACCTGAAGAAGTTGATCGAGAAATACCCCGATGCATGCATCGTCGTGGTGGAAGCCCTTGAAGAGATATATGAAATTGCGAAGTCGGAGAAGGGGGTCGACCTCCTGAGGGAGGGGATCGAGTTCATCGTTGCAGCCTCCCCCCGGGAGGTCCTGGAAAGGATCACGAAGATCCAGCTTGAAAGGGGCATGCCGCCGATCGGGGTCTTCAACCTCTCCTCAGCAACCGGCGCGTTCCCTGAGTACTACCGACCCATAGCAGCGAGGCTCACTGCGGCGGCGTCCTTCAGGCTCTGGGAGAGGCTCCGGTATCGGAAATTCAAGACCCCCGTCTTGAAGGTCGCCGTAATGGACTTCGACTATTTCCTCACCCTCGAGATCGAGAGGGCCCTGAGGGGCCTCGGGCACAGGGTGTACAGGATAAAGGGGGACCTCAAGAGAGAGAAGGCCGCTGATATACTCACCAAGGTCGTCAAGGCCGTCCTGGACATCAAACCCGACTTCCTCATCGCGGTAAACCACATCGCCTTTGACGAGGAGGGGGTGGTCAGCTCCTTCCTCCATTCCATAGAGATGCCCGTTGCGGTCTGGTACGTGGACAGCCCCACGATCATCGTCAAGGCCTTCAAGGGCAACGCCACACCCAATACGGCCGTATTCGTCTGGGACAGGACGTACATCGAGGACCTGAGGGCCATGGGCTTCGAATCGGTCCACTACCTGCCGCTGGCAACGGATGAAACGGTCTTCTTCCCCAGGGACGTCACGAGGGAGGAGATGGAGACGTACGGGGCTGAAACGGGGTTCATCGGCAACTCGATGGTGAGATCGACCGAGGAATATATGGAGAGACTGCCCCTCCCCCTTCGCCCCCTCGTGGAGAAGCTGGCCCGTCCAATGAGCGAGGGGAGGCAGCGCTTCAACGATGCACTCCGGACCCTCGACGAGAGGGAGCTGGAGATGCTCGACTCCTCTCCGGAGAAGACGAGGTCCGATTTCGAGACCGCCCTCCTGAGGAAGGCCACCTTCCTGTACCGCCTCTCCTGCATCGGATACCTCTCCTCCTTCAATACCGTGATCCACGGTGACAGGGGCTGGCGGAAGATATTGAACGGCAACTATATCATAAGGCCCAGGCTGAATTACTACACCGAGCTTCCCGTCTTCTACAACGCCTGCAGGATAAACTTCAACGCCACGAGCCTCCAGATGAGGGAGGCGGTGAACCAGAGGGTCTTCGACGTGCCCGCCTGCGGGGCCTTCCTCCTCACGGACCATCAGGGGGCGATCGAGGAGCTCTTCGAGGTGGGCGAGGAGGTGATCACCTACAGGGAGAGGGGGGAGATACCCGAACTCGTGAGGTTCTACCTCAGAAACCGGGGACAGAGGGAGGCCGTCGCCGGGAGGGGCAGGGAGCGGGTCCTCGGTGAGCACACATACCGCCGGAGGATCGAGAGGATGATTCAAGTTATGAGGAAGATCTACCGATAAGAAAAAAGAGGTATTCACGGCCTCCACGGAAAGGAGAAGGTGCATATGGACATGGTGCTGAAGAAGTCGGTCGTAAAGAACGCCGCGGTCTTCGTCGTCCTCGCCGTGTTCAATATATACCAG
This sequence comes from Nitrospirota bacterium, assembly GCA_015492515.1. Taxonomy (GTDB): domain Bacteria; phylum Nitrospirota; class Thermodesulfovibrionia; order Thermodesulfovibrionales; family JdFR-85; genus S146-64. The sequence goes on from WGEZ01000138.1 coordinate 23,973, forward strand.
GGATTCAACGCCCTCTACGTTCTCTCCTCGGCCCTCCTCTTCCTCCTGATCCTGGCGGGGGACCTCTGGGTGCTCCTGCCGCTTAAGAGGAGGACGGTACGGCTGGCTGGGTTCGTGGACGACCTTGCAGCGGGCGGAAGGGATCTCACAAAGAGGATCGACGTCGACGGCGATGACGAGGTCTCGAGGCTGGCGGCGGGTCTGAACAGCTTCGTCAGCAGGCTCCATAACCTCATCGGCAGGTCGATGAACACGGCCAACCAGGTCGCCTCGGCGTCGGGCGAACTCTCGAAGTTCTCGACCAGGATGGCCGCCGGAGCGACGAGGCAGGACGACCAGGTGAGGCAGGTCGCCGTGGCCACGGAGGAGCTGAACTCCACCGTGAACGAGGTGGCGGCCAATGCCCAGAAGGTGGCCGAGCTGGCGAAGGGATCGGTGGAGATCGCCGAGAGGGGCAGGCAGACCGCGGTGACAGGCATGGAGGATCTGAAGAGGATGACCCTCTCGGTGGAGGACTCCTCCAGGATCATCGCCGAGCTCGGAGAGCGGGTGGCCTCGATCGGAGAGATAATATCGCTGATAGAGGATATAGCGGACCAGACGAACCTCCTGGCCCTGAATGCGGCCATCGAGGCTGCGAGCGCAGGGGAGATGGGGAGGGGCTTTGCAGTGGTGGCCGATGAGGTGAGGAAGCTCGCCGAGAGGACCACCCGGGCGACGAAGGAGATCGCAGAGGTGATAAAATCGCTCCAGAAGGGGGCTGAAGAGGCGATGGGGACGATGGAGTCCGCATCGGGAGAGTCGAGGAAGGCCCAGGAGTTCGCAACGGAGATATCGAGGGCCCTCGATGACATCGCAGGGGCCTCAAGGAGCGTATCGGACAGCATCAATCAGATAGCCACGGCTGTGGAGGAACAGTCTTCGACCACGACGGAGATCTCGGGCAACATCGAGGCGATAGCCCAGGTGGTGGAGGATACGGCCAAGAACGTCAAGAAGACCTCTGATGCAGCCGTCGAGCTCAGCAAGCTCTCCAACGAACTCCTTGAAGAGGTGGGGGGCTTCAGGATGAACCTCTTCGGCGTCGTTCCCCTGAAGAACGCCGTGGAGATGAACAGGAAGTTCGCACCCCTCGTCGAATACCTCGGCAGGAGGCTCGGCATGGACCTGATAATAAAGGTGGGGAAGGATTATCCGGAGGCGATCGAAGACCTCGGCACCGGCAGGGCGCTCATATCATACCAGACACCCACCACCTACATAGAGGGGAAGCACAAGTACGGCGTCAGGCTCCTCGGCTACTTCGAGCAGAACGGCTCGCCCACGTACAGGAGCGTCATCGTGGTCTCAAGAAGCAGCGGGATAAGGAGCGTGGCGGAGCTGAGGGGGAAGAGGTTCGCCTTCGGCAGCGAGAAGTCAACGGGCAGCACCCTCGTCCCGATGGCGATGCTCGCCGAGGCCGGGATCACCCTGAACGACCTCTCGGGACACGCCTTCCTCGGCTCCCACGACTCGGTGGCCAGCGCCGTCCTGAAGGGAGAGTTCGATGCCGGAGGGATGATGGAGTCCGTCGTTGCTGAGTTTGCGGAGAAGGGGCTTGAGGTGATCAAGGTCTCCGAACCGATACCGCAGTTCCCGATCTGTGCGACCAGGGACCTGCCGCCCGATCTGGTCGGCAGGATCGTCGAGGCCCTCCTCTCGATTCCGGACCCCTCCATACCCAGGGCGATAGACAGGGGTTATACGAGGTTCCTGAGGGCCGAGGACAGCGACTTCGACGGTGTGCGCCAGATGGTGAAGAGACTCTATGGTGTACAGTACTGACGGAGAGACGGGGCGGATCACAGCCGCTCCGCCCTCGATACAGGGCTGGATGTGACGGGGGTATCCTCACCTCCCGCCTGAACAGCGGCGAAGGCGCCGCTGAGAGGTTATCACTCAGAGCAGACTTCCGGGGAAGACGCGTGATGTTCGAGAAGATCAGAGAGCAGGATCATCTGTCCTGTCTGAAGGAGTTGATAGACCGGGTCAAACGACACCCCGAGGACAGGCGGGCCTGGAAAGAGATCGGACAGCTGTGCTGGGACCTCGGTGATATGGAGACGGCCCAGAGGCTGTTCGCCCTCTACGGCGACGATGCAAGGCACAGGGTGGGGATCGACCTCATACCGTATGAGCGCGGCGATGAGGTGCTGATGGACTTCGGGATAAACACCAATCCAGGAAGTCAGGTGGAGGTGAGCGCCCTGGACCTCGCTGGATGGGTGCTTGGCAGGCGGTCCCCGGCCCTGAGGGTGGAGGTCGTCCATGAGGGGAGGGTGATCCTCAGGAGCCCGGTCTGTGCACCCACCCCCGACCTGGCCGACCGCTATCCGGACCTGCCCGGAGCGGGGAACTGCGGCTTCCGGGTCATGGTGGGCCTGCTCGGCATGCCCCTGGAGTTCGAGCTCTCCCTCTTCGCGCTCTTCAAGGATGGACACCGGTTGCCCCTGGCAAGGCTCGGTGTCCAGCGCAAGCCCCTGAGCTCAGGCTTCCGCCCGGTCCTGCAGCCGCTCATGGTGACGAGTCTGGGCAGGATGGGGACGACGCGGCTGATGCAGCTGCTGAGAGAGCATCCATCCATCGTTGTTCATTCGAGGTACCCCTATGAAGCGAGGGTTCTGAGCTACTGCACCTTCATGTTCAAGACCCATTCGGAGATGATGAACCTCATCCAGCAGGTCGATCCATTCGGCTACCTGAGCGGATTCTTCGGCCACCTCCATCCAGGGTACATCAGGCCCATCGGCTACGGTGCAATCGATTACCAGTTCCGCCACCGGTTCGAGCTGATCTATACGGAGCAGGCGCTGGCGTCGCTGCAGCGGAGCGTCGATGAGTTTTATCTGAGGCTGGCGGCAGAACAGGGGAAGAGAGGGGCGCTCTTTCTTGCCGAGAAGATGTATCCGGGCGATATCCCCCCGCAGGTCTGGGAGCTCTATCCCGGGGCCCGCGAGATAATCCTGGTCCGCGATCTCCGCGACATGATCTGCTCCGTGCTCGCTTTCAACAGGAAGCGCGGCTTCGTGGACTTCGGCCGTCAATGCGTATCCACGGATGAAGAGTATATCGAAACACGGGTGAGGGCCGGCGCCATGAGGCTCCTCAACAGCTGGAAGCAACGGGCCGGAAAGGCGTATCTGCTCCGTTACGAGGATCTCATACTGAACCCGGAAGAGGCCCTCTCGGGGATACTCAGGTACCTGGGACTGGATGACCCGCCCTCTGTGGTCGAGGGCGTGTTGAAGAGGGCGTCCGGGGATGCACCTGAGCTGAGGATTCATCGGACCACCCCTGATCCTGCGGCATCCATAGGACGGTGGAAACGGGAGATGAGCCCGGAGATGCAGGCCCTCTGCAACGATCTACTGGGGGAGATACTGAGGGAGTTCGGTTACACGACCGGCAGCGACGACCTTCAAGGCCTTCAGCTCGAGAGGGGTCGATCATGAGGATCTCCGTCTCGATGATCACGTTGAACGAGGCGAGGCACATAGGGAGGGCCCTTAGCTCGTGTACATTCGCCGATGAGATAGTGGTCGTGGACGGTGGGAGCACCGACGGCACCCTTGAGATCCTGAGCTCCTTCGACAGGGTCAGGCTGGTACAGCATCCCTGGGAGGGCCACTTCGGGAGACAGAGGCAGATCTCCCTGGAGAATTGCACGGGAGACTGGATCGTGCGGCTCGATGCAGACGAGGTCTTCTCCGAGGAGTTCGAGAGAGGGATCAGGCCCCTCCTGGAATCGACACCGCCCGGTGTGGTGGGCTACAAGGTGAGGAAGTGCAACCTGGTGGGGAGCGAGGACTTCTACGCGAAGGCCCATGACCGCTACGAAGACACACCGAGGATCTGGCGGAACAACCCCGGGGTCAGGTGGGAACGCCATGTCCACGAGATACCCGTCGGCCTCGCCGGAGAGATCGCCTGCTGGGACGTCTATATCGTCCACTACAACATCATCGACAGGGAGCGCTTCGAGAGGAAAGGAAGGTTCTATTCGAACATCCCGGGAAGCGGGTTTGAACGACCGGAGGACCTCTACTACAGGGAGTACGACATCCAGCCGAGACCGCGAAGGAGCAGGGTCTCGCCCCATGTGCCCCCCTTCGAGACGGAGGGAGAAGAGGGGAGAGGCCTGAAGGTCGCGATAGTTCGCGGGCCCAACCTGAACCCCTGGGAGATGCAGAACTACGAGGCCCTGACGGACCGGTTCGACGTTACGGCCTACACCACCACGGAGCCCAGCTTCGATATAAGAGGGATCAAGCTCCCCGTGGTCAAGCTCCCGCCCCATCCGGATCACCCGGCATACATGATGGGGCTGGAGTTCGCGCTCTTCGACAAAGACCTCATCTACACGGCCGACACGACCTGGATCTTCTCGCACCAGGCCGTCATGATAAAGGAGAAGTTCGGCACACCCGTCGTCTGTCTGCAATGGGAGAATATCCCCTTTGCCTATGAGGAGGACGAGCGGATAAGGTTGGCCAAGAGGAGGGTCCGGCAGGAGGCCGATCACTTTGTCGCCGTGACGGAGAGGGCGAGGGAGGCCTTGATGCTGGAGGGTGTTCCTCCGGAGAGGATAACCGTGATCCCGATGGGTATAGATATCGAGAGGTTCAGGCCCGAAAGGGCAGCCGGTCTCGGGCTCAGGAGGGAACTCGGCATCGACCCTGAAGAGAAGGTCGTACTCTTTACGGGGAGGATCGTATGGGAGAAGGGGATCTACGACCTGGTCCATGCGGCACGGCTCGTCCTCCGGCGGATAGGCGGTGATGCGGTAAGGTTCGTCGTCGTGGGGAGGGGACCGGAGCTGGCGGCGGTGAAGCAACGGGTGCGGGAGCTATCGATGGAGGACTCCTTCCTCTTCATGGAGAGCTGTCCCTACCACGAGATACACAGGATGTACAACCTCGCCGATCTCTTTGTGCTTCCGAGCATCTCCACGAGGATGTGGAAGGAGCAGTTCGGGATGGTGCTGATAGAGGCGATGGCCTGCGGCGTCGCCGTTGTCTCGACCCACTCCGGCTCCATCGCCGAGGTGGTGGGTGATGCAGGCGTTCTCGTGCATCCCAATGATCCAGGACCTCTTTCCTCGGCGCTGATCGAGCTGCTCCGTGACGACGAGAAGAGGAGGGCCCTGGGTGGCAGGGGTCGGGAGAGGGTTGAATCAAGGTTCAACGCCAGAAGGGTCTCGGAGAGGATAGGGGAGCTCTTCGAGGCCCTCCTGGAAGAGAGGGCCGGGGATCGCAAGGCGAAGGCGACTTCCGTGGCAGGCCCCGCTGTCTCATCGGTCAGCGACGGCGGTTACCACGGCCAGGAGAGGAACGACGTGGAGACCGTAATCCCCGGGGGTATAGAGAGGGTACTGGATGTGGGTTGCGGAGAGGGCATCCTCGGCAGGAAGCTCCTCCGGAAGGGAGCAACAGAGGTGGTCGGTGTGGACATCGTCCCGGAGGTCTGCAGGAAGGCGGAAGAGAACCTGACGAGGGTCATATGCGGAGACATAGAGGAGATCGACCTCCCCTTCGATGAGGGTTATTTCGACTGCATGATCTTCGCCGATGTCCTGGAACACCTCAGGGACCCCCTCGCGGCCCTGAGGAGACTGAAGCGCTACCTTGCCGACCACGGCACGATAGTGGCCAGCATCCCCAACGTGAGGTACTTCAAGGTCCTGGTCATGCTGGCGGAAGGACGCTGGGAGTACAGGGACCGGGGCATCCTGGACAGGACCCACCTGAGGTTCTTCACCAGGAAGGAGATGGAGCTCCTCTTTGCAGGGGCGGGACTGGAGATAACGGGGATAACGGAGAACCTGGACCCCTCCTACGGCCTGATCCAGGACCCCCTTGCCGGAGAGATATCCCTGGGCAGGATCTCCCTGAAGGACCTCTCCCCTGAGGAGCTGAAGGACCTCTTCGTCTTCCAGTACCTGATAAGGGCGCAGAAGGCGGAGCAGAGGCTGAAGGGCCTGAAGACCGCTGTCCGGGCAGAGGACCTTGAAGAGGGCAGGAGGGTGCTCGAGGGACATCTGGAGCTCCATCCTGCCGACCTGGAGGCCCTCTACAGGCATGCCGAGGTCTGCTACAGGCTCGGTCTGGTGGAGAAGGCCCTTGAGAGCCTTGACAGGCTCCTCGTCTTCGAGCCGGAGAGGCCGGAGGCGCTCGCCCTGAGGAAGAAGATGGAGTAGCTCCGTGGAGGAAAGGCCCTTCGAGAAGAACATGGAGGTCCTGAGCACCCGGGACCCCGGGCTGGCGGCATTGATCGCGGCTGCAGGGAGGGGAGGCGACCTCCGTCCCTGCACCTCGAGGACGGGCCACCCCGTCCTGAAGGCGTCGGGCATCGCCCTCCACAGCCTCTATGACCCGCTGGGGGAAGCGGAGGCGTGGCTCGGGCATTACAGGGAGAGGATCGAAGGGGCCTCCACGGTGGCCGTCCTCGGCTTCGGCCTGGGCTACCACGTCATCGAGCTCTGCAGGGCGACGGAGAAGGAGGTGGTCGTCTTCGAACCGAGGGTGGACATCCTCAGGACCGCCCTCGAGCTTCTGGACCTCACCGCCGTCCTCTCCAGGGTGAGGCTCGTCACGGACGAGGGACCGCCTCCAGGGATGAGGGGGTTCACGATCGTGAGACATGAACCGTCGATCAACCTCTCCCCCGGTTATTTTGAGAGGCTCCTCGGAAGGCTTCAGGTCCTTCAGACCTTCGACAGGGGGCTGAGGATCATGGTCGTGGGCCCGATCTACGGCGGTTCACTCCCGACAGCGCGGTACTGTGCGGATGCCCTCAGGCGGCTCGGCCACAGGGTGGACTTCGTCGACAACAGCCTCTACAGGGACGCCTTCCTCGGCATCGAGAGGATTACGGGCAACAGGACCCACAGGAATCAACTGACGGAGCTCTTCGTTGACTTCGCCTCCGAGGCCGTGATTGCAAGGTGTGCCGAGTTCAAGCCTGACCTCGTCTTCGCCCTCGCCCAGGCACCCCTGGCGGCGGCCTCCCTCAGAAAGCTCACCGACTGCAGGGTCCCGACGGCCTTCTGGTTCGTAGAGGACTACAGGCACCTGGAGTACTGGAAGGAGATCGCCCCTCTTTACAGCTACTTCTTCACCATCCAGAGGGGCCGGTTCTTCGAGGAGCTGAAGGCCGGAGGGGTGAAGGACCCCCGTTACCTCCCGCTCGCCGCCTCCCCCGGGGTCCACAGGAGGCTCAGGCTCGACCCCGGGGAGCAGCGACGGTACGGAAGCGACGTATCCTTCGTGGGCGCCGGTTACCACAACAGGAGGGTCCTCTTCACCGGCCTGCTCGACTTCGACTTCAAGATCTGGGGGAGTGAGTGGGACGTGAACTCACCCCTCGGGGACCGCATCCAGGACTCCGGCAGGTGGGTGGAGACGGAGGAGGCGGTGAAGATATTCAACGCCACGAAGGTCAACATAAACCTCCATTCCTCCGCATACCGCGACGGGATCGACCCCTACGGTGATTTCGTCAACCCCAGGACGTTCGAGATCGCCGCCTGCGGAGCCTTCCAGCTCGTCGACTACCGCTCGGAGCTGCCGGAACTTCTCGAGCCGGGCAGGGAGATAGTCTGTTTCGAGGACCTGGACGACCTGCGGGGAAAGATCAGGTATTATCTGGAGAGGCCGGAGGAGAGGGAGGCGATCGCCTCCCGCGGCAGGGAGAGGGTGGCCAGGGACCATACCTATGAGCAGAGGATGGAAGAGATGCTCCAGTTCGTGCTTGACAGGGGCTATGAACCGCCGCCGTGGAGTTCGGAGCTTGCCGGCGTGGAGACCCTCATCGAGTCAGCCGGCGAGGGGACGGAGCTCGGCCGGTATCTCTCCCGGTTCGAGGGCAGGATAGGTCTTGACGAGATCGTGGAGGCGATAAACTCCGGAGACGCGTCCCTCTCCGAGGTGGAGAAGATATTCCTGCTGATGGAGGAGATGAGGAAGGTCTACCTGAAGGGTTAGCAATGAAGGAGGCACTCGTCATAAACCTCACCAGGATGGGCGACCTGATACAGACCACCCCCGTGATCTGCGGGCTGAAGGAGAGGTATCCGGGCGTGCGGGTGACCCTCCTTGTCAACTCCGCCTTCTCGGAGATCTGCGGCTTCATCCCCTTCATCGACAGGCTCATCGTCTTCGACATAAGGGGCCTGCTGAGGATGCTCAGGGATGAAAGGGACGGGATCGTGAAGGCCTACAGATACATAGAGGGGCTGCTCGCCGAGGTGAACGACACCGCCTATGACGTTGCGATAAACTTCACCCACTCCACGGACAGCGCGGTCCTGATGTCGCTGATCCGGGCCAGGGAGAAGCGGGGGGTCGGCATCGACGAAAAGGGCTTCAGCGTCAAGAGGCATCCCTGGATAAGGTACTTCTTCAACGTGATCCCCGGCAGGGAGTACAACCCCTTCCACCTCTGCGACATGCATCTGAAGGTGGGCGGGGTGATGCCCTCCGAGAGGGGGCTCCGTCTCGACGTCCCCGGCGACATCGAGGAATGGATGGGGATGACCCTGGAGAAGGAGGGGGTCGGAGAGGGTGAGCTCCTGATAGGGCTTCAGCTCGGTGCGAGCGCAGAGGACAAGCGCTGGCCCGTCTCCTCCTTTGCAGCACTGGCCAGGAGGCTCACCGGGTCGCTCGGTGCAAGGGTCGTCCTCACCGGCTCGGCCGGAGAGGCAGGTCTCGGAAGGGAGTTCGAGGCCCTCTACGGAAGGGGAACGATCAACCTGATCGGCAAGACCGACCTCAGGGAGCTCGCTGCATTGATAAAGAGGTGCGATCTCTTCATAAGCAACGACACCGGCCCCCTCCATATAGCCACCGCCGTGGGGACAAGGACGGTGAACATCTCCCTGGCATCGGTCAACTTCAGGGAGACCGGCCCTTACGGCGAGGGGCACTATGTGGTGGCGCCCGACATCCCCTGCAGCCCCTGCGGCTTCATGCTCGATTGCAAGGACACGGTCTGCAAGGAGCTGATAAAGGCCGGGAACGTCTTCGACCTCGTGGAGCGGGTGCTCCGGGAAGGCATGCTGGAGGGGATCGAGGACTCCCCGCTCTGGAGGGACGTCCAGGTCTACGGCTCGTACTTCGATCGCGACGGTCTGATCGATTACCGACCCCTGATAAGGAGGCCCCTCAAGAGGGAGCTCCTCTACAACCATATCTACCGGCGGACCTGGACCACCGTGCTCGACGCCCCTCCGGTGGCGGAGGGGATCGAGGAGGCCTGCCGGGCCGTCGCCGAAAGGCTCCGTTCCTGGTACACGGAACGGTCCGTGACGGCCGTCCTCGACTCCCTCGACGAGGACATGGCTGCACTCACAAGGCTCCTCGGCGTCGCTGAAGAGGCGCAGGCAAGGGTCACCCTGATAAGCAGGGAGGCCGGCCGGCCCTCCCCGGATATCCAGTGGATAAAGGAGACCTGGGCCGATGTCCCCTCCCTGGACCGGGAGATAGAGACCATCGGCCACACCTGCCGGCCCCTCAGGCCCATGACGGTGATCTTCAGGTACGGGAAGGAGGCCCTGGAGGGGGAGGGGCTTCTTGAGCAGGCGGAGGAGACACGACGCCTCTACCACGAGCTGAAGGCCCACGCGTCGATGATCCTGGAGATCCTGAAGGGGTTGCGGGAGCGGTTCGGCTGCGGCAGATCGGCCCCGGAGCTGACCTCGACGAGCGGATGAAGGGAGGCATCTCCTGGTCCGGGTTCCTTACGGCTGATTTCTGATATAATACCGCAACGAAGGGGCGGGCGGGAGC
>WGEZ01000139.1 GCA_015492515.1 Nitrospirota bacterium
ACCAGCCGTGGGACCAAAAGTAATATTAGGCGCATTTAGGGCAATAGTAGGTGCGTTAAAGCTGATATTATTAATAGCAGTTAGAGATATACTGCCGCCTGTACTTTCATCGAGCTTGATTTCATTTCCCATCTGTGTCTTGATAGTAATACTTCCTGCAGGCACGTCTTCAATTTCAATTTTTTGTCCCCCCTGACTCTCGATGACTATCTTTTCCTGTCCAGGGTTATCATTAAATTCAATTATATGTCCACTTTTTGTTTTAATTACCCTTCTCTCGGTATCATCTTCAGGCGGCTTGTCCTTACCATTCCAGAGAAATCCTATAATATAAGGGTGATTGAAGTCGCCGTGTTCGAAGGCAACCAGCACCTCGTCACCGACCTCGGGCATCAGGAACGCCCCCCTGTCATTGCCGGCCATCGGAGCGGCTATTCTCGCCCAGTCGCTTTCCCTCTCCTCCTCATCACGCTGATGGAGCCAGGGGAACTTGACCTTTGCCTCACCCTTCCTCACCCGGGTCACGATGCCCACGACGACACCACCGCTCATTTCTTCTCCTCCTTCCTGGCTGAAAAGGTGGTGATATATCCACTGTTGTTTATCGTATGGGTGCTCTCGGTGACGAAGTAGTTTCCACTGAAGAGGTCGCCCAGCCCTCTGATCTCCAGATAGGTGCCTGATTTCAGATCGGGCAGCCCCACGGTTGAGCCCCTGGCCTTGATCATGCCTTTTGATATCCTCTCCAGGGTCTCCTTTGCAAGCGCCCTTGCCTCCCTTTCCGAGTAGACCGGTCTGTCTGCTATGACCTCAACCCTCTGGGCCATGGATCTCTCGATCGTCCTTATGTCCCTCTCCACGCCGAGGGCCCGTGTCTCCAGATCCCTGCGGGTCGCCCTTCCCACGACCCTCCTCTTGGCCTGCGGGTTCCAACCGGTGACCACCACCTCTGACACCTGGTTTGCAGTTGTGAGGTCCGGCCTGAAGCTTATGAGAGACTTCCCCCATTCGAGCTGATACTTCTTCTTCCCCTGAAGGGAAGGTAGGAAGTAGAGTCTTTTTTCTTCGACGTTGACATAGAGCTCGTAGCCGATGGTCCGCGCCCTCTCCATCAGGAAGACGATGTCGTACTTGTTGTCCTGGAATATGAACTCCATCGGCTCTTCCACCGTCATGAAGTTGTCTCTCACCTTTATGTCTATCCCGATCCTGCGGGCGATGATCCTGGCGATTTCGCTATCTCTCTTGTTCCTGTAGGCGTCGGATCTCTGTCGGTCCCTCAGTCTGTGGAGGATGTTCAGCCCTCTGACGTTCAACACGGGAGGGCCGGACCCGGGGAAATTTGGCCCCAGAGAGGTTATCTCTCCGTAAAGCATCCGCTGTACCTTCTTCCTGCCCCCTTCGTAGTATCCCATCCAGACCTCCACGTCCTTGCCTGGAGAGAAGACGTCCTTGCCGTCGAACTCGATATACTTGAACCTTCTCCTATCGGCGTCCCAGTTGTTTATCGTCAACTCAAAGGAGTCAATTCCGGTCAGGTTGTCCCTGTAGGTGAGGCTCATGATGTCGTTGATTGTCTCCTTCTCAAGCCTCCTGTTCTCTATGAGGATCTCGAAATAAGGGACATAGAAGTCAAACTCCCTGTATATCGCGGTTGCTCTCTCCAGGGTTTCCATCTCTCAGTCCTCGGGTGGAATCTCTATCGCCTGCCCGGGTGTAAGCATTCGGGGATCGAATATTCTGTTCTTGTCCGCTATCCTCCGCCACTCACCAGGATCGTTGTATTCCTCCGCTGCTATGCCGCTCAGGGTGTCGCCCTCCTTTATGACCCGTCTCCTTGTATAGGACCGTAACTCCCGTATCTGTTCCTTCAATGTCCTGTATTCCCTGAAGGAAAGCTCCAGTTCCGCACGGATAGGGATGCCGTTCGGCTTGAAAAGAGTGAAGTTCTGGTCGATGCTTTCCACTATTCCCGTGAAGGCGGTCCTGTCGCCTTTTAACGCGCCCGTCTCTCCCCAGGAGATCATGCACCTGGGCAGGGCGTGGGTGTGCCTGTTTATCTTTGCGAGCTTGTAGAACTTCTCGGTGTCGTCCCTGACGTCCGCTCCACTGTCGGTGGTGTCGAAGAAGAGTTTCAAGACCAGTTTCTCATTCGTGCCCCGTATGAATTGTAGAAGGGGCGAGTCTATCCCCGGGATGCCGATCTCGGCGATCTGTGAACCTTTGGAGAGTCTGTAGTCAGGCGGGTTGAATTGTACGGTCAACTCCCTCTCTCCATCATACCTTTCGTCAAGAACCCTGATCTTTATCTTCGTCGGCTCAGCGGTCATCCGATCTCCTAATAGGGCTCTATCTCAGAGGCCCGGTCTCTTATCTCGGTCTCCTCCAGGACTCTGTTTTTATGCTCCTCTTCTTCCCTGATCCGTTCCAGGACGATATTCACTATCGCGGTGATCTCCTCTTCAGAGAACCTGCCTTCTCCTCCCATGACCCGTACGGTGCTCGTAAGCTCATTTATCCTCAGCGCCATAGCAGTTCACCCTTCATCTACAGGGCCCTGGAGATCACGGTATGGGGAGAGAGAAGCTCCAGCCCCTCATGGGTGATCTCCAGGGCCTCGATGGCTACGGCATTTTGAGTTGCATCGAGTGACGGTCCCGTCCATCTCAACGGTATACCCCTCTTGAAGACCCAGACCTTCACCGGTACACCCAGTGCACTCTGCAGGGCGATTATCCCGTCCCGTCTCTTCCCCCTGCCCTGAGTATACTCGTAGTGCCAGAGCCAGAGGTCGTCCGTGAAGCCTACCCCTCTTCTCAGGGTTATGTTAGAGGAACCGGCCCGCGTTGCAAACTTATGCACGTAGTCGTTGACCCCGCCTTCCTTGTACTCGTGGATCTCCACCGAGGCCTCAAGCCCGCTGCATTCCGAAAAGCCGCCTATGGCGAAATTGGCGATTGCGGATATGCCGCTCATCACCTTCGCCAGGGCGCTCGATGAGTCCACCAGGGTTATATAGAACCTGAAAGCCGGGAAGGGATCGCTCCTCACCCCGGAAATGCTCGGCATCTCTAAGCCCCCTCCTTTAACACCTCAAGGCCGTCCTTGACCTTTCCTATCCGGAACAGGATGAACTCTCCGGGGATAGACGGTGCAACCCCGATGTCGGTGATTATCCGGCCAGCGTCTATCACATATTTAGGGTTGTTCTCCTCGTCGCATTGGACAAAGAAGGCTTCTGATGCGGTCTTTCCCACAAGAGCCCCCTGTCTCCAGAGTTCCTCGAGGTAACAGGACACAGAGACGCTTATCCCCTTTCTCAGGTAGACGTCGTTGGGCTCGAAGACGGTCCACTGCATCGCTTCCATCAGGGATTCCTCTATCATTATCAGGAGCCTCCTGATATTTATGTAGCGCCATGCAGGGTCGGTGCTGACGGTCCTCGCCCCCCAGATCAAGACACCCCTGCCTGGAAAGGCCCGGAGACAGTTTACGCCCACCGGGTTCAATAACTCCTGCTCCGGGTCATCGACACCAGGGGCCGTGTCCTCGGCACCGAGAACGGTCTCATTCGCCGGTGCCTTGTGGACGCCCCTGGTCAGGTCTGTCCTGGCATACACACCAGCAACATGGCCTGAAGGAGGAATGACCCTGGTGATATTCCCTCTGAGTCTCAGGGGATCATTCACGACTATCCAGGGATAATAGAGGGCGGCGTACTTTGAGTCGAACCTCAGTCTCCATTCATGGATGCCTGCGACGTCCGAACCTGGCGGCGGATCCAGGATGGCCACTCTGTCTTTCATCATCTCGCAGTGTCCGATCATTGCTCTCTGGGCTCTCTCGATATCACCGGCTCCGAAAAGCGGCGGAGACTCAGGCATCGGAGGTGAATATGTCCCTGTCGCCTCCTCCGGTGGTGCACAGGGGTCGGGTTTCTCAGGAGGTGGAGGTGGCTCGGTCTCGGTCGGCCCCGTCATGATGTCAGGGATACAGATCATGCCCACCTCGTCCACGTCTTCATAACACCTCAGGCCCTCCTTTTCATCTGCACCTGGATCACCCAGGAAATCGTCCATGCTGAGCGTGCTTATACCGTCTGTGCCGCCCTCAAGACGTACAAACCCCTCTCTGAACGCCGCCGGATCCGGCAGGTTGTCCGGGATGGCTGACGGAGAAGCGAGGTCCTCGACGAGAACGAGGTTTGATCGTCCGTTGACGACATCCTCGAGATACCTGCTGTGGTTCCTGTTCAGGGAGAGCTCATCAAATACCTCCTTGAGCTCGCTTCCCAGGGTGAAGGTGAGGGTGAATTCCATCGTGCTGAAATAGATGGGCATGGTAGAGTCAAAGGCCGGTGAGAGGGGGGTGTCCCAGACGATCTTCCTGTTCAGAACATCGATCGATCTGACGTAATGGTGTTCCTCTGCTCTTATGCCGCTCCTGTTCTGAAAGACCCTTACCAAACTGCCTCTTTCAAAACCAGTGGTGCGCTGAACCACGGAATAGCTTCCATCTGCGGGTTGTTTCGAAGGGTCGGCCGTGACGGTTGAGCCTCTGCAGCTCCCCTTCAGAGAGACCTTCACCATATTGCCCCATCTGCCTTCATTCAACGCATATACCTTGACCGTGGGGATACCGCTTCTGTCGGCGAGTGTCACCGTTGCCCTCCTTGCAGCATCCCTATCGGCGATCCTCACCACGTAACAGGTGAGCCCACTGTTTTCAAAGAAGCCCTTGACCGCATAGGAGAGGTATCCCTGGGGTACGAACCCTCCGAAGACGGACTGGAACTGTTTCCAGGACTCTATCCTTACCGGCCTGTTGAGCGGACCTCTTTCCGCGATACCCACGAACCCGGCCACGTCAGTCCGTAACGCGGGTATCCTCCTCTCAGCGGCGTCTATCCGCTCGAAGTAGACCCCCGGCGTAAGATAGAGAGGCATTCTTCAACCCTCAGGCGTCAGGCCGTCTCCAGCTCGAGGCCCTCGTGAGCGATCTCGAGGGTCTCAATGGCGACCTCATTGCCCGTTGCGTTCAATGACGGGCCTTCCCACTTCGTCGGCCAGCCCTCCCTGAAGTTCCAGCGGAGGGCCGGTTCCCTGGCTTCGTTCAGGAGGACGATGGAGCCTGATTTCCGCTCCGTAGCACCGTCCAGGACGGTCTTTCTCCATTTCCACAGATCGAGGTCCCTCGTTATCCCCCTCTTCAGGGTAATGTTTGCAAACTTCTTGAGGCCCGGTATCTTCCTGACCGTGATGTCGTCGCTTCCGTTCCTGTACTCGATGGGGTCCGTATCCGTGCTCAATCCACTGCATTCCGAGAAGGCGGCCCTGGCTATACCGTCGATCTCGACCAGAAAATTGAACCCGGCGTAGGGGTCCTTTCTCTCACCGGTAGGCATGATAAATCCTCCTTTCCACTCCGGATGTTACAACTCTTCTATCTCGGATCCACCTGACCACTGACCTATCCTGAAGATGACGAACTCCGCAGGCTTGACAGGGGCTATCCCTATCAGCATGATCAGTCTGCCGTTGTCGATGTCGGTCTGGGTCATGGTGGTCCTGTCGCATCTGACGAAGAACGCCTCTTCGGGCTTTCTTCCCTGGAGGGCCCCGTCCCTCCAGACGTTGGTCAGGAAGTTCGTGACCGAGCGCCTGACCCGTGCCCACGTGGACTCGTCGTTGGGTTCGAAGACGACCCACTGTGTACCCTCCTCGATAGACTCTTCGATGAAGATGAAGAGGCGGCGGACATTGATGTATTTCCAGTCAGGATCACTGGTTATACAGCGTGCACCCCAGACGCGGTACCCCCTCCCGCTCTTTCTGAAGTCCCTCAGGACGTTTATATGGTTCGGTGCAGGGTTCAGGATGTCCTGCTCTCTCCTGTTTACGGTCAGTTCCAGCCCCGTGATACCCCTGATAACCTCGTTGGCCGGAGCCTTATGCACACCCCGCTCGACATCGCACCTGGCATAGATGCCGGCGATATGGCCGCTGGGGGGGATAGGAATACTTGTTTTGGTAAGTGGATCCCTAACGAGA
Source organism: Nitrospirota bacterium (assembly GCA_015492515.1). Lineage (GTDB taxonomy): Bacteria > Nitrospirota > Thermodesulfovibrionia > Thermodesulfovibrionales > JdFR-85 > S146-64. The sequence goes on from WGEZ01000139.1 coordinate 6,051, forward strand.
ATTCTTGGATAATAGATTGCTGCATACTTAGTATCATAGAGTTTTCTTTGATTCTGGATATCAGTTAAATCAGGTGGTTGATCACCGGCTTTTGGCTTTGGGTCCAAGATAGCAAAACGGTCTTTTAAAAGCTCACAGTGTGATATCATTGCATTCTGAACAACTTGTGATGTAATTCCTGGCACTGCAATTATACTCACCTGGTCAATATCAGTAAGGGCCTGAATGCCAGTCCGCTTTCCTGGGCCGTTATCTACACCCTTATAGTCATTATCCGATGGGGAGGCTGTTCCATCACTACCCCCTGCAAGTACAATATTTAACCCATTATCACCCGATGGGTATCTTAGAGGATTTTTGTTTCCTGGCGGATCACCCACGTTAATTAGTTCAGAGCCATTATTGATGATGTCCTTATAATAACGCCCAGGGACATTTTCTAAGGTCAGACCACTAAAATCCTCAGATATGTCCTCATAACTTGCAGATATGCGAAACTCACAAGTACTTACTAATGTGGATGTTGCCGGTGCTTGTGGAGCTACGGCGGGAGCATTTAAAGCAGCTCCATTAACAGTTATTACGACACCATCTATTTTTGTAATCTTTCGGAAAAATTTATCCTTTCCCCGGTCAAACTCAACCCATGCATTCACATAAAAACCAGCAGTTGATCTTAATTTAATTTGGTTATTATTAGGTGCTCCACTAATGAAAGAATCAATTTCAGAGCTTGCACTGGACTCATGATAAACCCTGATATCGATATCATCACCCCATGAACCTTCGTCTTTGGCTGAAATATTGAATGTATTGTGACGTGTATGGTCTGAGGCAACTGTAGTATATTTAGCCTCGTAAACGTTTCCAAGGGGGGGTGAAAATGTAACTTCATTGCTGTCCCGATCGTATCCCGTTACAGTTGTTGTTTCAGGACCAGTTGTAATTCCGTTTTTTACTTGAGTAAAGGTGAGTTGCGTTCCAACCTTTATTGCGCGCAGAGTTGAAAGCTTAGCCTTGTTAAGGGATGCGGCTAATATATCGCTTTTAAGACGTGTGATTAGTCCACCTTGAGTAGGAGTTTTTTCTGATTTTTTAGCATTCACGCCTTTTACACGCTTGATGTATACACGTTTTCCCCCATTCGTGAAGAAGCCTTCCACGGCGTAAGGCAAGTATTGGTGTCCTTTAAATGTTGGACCAAAATCAAAATATCCACCGAACTTCCGACGGAAATCCCTGAAGCTGGTGACCAGGACGGGCAGCCCGTCGATCGGTCCCCTCTTCGTCATCCCCACCATCCCGGCCGTGCTTGTACTCACCCCTTCTATCGGCTTGGCCCCTGTATCGACCTCTTCGACATAAACACCCGGTGATAAATACTCTGGCATTTTTCTATCCTCCTCTTTCTAAAAGATTTCCAAAATTACCTCTTTTACGGATATGTGATTGTTAATGACGTTGTCCGGCCTTTTCTTACCTCTGCATTTACTGTCTTTGGCGGGCTTCCCCTGGGTTTAACCCTTATTTGGATTGAACCATCTCCCTGGGATGCTGGGAAATAAAGGACAAAGTCTCCGTTGTCTGTTGTCCTGGTATTTAAAGCATCCCCTACCAATTCTACTTCTGCTTCTGATATAGGATCACCTGCAGGGTCTTGTACGCTTCCCCTCACAAGGGTAGCCCCTGATGGAAATGGATATAAGGGGTTGGGCTTTAACCTGATATTTAATATCAAATTCTCCGGGCCTGGAAGCCTGATGGAAGCAGAATCTGGGTAATTGTATTTGAGCCCCCCTTGTGGGTCGCTATCCCAGTGTATCTTTTTCGTTGCAGGATTAAGATCTAAAGTGATCCTCCTTCTCTCAGGTGGATCAATTCCGTTGTCGAATTCCAGGACATCTCCGTCAAACAGTCCGCTGATGTCTGCTAACACTGCTTCGTCTGAGCCAGGTGCTGCGCCACCGCCTCCGGGGAAAGAATAGTCAACGGTCCTGGGAATGGTGAAGTTTTTGATCTCATTGTCGATATAGAAATCTGCTTCGGTCTTTATTGTATATATGCCATTGACAACATCGAGAAAATTATAGTAACCATCTGGATTCTCTGATGCCGCAAGATTCAATCCGGGAATAGCAACTTTGACCTTGCCGATGATACGTTCATTTTGTGTAAAATCATCAATAAGTGATACGGCAAGGGAGAGTCTGGTTGTAATCCTCTGATCTAAAGCCAGTTCCATTGTTTAATTCATCTTCCTTTTATCTGAAAATACTCGGCATTCTTTTCTACAATCCTCCGGGTCTCCTTTTTCCGTTCAGAGTCTATCAATATTACACGCACTTCATAACAGACCGACAGCCTTAGAGTTGTGTCCAGAGAGTTCCATATCTTGGTCAGGTCGTCCAGGGAGAGAGGGATCAATATGATACGGAGCCGTTCGATCGTCCCGTGGTAGTCCTCACGGGAGATCAGTTTGAGGAGATCGAACAGTGCAGGACCTTCCAGGACTGCATTATCATAGAAGACCTGCATCGCCCTTCCCAGAACGGTATGGATGTCCCAGCCTCTGATCTCGTCGGTCTCTCCAGCATAGGGGGTCATGAGATAGTGAAGATTAAGCGACAGCGGGGGATGTCTGAATCGACCGGCACCGATCTGTTCCATCGGCTGGTTCTTCATGTGCGCATTCTCGACGATCCGATACAGAAAGAGTGACAGACGATTAACCGCTGTTCCCTCCAGGTCTTTCGGCGAGAGCAGGGTCACGGAATCGGGAGAAGAGAAGTTTCCATCAAATGTGGCGCGCAGGTTGGTCCGGAGCATCTCTCTCAAGAGCTCCCCGACGATACCGATTACAGTGAAATCACCCATGGTCAGAAGTCAATCGCTCTTCCTGCAGATCTTGAAGAGAGGGCTGCCGCCCTTGATGTCCTCTTTTCTGACAAGACCTCTCATGATCAACGTCTCCAGGGCTCCGGCCACCGTATCCACAGACTGCTCCACACATTCGTTCTGGACCCACCACCTGGAGATCCCCTCGAGGGTATCACCGGCGTCCGGATTCTTTCTTAGGTAATCCAGTATCTTCCTGGCGATATCTCTCCGGTCTTCGTTCACTGAAAGACTGCCTTAAGCCCCGGGCAGGCACCGCTGAAGGTGTCTGCACGATGATCCCGTTTCTGTATGCCCTTGAGCAGGACGTAACGCAAGAGATGTGCCAGATCGTGGGTTTCTCCAACCTCCTGTTTTTGAAGACGATCCTCGGGAGAGCTCACAAAGGCGGTGATTTTTCCGTTACGCTTACGTCATTTTTTTATGACGAGGGGATGGTACTGCACGGATGAAGTCGGGGGGATTCATGGAGGTCGGATCGAAGACTGAACTAATAGCGGAACTGTTTCGGTGAGAGGTTGTGCTTCCTCAGGAGGTTCCAGAGGGCCGTGCGGCTCTTCCCGGCCCTCCTTGCGGCGCTTACCACATCGCCCCTGTATTGTTTGAGGAGCTTGACGAGGTAGTTCTTCTCGAAGGTGTTGACGGTTCTCTCCTTAGCCACCCTGAAATGTTCGATCTCCGTACCGTCGTGTATCGGTTCCTCTGCCGGGAGCCGGATGTCGCCGCTGCGTATTACGTTGGATGTGGCCATCACGATCAACTGTTGTATCTTGTTCTCCAGTTCCCTGATGTTGCCGGGCCAGGAATATGAGAGGAGAGCGTCGACCGCGTCTTCAGCGATCTCTATCGTGGGCTTGTTGTATTCCCTCGAGTATTTAGCGACGAAGTGTTTGACGAGCAGAGGTATGTCCTCCATCCTCTGGCGCAGGGGCGGGATATGGATGGAGGCGATGTTCAACCTGTAAAAGAGATCTTCCCTGAACCTTCCTTCCCTGACGAGGGTCAGAAGATCGCAGTTTGTGGCGGCTATTATCCTTATGTCCGCCTTCTGAGGGCGGGGGTCACCGAGGGGTTTGTACTCTTTGTCCTGGATGAGACGGAGGAATTTCACCTGTATGTAGGGGGTCGCCACTCCTATCTCGTCAAGGAAGAGCGTGCCGCCCTCCGCCTCCTTTACGAGACCCGTCTGCCTGAGGCGGGCGTCAGTGAAGGCGCCTTTGGCATGGCCGAAGAGTTCGTTCTCGAAGAGGTTCTCTGGAACAGCACCGCAGTTGAGAGGGATGAAAGGCCGGGCGGCCCTCCGGCTCAGGTAATGGATGGCCCTGGCGACAAGCTCCTTGCCTGTTCCGCTCTCACCGGATATCAGGACGTTGACATCACACGAGGAGACGCGGACTATCTTCTCGCGGATCTCCTGGACAGCCTTGCTTCTGCCCAGGATCTGTTTCAGCCCGAGCTCCCTCTTCAGTGCTTTTTTGGCTGAAATACTCTCCTTTGAAAGAGAATCGTTGATATCAGGGTTGTAGATTGACGACATCTATTCATCCCCCCCTCTTCGCGTCTGCCGTCGAACCTATTGAGGTGCGCGTGCCTGAACATTGTATATGGCACCTGTGGTCTCCTTGACGGTTGCCGTGACAGGTCCCGGCGGTTCCGTGGAGACCAGGCCGAAGAAGAAGGTGCTCTGCCCTGTGCCCGGAGAACCACCTACTCACCTCCCTTGATCCTTACCGTAAAGGGTACGGTCAGGCGTAAAGGTTGTATTCGTTCAGGGTGTCCCCCTCCTTAAAAGGATACCAGCTACGGGGGGTGAAGTCTTGACATATCTTGCCTTTTTTTTGACATATTATGTCAAAAACGGTGGAGAGATCGATCTTTGTATTTTGAGATGATGCCTGAGGCCGCTGGCCGACCCTGGCGCTTTTTCAAGGGTTGCCCTCTGCTCACCTTCCAGCGGTTTAGCTCGTATCCGCTGTCTCGTGCTTCATCCCCAGAGCCTTCCTGAAGCGTGTGGGGGTGGTTTTCTTGATCTTCTTGAACGTCCTGGTGAAGTGGAACTGGTTCGTGAACCCGCATGCAAAGGCGATGTCACTCATCGAGAAGTCATCCTCCTTGAGCATCTCGACAGCCCTGCTAATACGGAGGTTGTTGACGTAGCTGGTGAAGGTCACACCCATTGTCTTCTTGAACTTCCGCGTGAAGGTGGATATACTCATGCCCGCTTCCCAGGCGACCTGCTGAAGGGTTATCTTCGTGTTGAAATACCTGTTTATATATCCGATTCCCCTGTACAGACCCTTCATGTGTTGGTAGTCCTTCTTTGCCTTGCCCTGCTTCAGCCCCAGTACGGTGCTGATGCTTGCACTCAGTCCCTCCAGATCAGGTGGCTTCCTGAAATAGTCCCATGCACCGCATCGGAACACCTTGACCGCAAGCTCCTCGGATCCCCTGGCGGTGATGATGATCACGGCGACGGAGGGCTTGACCGATTTGAAGCATTGCAGCAGCTCGGTGCAGAGATGATCGGTGGAGTGATCAAGGAGCACGATGTCGATATCGTTGTGAAAGAAGTACTCGCTCGCCCTGTAGTGGTCAGGCTCGACGAGGATCTCACAGTCTTTGAGCGATGCGGCGAGACCCTGACGGTACTGCCCGGCATCAGGGTCTATCAACAGTATCCTGTACCTTCCCCCCTCTTTAGGTTTCATGGAATATAAGTTCTACCCGGATTCAGCGATAATCGCTGTTGTGAGGCAGCACGACGGGGTCTTCGGTCATTCTCGGCAGGGCCTTCGGCCCGCCTCCGAGGTGAATTTTGCTATTCACCCCTCGGGTGAATCTTACGCAAAATTCAAAACCCCTCAGACCCGAT
>WGEZ01000140.1 GCA_015492515.1 Nitrospirota bacterium
GGGAGGGGGAGCGGTCGCCGAGGTCTCGAAGGAGGAGATGATAAGGGACGAGCAGCCGGCCCTCTTCAACCTCGAACCCTTCGTCGTCAACCTCGCCGACAGGGGACGGTTCCTGAAGGTGACGATGAAGCTGGAGCTGCAGGATGTGAAGTTCGAGAACTACATCAAGGACAAGACACCCCATATCCGCGATGCGATCATCACCCTCCTGAGCAGCAAGACCTCTGAGTCCATCTCCACACCTGAAGGAAAGTTCCAGCTCAAGGACGAGCTCCTCATGAGGGCCAACGCCGCCATAGGCAGGGACATCTTCAAGAACATCTACTTCACGGACTTTGTGATGCAATGAGCGAGATACTCTCACAGGATGAAGTCGACGCCCTGTTGAAGGGGATGAAGGAAGGGGAGGTGGACACAGAGCCCCAGGCCGCACCGGAGGGCATCCATCCCTACGACCTCACCAGTCAGGAGCGGATAATACGGGGCAGGATGCCGGGGCTCGAGAGCATCAACGAACGCTTTGCAAGGCTCCTCAGGGTCTCGATGTCGAACTTCATGAGCAAGTTCATAGACGTCTCCGTCCAGGGAGTGACCCTGATGAAGTTCGGCGAGTTCATGAGGAACGTCCCGCTGCCCTCCAGTATAAATATGTTCAGGATCCATCCCCTGAAGGGGTTCGCCCTGTTGATCCTTGAAGCCCCCCTCGTGTTCACCATAGTGGAGTACTTCTTCGGGGGCAGCAACACCAGCTTCGTGAAGGCCGAGGGGCGGAGCTTCACGGCCGTGGAGCAGCGGCTGATCAACAAGGTCCTCTCCATAGCCCTTGAGGAGCTCCAGAACGCCTGGGAGGGGATACTGAAGGTGAAGACCGAGCTGGCGGGCTCGGAGACGAACCCCCAGTTCGTCAACATAATAACACCCACGGACGTGATCATCAAGGTGGAGTTCCACATCGAGATGGAGACCTTCACGGGCAAGCTCTTCCTGGGGATCCCCTACTCCCTGATAGAACCGATCAAGGAGAAGCTCTACTCGGGCATCACGAGCGACAGCGTCAACGTGGACAACCGGTGGGTGAGCAAGCTCATCGACCTGCTTAACGCATCCTACGTCAACACGACCGTGGAGATAGACACCACGGAACTGAGGGTGGAGGAGATACTGAAGCTCCAGGTGGGCGATGTGATCACCCTCGGCAAGTCCGTGGGCGACGAGTTCGTGGTCAAGATCGAGGGGGTGCCGAAGTTCTACTGTCAGCCCGGCATCCATAAGGGGAGCCAGGCGGTGAGGATAACGAGACCGGTGGAGAACAGAACGGGTCCAGCAGAGACCTTAATGAACGAAAAGGAAGGGGAGGATTGAGATGGGAGAGAAGACCATTGAGAAGCCAGACAATGCAGCCGATCCCGAGGACGCAAACTTCACCGAACTGAAGAAGGACGAACAGTCCGGCGGCCCTGCTCCGAGGGACATAGACTTCCTCCTCGACATCCCCCTTGAGGTGACCGTTGAGCTCGGAAGGACGAGGATGCTGATCCAGGAGCTCCTGCAGCTCGGTCAGGGATCGGTGGTGGAGCTGGAGAAACTGGCCGGAGAGCCGATGGAGGTCCTGGTCAACAACAAGCTGATCGCAAGGGGCGAGGTGGTTGTGGTGAACGAGAAGTTCGGTGTGAGGCTGACCGACATCATAAGCCCGACGGAAAGGATCAAGAAGCTGAAATGATCGAAGAGCTGCCGAAGATAGTGCTGTCCCTGGTCTTCGTCCTCGGCGTCATCCTCCTGGCCGCGAGGGTGATGAAGGGGAGGGGTGTGGAGCAGTCCGGGGTGCTGAAGGTCCTGGGCTATCTCAGCCTCGGGCCGAGGAGGGGGATCGCTGTCATCAAGGCGGGCGGAGAGGTGCTCCTCGTGGGCGTCACCCAGAACGACCTCAAGCTCCTGAAGGCCTTTCCCGAGGACGCCTTCGAGGGCGAACTGAAGACGATAAAGGACAACATTCAGCAGATCAAGGGGCTGAAGAGGATGCTCGCGAACAGGTGAGAGGCCTTAGCGGGAGGACGAGGGTCTGAACAGGAGAGGTTATGGATCTTCCGGCATCCAGATGGAGAGTCAGTGTTTTGAGGAGAGGGTTCCGGTGCCTGCTCCTTGCGCCGTCCATCGTGGCGCTTCCCGCAACGGCGTCGGCCTTCAACCTGGAGGAGATAGACAGCCCGCTCATAAACCTCTTCATCATCCTCAGCCTGCTCGCCTTCATCCCTGCGATACTGGTGATGTTCACCTCCTTCACGAGGATCGTGGTGGTCCTGGCCTTTCTCAGGCACGCCATCGGCGGGCAGCAGATACCTCCGAACCCGGTGATCATAGGGCTCTCCCTCTTTCTCACCTTCTTCGTGATGTCGCCCGTCCTGGAGCGGATACAGTCAGAGGCGATAACCCCCTACGTCCGGGACGAGATACCCCTCGGTGACGCACTGAAGAGGGCCGAACCCACGCTGAAGGGGTTCATGCTGAGGCAGACCAGGCCCAAGGACCTCGAGCTCTTCATGAAGATCGGGGGAATGGGCCGGGTGAAGGGCCCGGAGGAGCTCCCCATCAGGGTGGTGGTGCCGGCCTTCGCCATAAGCGAGCTGAGGACGGCCTTCGAGATCGGCTTCCTGATATATCTGCCCTTCCTGGTGATAGACATGGTGGTCTCCAGCGTCCTCCTCTCCCTGGGGATGATGATGCTTCCTCCGGTGATAGTCTCCATCCCCTTCAAGCTCCTCCTCTTCGTTCTCGTCGACGGCTGGAATCTGATGGTCGGTTCACTGGTGAGGAGTTTCCAATGACGGTGGAGCTCGTCAAGGACATCGGTGCAGAGGTCTTCAGGACCGTGATGTACGCCTCCGGGCCGGTGCTGCTGGTGAGCCTCATCGTGGGGCTGGTGATCAGTTTCTTCCAGGCCGTCACTCAGATCCAGGAGTTCACCCTCACCTTCGTCCCCAAGATCATCGCCGTGTTCCTCAGCCTCTTCATCTTCCTCCCCTGGATCGAGAGGGTGCTGGTGGATTTCACCCAGCGGCTGATACTGAACATTCCGGTGTATATAAAGTGAAGACCATGGATCGGGAAGGAGGACGGAGGAGACGGCCGTGGCTGATGTCGAGGTCCTGAAGGAAGAGGTCGTGACCTTCCTCCTGGTGCTGTTGAGGCTGGGGTTGGTGATGACCTTCCTCCCGGTTACCGGGAGCAGGAGCCTGCCGGCCCAGTTCAAGATAGGGTTGATCGTGGCCCTCGCACTGGTGCTCACGCCCGCGGTTGACCTCAGGTACGATGAGAACGACATCCCCCTCCTGGTGGTTAAGGAGCTCTTCTTCTCCCTGGCCCTCGCCTTCACCGTCAGGGTCGTCTTCTACGCGATAGACACGGCCGGTCAGATCATAAGCACGACGATGGGGCTTTCCCTCGCCACGGTCTTCAACCCCGAGATGGGCCAGTCCACAGCGGTCACGAGCCTGTACAGCGTTGTGGCGATAATGCTCTTTCTCAGTCTCGACGCCCACCACTACTTCATATACGCCTTTGTCAAGAGCTTTGAACGCGTACCCCTCGGCGGAGCGGACGTGAGGACCCTCTCGGCGGCGGTCCTCGGCCTGAGCGGAAGGATACTCGTCATAGCCCTCAAGATGGCCGCTCCGGTCATAACGGTCGTGATGATGACCAACATCCTCCTCGGCCTGGTGCAGAAGCTCATGCCCCAGTTCAATATATTCTTCGTCGGCTGGCCGGTCTACCTGTCCCTTGGATATCTGATCATGTTTCTCGGCATACCGCTTACCCTGTACCTGCTCGGCGGTTACTTCACGACCCTGAAGGATGACCTTGACGCACTGATATTGATCGGGGAGTAGCGGTGGGCGGCAGGGAACCTCGATAAGGACTGAGAGATGCCGGAAGAACAGGAAAAGACACAACAACCGACCTCGCGGAGGAGACAGAAGGCGAGGGAAGAGGGCCGGGTCGCCAGGAGCAGGGAGTTGACCTCCATGCTCTCCATGGGAGGCGTCCTGGTGATCATGCTCCTGATGGGTGATCGTATCGTGGAGGACCTGATGGCCCTCACCAGGGAAGGGCTGACCATCTCCGGGTCGGCGGCCCCTCGGGACGTGTTGCTGGAGACGACCCTCAGGGGGATGACGATCATACTCCCCTTCCTCCTCTTCGCCGCCTCCCTGGCGGTCTTCGGCAGCCTGATCCAGGGCGGTCTCGTCCTGAGGCCCTTGAGGCTCCAGGTGGAGAAGCTGAACCCCCTGGAGGGGGTGAAACGGATCATCTCCAGGTACATCGTGCTGGAGCTGCTGAAGGGGGTGTTGAAGTTCGGCGTCAGTGCGGTGGTGCTGTATCTCCTGTTGCGAAAGACCATCCCCTCCATAATGGAGCTGATGGTGATGGACGTACGGGGGCTCTCCGTCACCATGACGGGGATGCTCCTCTCCACCCTCAAGGTGGGCTTCCTCTCCTTCTTCATCATCTCCATCGTCGATTTCATCAACGAGCGGTTGAAGCACGAACGCTCCCTCAGGATGAGCAGGGAGGAGGTGAAGGAGGAGTACAAGGAGGCCGAGGGTGACCCTCACGTGAAGTCTCGGATAAAGTCGATACAGCGGGAGATGGCGAGACGGAGGATGATGCAGGAGGTCCCGAAGGCCACGGTGGTGATAACCAACCCCGTCCATCTGGCCGTTGCGTTGAGGTACAGGAGGTCCGAGGCCGGTGCACCGAGGGTGGTCGCCAAGGGGGCGGGCCCGGTCGCGGAGAAGATCAGGGAGGTTGCTGCAAGGGCCGGCGTTCCGATCGTCGAGGACAGACCCCTCGCTCAGGCCCTCTTCAAGCTCGAGATGGGTGCGGAGATACCAGAGACCCTCTACAGGGCGGTGGCCAGGATACTGGCCTACATATACAAGCTGAAGGGAGAGGCGGCGTGAACCGTCTTGAGATCCTGAAACACCGGAGCGACGTGCTCCTCGCCGTGAGCATGGTGGCGGTGCTGGGGATAATGCTGCTGCCCCTGCCCTCCTTCACCCTCGATATACTACTCTCCGTCTCCATATCCCTCTCCATCGTCGTGCTCCTCACGTCGATCTACATACAGAGGCCCCTTGACTTCTCTGTCTTCCCCTCTCTGCTGCTGATGATCACCCTGTACAGGCTCTCCCTCAACATCGCCACCACGAGGATAATCCTCCTGAGGGGGAGTGAAGGGCCGGAGGCTGCGGGGAGGGTGATAAAGTCCTTCGGCGACTTCGTCGTTGGAGGCAACTATGCCGTGGGGCTGATCGTCTTCCTCATCCTGGTGATCATCAACTTCGTGGTCATCACAAAGGGCGCCGGGAGGATCGCCGAGGTGGCGGCGCGGTTCACCCTCGACGCGATGCCGGGCAAGCAGATGTCGATCGATGCCGACCTGAATGCAGGCCTGATCGACGACCTCGAGGCGAGGAGGCGGCGAGAGCAGATCTCTCAGGAGGCCGACTTCTACGGTGCAATGGACGGTGCGAGCAAGTTCGTCAGGGGTGACGCGATCGCCGGGCTGGTGATAACGGCGATAAACATCGTGGGAGGTCTCCTCATCGGGATGCTCCAGAAGGGTATGCCCATCGCCGACGCAGCAAGGACCTACACGATCCTCACCATCGGTGACGGCCTGGTCTCTCAGATACCGGCGTTGCTGGTCTCCACCTCCGCCGGCATCGTGGTGAGCAGGGCGGGCAGCGCGACGGACCTCGGCGAGGAGGTGAAGAGGCAGATCTTCATAAACCCGAAGGCCCTCTCTACGGCCTCGGGGATCCTCTTCGTCCTCGCCCTCGTGCCGGGCCTGCCGCACATACCCTTCCTCCTCATAGCGTTGACCGCAGGCTCGGCAGCCTATCTAACGAGCCGGATATCTTCCAGGACGGCAAAGGAGGAGCCTGTCGAGGCCCCGTCGGAGCCGTCCATAGAGAGCTACCTCGAGCTGGACCCCCTCAGCCTCGAGATCGGCTACGGCCTGATACCCCTCGTAGAGGAACCCGGGGGCCAGATGCTCGGGAAGATAAAGGCGATGCGGAGGCAGATCGCCCAGGAGTTGGGGTTCATCGTACCGCCCATCCATATCAAGGACAACCTCCAGTTGAGGCCCCATGAGTACAGCTTCCTCATAAAGGGCGTGGAGATCGACAGGGGGAAGGTCTTCGTGGATAAGTGGCTCGCGGTGGCTGCCGAGGAGAAGCGGGAGAAGCTCGAAGGGATACCCACGAAGGAGCCCTCCTTCGGTCTGCCCGCCCTCTGGATAGACGACAAGGACGTGGAGAGGGCGCGCTCGGGCGGTTACACCGTCGTCGATCCGGCGACGGTGATAGTCACACACCTGATCGAGCTGTTGAAGAGACACGGCTGGGAGGTGCTCACAAGGACGGAGGTCCAGAACATCCTCGACAACGTCTCGAGGAACTACCCGAGGATCGTCGAAGAGCTCATCCCCACCGTGCTGCCCCTCGGTACGGTCCAGAGGGTGTTACAGAACCTCCTGAGGGAGCGGGTCCCCATAAAGGACATGCTCACCATCCTGGAGACCCTCCTGGACCACGGCCAGAACGTAAAGGACCCGGATACGCTGACGGAGTTCGTGAGGCAGGCCCTCTCGAGGGTGATCACCAGACAGTACACCCTCCCCGACGGCACCCTACCGCTCTATACACTGGACCCCCTCTTGGAGAGGGAGATCATTCAGGCCGTCGAGGACAACACCGAGATCCCGCCGCAGCTGATGCAGAGGCTGATGAAGGGGATCGAGGGGAGCATAAAGGGAGAGAAGGCGGAGGGCATCCAGCCCGTACTGGTCTGTTCACCGGCGATAAGGAGGTACCTCCGGAGGATCACGGAGAGGATTATGCCCTCCCTGGTCGTCCTCTCGAGTGCGGAGCTCTCACCGGAGGTGAAGCTCTACTCCCTGGGGAAGGTGAGCCGTGAAGATTAAGAAGTTCCGGTGCAGGACGTTTTCACAGGCGCTGAAGGAGATCAAGAGGGAGCTCGGTGCCGAGGCGGTGATACTCTCCTCGGAGCAGGCGGGAGAGAACCTGGTCGAGGTGGTCGCAGCGGTGGACCGTGAAGAGGCTCCGTCCTCACAACCCGCCGCCGGCGGAGGCACGGAGCTCTCCGAGCTGAGGAGGGAGATCGAGCGTCTCCGGGACGCCCTCCTCCAGATGAAGAGGGGCGGATACGAGATGAGGCTCCCTGAGCAGAGGCGGAGGGCCCTCAAGCTCCTCCTCAGGAGCGCTGTCAGGGAGGAGCTCGCCCTCAGGCTCTGTGAGAGGGCTACCGACGGGGACTCCCTCATCAAGGCCCTCTCTGAGGAACTGAGGACGATCGATCCCGACCGCTCCGGGAGGACGATCATGCTGATCGGCCCCACCGGCGTGGGCAAGACCACCACCCTCGCCAAGCTGGCGGCGCGTTCGATGAGGCAGGGTAAACGGGTCGCCATAATCACGCTGGACACCTACCGCATCGGGGCGGTCGAACAGCTCCGGGTATTCTCCAGGCTCCTCGGTGTGCCCCTTGAGGTGGCCTCGGACGTCTCGGAGCTGAAGAGGAAGATCAACGCCCATATCAACAGGGACAGGATATTCATCGACACCGCGGGCAGGAACCCGAGGGACGGCAGTTACCTGGAGGAACTGAAGGCGGTGTATGAGATCGGCATCCCCGTGGAGACCCAGCTGCTCATGAGCGTCAGCAGCGACGACGCCTTCATGACAGAGGCATACAGGTACTACAGGGGGCTGAAGATCGACTGCCTCGGGTTCACCAAGGCGGACGAGGCCGTGAGCGCCGGCTCCATATACAACCTCTCCGTCCTGTACCAGAGGCCCATAGCCTACATCACCACGGGCCAGAGGATACCGAGAGACATAGACTTTCCGGACAGCCGGAGGCTTGCTGAGTTCATACTGAGCAAAGGGGTGAACGAATGAAACAGCTGAGCAGCCCGATGAAGCAGGTGAGGACGATCGCCGTCACGAGCGGGAAGGGCGGTGTGGGGAAGACGAACGTCGTCGCGAACCTCGCCATATCACTGCAGAGGACGGGCAGGAAGGTCCTCATCTTCGATGCCGATCTCGGCCTGAGCAACATCGACGTCCTCTTCGGCATGGCGCCGAAGTACAACATCCGGCATCTGCTGAACGGCGAGAAGTCCTTCCGGGAGATACTGGTGAGGAGCCCCGAGGGGATCCTCATACTGCCTGCGAGCTCGGGTGTGGAGGAGCTGACCAACCTCGACGAGTTCCAGAGGTTGAGACTGCTCGACGAGTTCGACTCCTTCGACGAGGAGATAGACTACCTCCTCGTCGATACAGGGGCCGGGATATCCGCGAACGTGATGTTCTTCTGCATAGCCGCCCAGGAGATAGTGGTGGTCGTGACCCCCGAGCCCACATCCCTTACCGACGCCTATGCATTGATAAAGGTCCTGTACTCCAAGTATCAGGAGAGACACTTCAAGGTCCTGGTCAACTACACAAACAGCTCCGCCGAGGCCCTCGAGGTCTTCAGGAGGCTCCAGCTCGTGACCGAGAGGTTCCTGAACATCTCCCTGGACTACCTCGGCTACATCCCCTACGACAAGGCCCTCCAGAGGGCGGTGATATCCCAGAAGGCGGTCGTCACCTCCGAGCCGGACAGCCCCTCGGCGAGGTCCTTCGACAGCATCTCGATGCGGCTGAACAGCACGGCACAGAGAGCGCCGAAGGGGAGCATCCAGTTCTTCCTCGGCAACCTCTTCGGGGTGAGGAGTGATGCAGGCCTATAGGACGAAGGCGACGGAGCAGGAGAAGGAGGGCATAATAAAGGAGATGCTCCCCTACATCAAATACACCGCCTACAGGCTCGCCTGGAGGCTCCCTCCCCAGCTCACCGTGGACGACCTCATAAGCGTCGGCGTGATAGGGCTGCTCGACGCGATCGAGAGGTTCGACCCCTCCAGGCAGGCCAACATCAAGACCTTTGCCGAATACAGGATCAGGGGGGCGATGCTCGACGAGCTGAGGGCCGCGGAGTGGATACCCAAGCACCTGCAGAAGAGGATAAACGACCTCAAGTCCACCTACAACACGCTCGAGCAGAAGCTCGGACGCCCGCCTTCGGAGGAGGAGGTGGCCGAGGAGCTCGGCATAGACCTCAACGAGTTCTTCAAGCTCCTGGAGAACGCATCGAGGTCCTTCACCTTCAGCATCGAGGACATCGAGCAGATGATCGGCAGAAACGGAAACGGCGACTACAGCATCCACGAGCACATAAAGGACCACGACGCCAAGGACCCCCTGGCGCTCCTTGAGAAGGCAGACGTGAAGAAGCACCTCATGGAGGCCATAGAGAGGCTCCCTGAACGGGAAAAGACCATCCTCTCCCTCTACTACTGGGAGGAGCTCACCCTGAAAGAGATCGGCGAGGTCCTCGGGATATCAGAGTCCAGGGTGTCGCAGCTGCACAGTCAGGCCCTCCTGAGGACGAAGGCCTATATAAGCGGGACGGGAGATTGATCAGACGTCCCCTCCCGGCTCGGTTAAAGATTCCCTTCTTGCGTCCGATAAGATACGTTGAAGAACGATGGACAGGAGGAAACTCAACTCGCTTCTGAAGAAGCTCCGCTCCGACGACCCCGCGGAGAGGAGGTCCGCCGCGGACCAGCTCTCCGCTGCGGACGAGAGGGCGGTGTACCCTCTGCTCAGGGCCCTGAGGGACGGGAACCCGGGTGTGCAGGAGGCGGCCATGAGGTCCCTCATAGGTATAGGCGGCGAGGTGACGGCCTATATGGTCCTTCCCCTCCTGAGGGAGGAGGCGCTCCTGAGGAACACGGCCATGATCATCCTGAAGGAGATAGGTAATGTGGAGCTCCTCGCGGGACTGTTGAATGACAAGGATGACGACGTGAGGAAATTCGCCCTCGATCTGATGGCCGAGATCGGCAGGCCCGAGGCCTGCCGATATCTCGCCGGGATGTTCGACGACCCGAACCCGAACGTGAGGGCAGCCGCGGCTGCCGCTGCGGGCAGGCTCGGCTGCCGGAGGCTGATACCGCAGCTGATCAAGGCGCTTCGGGACGAAGAGTGGGTCTCCTTCTCCGCCCTGGAGGCGATCGCCGAGCTGAAGGAACCGACGGCGGTCGAGGCGATCGCCGAGGTGCTTGAGAACCCCTCGGAGGCCGTGAGATGCTCGGCCATAGAGGCCCTGGGCAGGATAGGGACGGCTGAAGCGGGTGCGGTGCTCAAGGGCTTCATAAGGGGCGCTTCCGGGATGGAGAGGAACATCGCCCTCAAGGCCCTGGTAGAGATAGGACTGACACCGGAGATGAGGGACCTCACCGAGACACTCACAGCGATGCTCAGGAGCGAGGACCGCGGGGATGTGACCACGGCCCTGAAGGGCCTCGTCTCGGCAGGCAGTCACGAGGCGATCCCTCTGATAGTGGACAGGGCCGGCTCGCTCGATCCCTCGAACCCCGAGGACGCCGAGCTCCTCTCCCTGTTCAGGGAATCGCTCCTCAGGCTGGGTGCTCCCGAGAGGCTGATGGAGCTGCTCAGGAGACCGGGGCTCAGGTACAGGGGCATGACCCTTGCCATCGAGGTGCTCGGGAAGATGAAGTGCCGGGAGGCGGTCCCCCTTCTCATGGAACTGATAAACTCCCCCGTGAGGGACGTCCGTCGCGCGGGCACGGACGCCCTCGGCGAGCTGGGAAACGGCAGAGCCGTGGACTCCCTCCTCTCCGTGACGGACGATCCCGATGGACACGTCAGGAAGGCGGCGGTCGTCGCCCTGAGGAAGATAAAGGCTGCTTCGGCATACGACGTGCTCTTCGACCTCCTCGGTGTCGAGCCCTACATGGACGTCAAGGAGGAGATCGTAAGGGCCTTGATCGGCATCGACGAGGAGAGGTTCGTCTCGGACCTCTCCGGTCATGACGAACCGACAAAGGAGCTCATAGCGAAGTTCACGGAGAACACGGATGTCCTCCTCGCCCTCTCATACGACCCCTCCGCGGCGGTCAGGATATCGGCCATATCAAACCTCGGCAGGGTCTCGTCCGACAGGGCTGTAGCGCGTATTAAGGAGGCGGCGTCCGAGCCTGATCCCGGGGTGAGGAAGGCGGCTGTGCAGTGCATGGAGGGCCTGAAGTGCTGCCAGAAGGAGCTGCTGGCCCTCCTTGACGACGAGGATATGTGGGTCAGGTTCTATGCCGTGAAGGCCCTTGCGTCGTTGAAAGACGCCGCCCTCACCGGCTCCATCATCACGATGCTCAGCGATCCGGAACTCCCCGTCGTGATGGGGGCCATCGAGGCCCTCTCCAGGTCCGACACACCCGAGGCGGCTGACGCGATCAGGAGGCTGCGTCACCATCCGAACCCGGCGGTCAGGGAGAGGGCGACGGAAGTGGTTCAGAAGGCATGGTGAGACAGAACATCAGTGATGATACATTCCGACAACTTAGGGACTTCATCTATGGGAAAAGCGGTATCTACATCTCCGACACCAAGAAATACCTCCTCGAGAACCGCCTCTACAAGAGGCTCCAGGAGAGGAGGCTCAACAGTTACGAGGACTACCTCTACCTCATCAAGTACTCCCATGACGGCGACGAGCTCAAGAGACTCTTCGATGTGGTCACCACGAACGAGACCTACTTCTTCAGGGAACCCCTCCAGTTCGAGGTGCTCACCAGAGAGATCATCCCCCCGCTGCTCAGGAACGGCTCCGGGAACGTCAAGATCTGGTCCGCTGCATGTTCAACGGGGGAGGAACCCTATACGATCGCGATGCTTCTGAAGGAGACGCCGGAGATGAAGGGTTTGAGGACGGAGATCGTGGCCTCTGACATAAGCGAGGGGGTCCTCGCCTCCGCCAGGAAGGGTGTCTACTCCTCCTACTCGGTGAGGAACGTCCCGGAGCGGTATCTGAAGAAGTACTTCACCAACTCCGACGACCTCTACACCCTGGACCCGGGCATAAAGTCCATGGTCAGGTTCATGAACGTCAACCTGGTGGACGACGGCCATGTGAGGACGCTCAGAAACTTCGACGTCGTCTTCTGCAGGAACGTCCTGATCTATTTCGACGACAGCGCCAAGAAGAAGGCCGTCTCGAACATATATGACGCCCTTAAGCCTGGAGGCCATCTCTTCGTCGGCACCTCCGAGAGCCTCCACAACGTGACGAGGGCCTTCAGACCGGTGGTCTTCAACAAAACTCTGGTGTACAAGAGGGTATAGCGATGAAGATACTCGTTGTTGACGATGACGGTGTAACGAGGAAGATCCTCGGGCTTTACCTCAAGACGAAGGGATACGAGGTGGTCTTCGCCGAGAACGGCCTCGACGCCCTGGAGAAGCTGGGCATCGAGGATGTGAACATAGTGCTCACCGATCTGAACATGCCCTACATGGACGGCATCGAATTCGTCAAGAACATGAGGGCAGAGCCGTCGTACAACCATATCCCGGTGCTGATGGTGACGACCGAAGCGGACGCGGAAGAGAGGACCAGGGCCTTCGACGCAGGTGTCGACGGCTATCTGATGAAGCCCGTCACCGCCGATGCTATAAATGCAAAAGTACGGGAGCTGCTCAAGAGAATATTCAGCCAGGGAGGTGAGATAAATGTTCGACCCTAACATGAAGATACTCGTCGTCGACGACTTCTCGACCATGAGGCGGATAGTGAAGAACGTCCTGAAACAGCTCGGGTACAAGAACATCGATGAGGCCGAGGACGGTGCAGAGGCCCTCTCCAAGCTGAAGAGCAAGGGTTTCGACTTCGTGGTCTCTGACTGGAATATGCCGAACATGGACGGGCTGGAGATGTTGCATAAGATACGGACCGATCCGGAGCTGAAGGAGCTGCCGGTGCTGATGGTCACGGCGGAGGCGGAGAAGGACAAGGTGATCACGGCCCTCAAGGCGGGGGTGAACAACTACATAGTGAAGCCCTTCACCGCCGAGACCCTCAAACAGAAGATGGACCAGATATTCGAGAAGCTGGGGAAGAAGTGATCCGCCCTTACAAAGGGACCCTGCAAGCATGGAGATGATGGAGAAGAATGCCTGACGAGATGGAAGAGATAATACAGGACTTCATCATCGAGACCCAGGAGATACTGGACGGTCTTGACGAGAAGTTCGTGGATCTGGAGAAGAACGGTGCGGACCAGTCGCTCCTGAACGAGATATTCCGGAACGTCCACACCATAAAGGGGGCGTCGGGGTTCCTCGGCTTCAACCAGATGGTCGAGCTCACCCACGCCACGGAGAACGTCCTTAAAAAGCTGAAGGAGTCCATCATCGAGCTGACACCTCCGATCATGGACGTCCTGCTGGAGTCCATGGACCTGATGAAGGTGTTGCTCGGGCACATAAAGGATAAGGACGGGGGCGAGGAGGACCTCTCCTCGATCATCTCAAGGCTGAAGGAGATCGAGGAGGGCGGTGCCCCGCCACCCGAGGAGGAGACCGGCGAGCCGGTGAGGGAAGAGCCGGCTGCCGCCGAGGAGGTGGAGGAGAAGCCTCAGGCCCCTCCAGGGCCTGCCCAGGGGTCGGCGAAGGAGCAGCCCCGAGAGAAGATACAGCTGGAGCAGACCATCAGGGTCGACGTCGAAAGGCTCGACAACGTGCTGAACCTCGTGGGAGAACTCGTCCTCGGCAGGAACCGGCTCACGAAGATAACCTCGAACCTCGAGGCAAGGTACGTAGACGATCCCGAGGTGTCGTCCCTTTCAGAGACGATGGCCTTCCTCAGCCTCATAACCACGGACCTCCAGATAGCGGTGATGAAGACGCGGATGCAGCAGGTGAAGAAGGTGTTCAACAAATTCCCAAGGATGGTGCGGGACCTTGCCCGCTCGAGGGGGAAGGAGGTGGAGTTGATCATCTCCGGTGAGGAGACCGAGGTGGACAAATCGGTCATCGAGAATATCGCCGATCCCCTCGTGCACCTGATAAGGAACTCCATAGACCACGGGCTCGAACCCCTGGATGAACGGAGACGCATCGGAAAGCCGGAGAAGGGGGTGTTGAAGCTCTCCGCAGCACAGGAAGGTAACAACATCGTGATAGAGATAGAGGACGACGGCAGGGGGATTGACCCGGAGCTGATCAAGGCCAAGGCCGTTGAGAGGGGTCTGATCCACCAGACGCAGGCCGACGGGCTATCGGAGAGGGAGGCCCTCGAGCTGATATTCACCCCCGGCTTCTCGACGGCGAAGCAGGTGAGCGATGTCTCCGGCCGCGGGGTGGGCATGGATGTGGTGAGGACGAACATCCAGAAGCTGAACGGCACCATCGACATCATCACCGAGAGGGGGGTGGGCACACGGTTCTCCATCAAGCTCCCCCTCACGCTGGCGATCATACAGACCCTGATGGTGCAGGTCGGAGGGGATACATACGCCATACCCCTCGGTTCCGTGCTGGAGACCCTGAGGGTCACCGGAGAGGAGATCCGCACCGTTGATTCCCAGGAGGTGATAAGGTTGAGAGGGGAGGTGCTCCCCATCATCAGGCTCTCCAGGCTCTTCGGGACTTCCTCCGGCAACGGCTCGGGGAAGCTCTACGTCGTGGTGGTCACCGCCAGCGAGAAGAAGTTCGGTATCGCCGTGGACAGGCTCAAGGGTCAGGAAGAGGTGGTGATCAAGGCGGTTGAAGGCAACGTCGTCAACCTGAACAACTCGAACATCATCGCAGGGGCCACGATCACCGGTGACGGAAGGGTCGTGCTGATAGTCGATGTGTCGATGATGCTGGAATCCCTCACATCGGGAGCACTCGCCTATGCATAACAGGAGGATCAGGGTCCTTGTCGTGGACGACTCGGCATTCATGCGGAATGCACTGACGAGGATGATCTCGTCGGACCCGGAACTCCTTGTCGTCGGCAATGCAAGGGACGGCGTCGAGGCCGTCGACAAGGTCATCTCGCTCAAACCGGACATCGTGACCATGGACATCGAGATGCCGAAGATGAACGGACTGGAGGCGTTGAAGCTTATAATGGAGAAGAACCCCGTGCCGGTGATGATGGTGAGCTCCCTCACCACCGAGGGGGCGAAGGTCACCCTCGAGGCCCTCTCCCTCGGTGCCGTGGACTTCATCCCGAAGAACCTCGCCAACCTCTCGGTGAATATCATGAAGATAAAAGAGCACCTCCTGGAGAAGTTGAAGTTCATAGGCAGAAAGGGGATAGTCCCCAGGAGGAGAAAGAGGAGGCCGCCCGAGACGGTGGTGAAGAGGAGGAGCTTTGAAGGCCAGAGGAGGATAGGCGTCGTGGCCGTTGGATGCTCAACGGGCGGGCCTAAGGCCCTACAGGAGATACTGCCCCAGATACCGGAGGACCTTCCGGTGGGTATAGTCGTGGCCCAGCATATGCCCCCCAACTTCACCGGCCCCTTTGCCGAGAGGTTGAACGGTCTCTGCAGGGTCAAGGTGACGGAGGCCAGAAACGGCGACACCGTGGGCCCGGGCAGGGTGCTCATAGCACCGGGCGGGGCACATATGAGGGTCATGAGGAAGGGGGCTATCAACGCCGTGGTCAGCATAACGCCTGACAGCGGCGAGAGCATATACAAGCCGTCGGTGGACATACTGATGCTCTCCGTCGCGGAGTCATTCCCCGGCAGGACCCTCGGCGTCATCCTCACCGGTATGGGTGACGACGGGCTGAGGGGTATGACGAAGATAAAGCAGGACGGAGGCAAGACCATCGCCCAGGACGAGGAGAGCTGTATCGTATACGGGATGCCGAAGGCGGTGGTCAATGCAGGTGTTGCCGATAAGGTCGTACCGGTCGAGGAGATAGCAGGAGAGATCATAAACTCCGTCTGATACACCTCCTCCACCCCCATCAACTCCCACAGGCTGGCTCATTTCCCCGGATGAGCCAGCCCCCTCCTCCAGACAGGGATGAGCCCGGCGATAGTCCCTCGATCTGCACGGCGGAATGGGGCCTTCCCCCCTCAGACAAGGGGAAACCTGAAGCAGGGGGGCAGGAGGGACTGAAACGATTCACGGGTCTTGGGCACCGAGCTCCTCTCCTGAAGAGAGGAGCGGTAGTGCATGAAGCTCCACACCCTCCGGATCCACCGGAGAGTCCGCGCGGCTTCGGGGTAGTTCAATCGTTTCAGGACC
>WGEZ01000141.1 GCA_015492515.1 Nitrospirota bacterium
GTGCAGGACCCAGTCGTAGAGCCTCCTGAGTATTCTCATAACCGTAATGATATACCAAGGGCGGGAATATTTCCCTCCCCGCCTCTGAAGGGAGCCTGGGAGTTTGACTAAGAAAAATGATTAATGCTAACCTAAATTGCTCTAATCCGGGTCTGATCCGGTCGTTCCGGGACCCCGGAATGTTGAATCTTGAAGGTATCTTTAACAAGGAGTGCGATCGATGGCTGACAACCCCCTTGTCCTGCTCCGGAAGTACGGGCAGAGCTTCTGGTATGACAACATAAGCAGATCGATCCTGAGGTCCGGCGAGCTCAAGAGGATGATAGAGGAGGACGGTCTGAGAGGGGTGACCTCGAATCCGACCATATTCTACAACTCCATCAAGTCCAGCAGCGACTACGACGATCAGCTCCGGGAGCTGCTCGATCAGGGCGATCCCTCGCCGAAGGAGCTCTTCTACGCCCTCGCCATAGAGGATATAAAGGCCGCCTCCGGGCTGCTGATGCCCGTGTACGAGGAGAGCAAGGGAGAGGACGGATATGTGAGCATAGAGATCGACCCCCACCTCGCCCACGACACGGAGGGGACGGTGAGGGAGGCCTCGGACCTCTTCGAGCGGATAGGGAGGCCGAACGTGATGATAAAGGTCCCGGCCACGAGGGAGGGGATCCCGGCCGTGGAGGAGCTCCTCTACAGGGGCTGCAACATCAACGTGACCCTCCTCTTCTCGGTAAGACGTTACCGGGAGTGCATGGATGCATACATGAAGGGCCTCGAACGGAGGGCCCGAGGAGGCGAGTCGCTGGCCGGGGTGGCCTCTGTCGCCAGCTTCTTCGTCAGCAGGGTGGACACCCTCGTCGACCGCTACCTCGAGGAGAGACTCAGAGAGACGGAAGACCCGGCAGTGAGGCAGAGGATTGCCTCCCTCATGGGCAGGGCGGCCGTGGCGAACTCCAAGACGGCCTACCAGGCCTTCAAGAACGCCTTCTCATCGGAGAGGTTCCTCGCACTGAAGGGGAAGGGAGCGAGGGTGCAGCGCCTCCTCTGGGGCAGCACGAGTACGAAGAACCCGGCCTACAGGGATGTCCTCTACGTGGAGGAGCTCATAGGTCCGAAGACGATAAACACCATGCCCGACGCAACGTGGAGGGCCTTCAAGGATCACGGACGGCCCGCGAGGACCGTCGACCGCGACGTCGAGGCCGCCGCGGAGGTCCTTGAATCGTTGGAAGAGTTAGGCATCAGCATGGAGAGGGTGACCGGAGAGCTGGAGGACGAGGGCGTGAGGCTCTTCGTCGAGTCCTTCGATGCCCTGCTCGACCTCCTCTCCGAGAGGAAAGGCCGGTTGGTTTCATGATCCTCCAGAGGAGGTTTTTCCGGGAAAGGAGGGAATGAGCCCGTCACCATGAGACCCGCTGCCTGCATCATGACGCTTCCGCTGCTGCTGCTGCTGTCCTGCGCGACGGTCTCCAGGGACACCCAGAAGGCCGATGCCCATTACAAGCTCGGCATATCGAACCTGAAGGCGGGCAAGGTCCAGCAGGCCTTCGTGGAGCTTCAGAGGGCCGTGAGGCTGAACCCTCGGGACAAGAGGGCCCACAACGCCCTCGGGCTCATTTACGAGTACTTCGAAGACATGGAGAAGGCCGAGGAGGCCTTCCTGAAGGCGATCGAGATCGACCGGGGCTACTCCGAGGCCTACAACAACCTCGGTGTGATCTACATGAGGATGAAGCGGTGGGACGAGGCGATCTCGGCGTTCACCAGGGCCGTGAAAAATCCCCTCTATGTGAACCCCGAGAAGGCCTTCACCAATCTCGGCAAGGTCTACTACAGGAAGGGAGATTATCAGGACGCCATAAGGGCCTACAAGAGCGCCATCAAACGGGCCCCCGAATTTCACGCACCCTACTACGGACTGGCGCTCTGCTACAACGCCCTCGGCAGGTACGGCGACGCCTCCGAGGCCCTGACGGAGGCGGTCAGGTTCGACCCCTTTCTGCAGGGTGATGTAGAGAAGGCGGAGGAGGAGTTCAGGAGACGGAAACTGAAGGCCTCTGATCCGGACGAGGAGCGGGATTACGCCGAACTGATCGAGATGCTCAGGTACTGAGAGAGATGTCGGGGTTCGACAGTATAGAGGAGCTGTACAGGGAGGCCAGGAGGGCTATGAGGAGGGCTGTCGCACCCTGCTCGAGGTTCAAGGTCGGCGTATCGGTGCTCACCCTCGATGGTGATATCTACACGGGGTGCAACATAGAGAACCCGTCGCTGATGATGAGCGAGTGTGCAGAGCGGATCGCCCTGCTGAAGGCCGTCTCCGAGGGAGCGGGGGGGATAAGGGCGATGATGATCGTGTCGAACAGGGCCGGGTACTGCTACCCCTGCGGCGGCTGCAGGCAGCTCATCCGGGAGTTCGCCCCTGAGGCGGAGATATTCGTGGCGGGCAGGAGGGGGATAAAGAAGTACACCATCGACGAGCTTCTGCCCCATGCCTTCGAGAGGTAGGCAGATGGAGGGCCAGCACGTACCGAGGGGCTATCTCTTCTCCGTGGCCGCCGCCGGCATCAGGTATCAGGGCCGGTCGGACATGGCCCTCATACACTCCGAGAGGGAGGCCACCGTTGCGGCCACCTTCACGACCAACCGGGTGAAGGCTGCCCCCGTCATCTGCGACATGAAGAGGGTGAGGTCCGGCAAGGGGCGGACCATCGTCGTCAACAGCGGCAACGCCAATGCCTGCACAGGAGACCGGGGCCTGAGGGACGCGGAGGCGATCTGCCGTGAGGTGGCCGTGAGGCTCGACGTTCCGGAGCGCTCGGTCCTGATCGCCTCAACGGGGGTCATCGGCACCCCCCTGCCCATGGAGAGGGTGATGAGGGGGGTCGACGGTCTGATCCGGTCCCTGGGCAAGGCCGGTCCCTGGGACGTGGCGAGGGCGATGATGACGACGGACAGCTTCCCGAAGGTCGTCTCCAGGAGGGGTGGATCAGGAGCCACGGAGTTCACCGTGACAGGGATAGCGAAGGGTGCAGGGATGATATCTCCGGAGATGGCCACGATGCTCTGCTTCATCCTGACGGACCTCGCCGTAGGGAGGACGGTGCTCAAGGCTGCATTGGCCGAGGCGGTGGCGAAGACCTTCAACCTGACGACCGTAGACGGAGAGATGAGTACCAACGACACGGTCATCGCCATGGCGAACGGTGCCGCCGGAAACCGCCCTCCCGCCGGAGGCTCCCCGCTGCTGAGGAGACTGAAGGCGATGCTCCTTGAGGTGACGGATGAGCTCTCCAGGATGATCGCCAGGGATGGAGAGGGCGCCACCAGGCTGTTGATCGTGAAGGTCAGGGGGGCCAGGAGTCAGCGGGATGCGAGGAGGGCCGCCCTCAGCGTTGCCGAATCCCCCCTGGTGAAGACGGCGGTCCACGGCGGGGACCCCAACTGGGGCAGGATCATGGCCGCCCTCGGGCACTCAGGTGCTGCCCTCAGGGAGCACTCCGTGGAGATAGCGATAAACGGTGTGAAGGTCGTCAAGGCCGGCCTCGGTACGGAGAGGGAGAGGGAGGCCTCGGAGGCGATGGCGGGCGAAGAGGTGGTGATCGATATCGACCTCAAGAGAGGCGGGTACTCCGAGAGGGTCTATTCCTGCGACCTCACCGAGGAGTATGTGAGGATAAACGCGAGGTACAGGACGTAGGGCCTGTTCCGAGGGAGGTGTCCATGTCCGTGACGGAGAGGCTGAGGGAGCTCGGGATCGAGCTTCCCGAGGCGCCGGCCCCTGTGGGCTCATACCTGCCCGCCCTCGAGTCGGGAGGGCTCCTCTTCCTCAGCGGCGTCATCCCCTTCAGGGAGGGGATGCTCGTTGCAGAGGGCACCGTCGGCAGGGACGTCGATATCGGCAGGGCCAGGGATGCCGCGCGACAGGCGGTCCTCAACGCCCTGGCGATCGTGGAGAGGGCCGTGGGGCTCGAGAGGGTCGTCAGGTGCGTCAGGCTGAACGGCTACGTGGCTTCCGACCCGGGGTTCCACGACCAGCCGGCTGTGCTCGATGCAGCCTCAGAGCTGCTGAAGGAGGTCTTCGGCGATAAGGGGCTCCACACCAGGACGGCCGTGGGCGTGGCTGCACTGCCGAGGAACGCGCCGATCGAGATAGATCTCGTCTTCGAGCTCCGTTAGATATGCTGTATGTCGTCCTTCTCCTCCTTCTCGCCCCTGAACCTCTTCTCCAGGTACTCCTTCGCGATCTCCCTGCCGGCAAGCCCGAAGGCGAGTGAGAAGGCCAGGACGATCCCGCCGAACACAATCGAGAAGGCCATGATCACCGTCTCCCGACCTATGCCGAGCTGCTCCAGGGCCATCGTGAGGGCGAGGAGGAAGATGCTGAACTTCACACCCTTGCTCAGCATGCCGGCGAACTTGATGCCTGCGTTCACAGAGGCGATGAGGGTCGCCCTCCCCAGGAAGTTGCCCAGGAGATGCCCTGCTATCACCACCAGGGCGGCTATGAAGACGTTCGGGAGGTAGAGGAAGAACTCCTCCAGCAGGTTCTCTATCGCCGGGACCTTCAGCGTATAGAGGGCCATGATGGTGAAGATGACGACGACGAGCCAGTAGGATATCTGGCTCAGCAGCTTCGCCGGGGTCTCCTTTATCCCCCCTTTCTCCAGGGCCTGATTGATGCCTGTCCTCTTCGAGAGATGGTCCACATTCAGTACCCCGAGGATCTTCAGGAGCACGGTCTTCAGGACCCAGCCGGCGACGAATCCAAGGATGAATATGATCAGGGAGCTCAGCAGGTGCGGCAGAAACTCTATGAGTTGCTGGAAGAAGTCCTTCAGCGGCCCTGTCACGATTTTATCGAATAGACCCTTCATAAAAACCTCCTCGTGGTAGTCAGGCACCCCCGGCCCGGGGCTGCCTGCCGAGAGGATTCCTTTATCCATAAAAGGTCCCCTTTCATTCCCCGTGCTCTTCTTCCCGCCATCTCTCTATGAGGTACGGCTTCTCCCTCTCGAAGGCCATGCACAGATCCTCCAGCCTCTGCTCCACCTCTTCGGCCGTGCTCTCCCATGTCTCTATCACAAAGGATGCGACCTTGCCGAGGTAGAGGGGTGTGAGTGATTTGAGGATGTGTTCCTGGCTCATGAGCTTCTTGTGGCAGGCTACGGCGAAGCTGTATATGATCTCCACCCATACGTTGTCCGGGATCGAGAACTCCTCCTTCGGCTTCTCCACTACGGATGCGAGGAACCACATCAGCTCTCCGGGGAGGAACGATTCGTACACCGTGGTGAGCTCCTTCACGCCGAGACGGAACTTGTTTATCATCCCATCGAGGTTGACCTTGATCGGCTCGAGCCCCACGGAGTAGACGAAACCGAAGGTGGGCACGGGCTCCGATGCCTTCACCCTCTGCCAGACCTCCGAGTACTCCTCCATGAGGTTGAAGACGGAGCCGACCACCTGATGAAGCATGGCGCTGAGATCCGTCGCCGGTTCCTTGGGGTCGTGGATCTTCGCGCCGAGGAAGGCCTGACAGACATTGAAGTCATTGGCCACGGCCGTGGTGGTCATCCATATGTCGATGCCGAAGCGGGCCACATCGGTCTCCCAGACGTCCTTGGTGAGCAGGTATGTGGCGAGCCTGTTGGAGAGGCCGAAGTCGCCGCCTATCGGCTGGCGTATCCGCTTTCCATAGAGCGCCCTCGTCAGGGGGTATACTATGGTGTTGGTGATGGTCCCGTCGTACTTGTGTCTGTGGTAGTACGGCGCAACATAGTCGTATCCGGCGTTCAGGACGGGGCTGATCAGCAGCTCGATCCATTCAGGGGTGATGCTCCGGAGGTCCGAGTCCACCACGGCGCAGGCCTTCACGTCGAGGGCCTTTGCTATCTCGAATATGGTCCGGAAGGCGCTCCCTTTGCCGGGTATGCCGTGATAGGGTGTTATTATCTTATGGATGCTCCTCACCCTGTGTCTGAGCAGTATGGAGTCGAAGTCGACGGTGGTGTTCCTGACGACGTCCATGGTGCCGTCGCTGGAGCCGCCGTCGGAGTTCACGAGCACCGACCTCTGGTCGGGGAAGTATTTCGACAGACCCGCCTGCACCGCCCTCACCACATGCCCGATGGTCCTTGAGTTGTTGTAGCTCGGTATGCCGACAAGGAGGTCGGCCTCGCCGAGTTCATCGATCTTCTCCTGGACATCCTTTCTCAGGACAATCGTGTTGTCAGCCATGATATCGACCGAGACGTCCATCCTCCTCTGCAGGGATAGGGGGTGTCTGCATACAGCCAGCACGATATATTGACTAAGGTGCGGTGATAATGCTTAAATTATGATGACGCCCGGTGACCGTTCAGGCCCTGAATCGAACTCTTCCCGGGCATCACCAACATTATATCATTAACCCGGTGATGATACAACCTTGCTGGAGGCGGCATGAAGAGGATACCGATGACAGAGGAGGGGCTCAAGAGGCTGAAGGAGGAGCTTGAACACCTGCTGAAGGTCGAGAGGCCCAGGATCATGAGAGAGATAGAGGCTGCGAGGGCCCACGGTGATCTGAGCGAGAACGCGGAGTACCATGCGGCGAAGGAGAGGCAGTCCTTCATAGAGGGCCGGATAAGGGAGCTTCAGGCCAAGACCGCCATGGCCCAGGTGATCGATACATCGAGGATCAGGGAGGAGAGGGTGGTCTTCGGTGCAAAGGTGAGGGTCTATGACCATGATACGGAGGAGGAGAAGGTCTTTCAGCTCGTCGGGCCCGACGAGGTTGACGTCGACAACGGCAGGATCTCCGTCACCTCGCCCATAGGGAGGGGGCTGATGGGCAGGGAGGTGGGTGATACAGTGGTCATAAGGGCTCCGGCAAGGGTGATAGAGTACGAGATCTTAGAGATAGGGTTTGAATAGGCTCTTCAAGGCAGAGGTCGTCTCCAATACACACGTATCTGACACCCTCAGCATCCTCAAGCTCTCACCAGCGGGGGCGGAGGCCGCGCCGGCACCGGGACAGTTCTACATGGTGAGGGTCTCCGAGACCCTCGACCCCCTCCTCAGGAGGCCCTTCAGCATCCTGAGGTGGGACGAGGCCTCGCTCGAGTTTCTCATAAAGGTGAGGGGGAGGGCGACGGCGCTGATGAGGTCGCTGAAGTGCGGGGAGGAGCTCGATCTGCTGGGTCCGCTCGGGAGGGGCTTCCCCCCGCCGCCCCCGGGTGCAACCCCTCTGATCGTCGCCGGCGGTGTCGGCATAGCCTCGGTATACCCCCTGATAGGGTCCCTCGCTCGGGACGCCCATGTCTTCTACGGTGCCCCGGGCATGCGCGAGCTCTGCCTGATCGATGAGATCAGGGGACATACGGAGAGACTCCACATAAGCACCGACGATGGAAGCCTCGGACTGAAGGGGAGCGTTGTCGAGGCCCTGGCCGGGTTCCTGGACACCTCCGGCGTCACGAATCCTGTTGTCTATGCCTGCGGGCCCGAGGGGATGGCGGAGGCCCTGATAGGGATGCTGACGGAAAGGGGGGTGCCGGGATATCTGTCGATTGAGGAGAGGATGGCCTGCGGGGTCGGCGCCTGCCTGGGGTGCGTCACCAGGACCGTGAGCGGCTACAGGAGGGTCTGCAGGGAGGGTCCCGTCTTCGATGTGAGGGAGCTCAGCCGATGAGACTCGAGGTCGAGATCGGCAGACTCAGGCTCCGCAACCCCGTCATGACCGCCTCGGGAACCTTCGGTTACGGCGAGGAGTATGCCGGGTTCGTGGACCTCGACAGGCTCGGCGCCGTCGTGGTGAAGGGGCTCTCGCTGACGCCGAGGGAGGGCAACCCTCCGCCGAGGATCGTGGAGACCCCCGCAGGGATGCTCAACGCCATCGGGCTGCAGAACATCGGCATCGAGCGGTTCCTGAAGGAGAGGCTCCCCTTCCTGAGGCGATTCGATACACCCCTGGTGGTCAACTTCTTCGGTGACACCGTGGATGAGTATGTGCGGGCAGCGGAGAGACTGAGCGGGGTGGACGGCATCCACGCCCTGGAGATGAACATCTCCTGCCCGAACAAGCAGGCGGGCTGGAGCATCTTCGGTACCGATCCCGACGTCACCCACAGGGTGGTGGGCAGCGTCCGGAGGGTGACGGACCTCACCCTCATCGTCAAGCTCTCACCGAACGTCACCGACATAGCACTCATGGCGAGGGCGGCGGCGGATGCCGGCGCTGATGCAGTATCGCTCATAAACACGATCACAGGCATGGCCATCGACATACGTACGAGGAGGCCGAAGCTGGCGAACGTCACCGGCGGCCTCTCCGGGCCGGCCGTGAGGCCCATCGGCGTGAGGATGGTCTGGGAGGTCTCCAGGGCCGTCGCCATCCCCGTCATCGGGATGGGCGGTATCGTCAGCGCCGAGGACGCGATCGAGTACATGCTCGCCGGAGCCTCGGCAGTGGCGGTGGGTACGGCCAGCTTCCTCAACCCCACGGCGGCGATCGACGTGCTGGAGGGGATCAAGGAGTTCATGACGGACCAGGGCATAGAGGATGTCCGGAGCATAACGGGAGGCCTTATAGAGGGATGACAGAGGAGGCCGAGGCGGTTTATATTATCTTCAGGGGGGCTGCATGGAGAGGAGCAGATCGGTCATCACACTCACCTCCGACTTCGGCCTGAAGGACCCCTTCGTTGGTCAGATGAAGGGCGTCATCTTCGGCATAAACCCCGAGGTGGAGATCATCGACCTCACCCACGAGGTCTCACCCCAGAACATCAGGGAGGGAGCGGTGATCCTGGGCCTCAGTTACAGGTACTTCCCGAAGAGGACCGTCCATCTCGCCGTGGTCGACCCCGGTGTGGGGTCCTCGAGGAGACCGATCCTGGTGGTGACGGAGCACCACTACTTCGTCGGACCCGACAACGGCCTCTTCTCGGCCGTATACAAGCGTGAGGCCGATTTCCTCAAGGTCATCCATATCACCGCAGAACACTACTTCATCAACAAGGACTCCCCCACCTTCCAGGGGAGGGACCTCTTCGCACCCATCGCCGGGTGGCTCTCGAGGGGCATACCGGTGAGCCACTTCGGAGAAGAGATAGAGGATTTCATGACCATCCACCTGCCGGAATGGGTGAGCCCCAGGGAGGGCGTGCTTGAGGGGGAGATAATGTACATCGACCGTTTCGGCAACGCGATAACCAACATACCCTCCGATGTCCTGGCTCCCTTCATCCAGGGTGACGAGCGGGTGAGGATCGTGCTGAAGGGCAGGCAGGTGCCCATGAAGAGGCATTATGCAGAGGCGGAGGACAGGGGGCTCTACTGTCTGATCAACAGCTTCGGCCTCCTGGAGTTCTTCATATACAGGGGGAATGCAGCGGAGAACTTCGGGCTCAAGACCGGCGACATGGTGGGCGTGCTGAAGATCTAAACCTCTGTCCTGTCCACAGGCCCGAGGATCGTGAGGGCGAACCTCTCCCTGCAGAGGAGACGTTCGGCGAGGGCCCTCACCTCGGAGAGGCTCACCCTCTCGATCTCCCTCGTGATCTCAGCGGGTGAGAAGTACCTGCCGTGGTAGATCTCCTGGCGGGCGATGTTGTTCATCCGTCCAAGGGTGGATTCGAGGGCGAGGACCATGTTCCCCTTCAGCTGTTTCTTCGCCCTCGAGAGCTCGTCCTCTGAGAGGGTGTCCTTCAGTGTACGGAGTTCCTTCATCACCAGGTCGATCACCTGACGGTATTTCCTCCTCCCCGTTCCGACGTACACACCGAAGACCCCTGTATCGACGTAGGATGATATGAAGGAGTAGACCGAGTAGGCGAGCCCCCTCTGTTCCCTGACCTTCTGGAAGAGCCTCGAGCTCACACCGGAGCCCACGATGCTGTTCAACAGCAGCATCGCGTACCGCTCAGGGCTTCCCTGGGGGATCCCCTCCGCACCCATGCAGAGGTGGACCTCTGCATGCTCCTTCGAGAGCACCCTGGTGCCGTAGCGGAACCTCTGTCCGGTGGACCCCTGAGGATGGTTGCTCCCGCCGAGCCCCGCCGTATAGCCGTTGATCGTCCTTTCCAGGGCCTGGAAGTCGATGTTACCGGTGCAGGAGATGACGATGTTGTCGGCCCTGTAGTACCTCTGGATATGTTCGATCAGGTCTTCCCTGGAGAGGGAGCCCGCCGTCCTCTTCGTCCCCAGGATGCTGAGCCCGAGCCCCTCCCTTCCCCAGACGTGCTCGTTGAACAGGTCGTGCACGTAGTCGTCAGGGGTGTCCTCGACCATCTTGATCTCTTCGATTATGATCGCCTTCTCCTTCCTGATCTCCTCCTCGGGCAGCGAGGAGTTGAGGAATATGTCCATCAGGAGTTCGAGTCCCCTCTCGATGTAGTCATCGAGGACCTTGATGTAAAAGGTCGTCGTCTCCTTCGAGGTGAAGGCGTTCAGGTCTCCGCCGAGGGAGTCGATCTCGAAGGCGATCTCCTTCTGCGTGCGCCTCTTTGTCCCTTTGAAGAGCATATGCTCGACGAAGTGGGATATCCCGTTCCTCTGTCTCGCCTCGTATCTCGAGCCCACCTTGACCCAGATGCCGAGACAGACGGAACGAACACCCCTGATCCGCTCCATCAGGAGGGGTATGCCGTTGTCGAGAAGGGTCTTCCTGAACATGGTTCGGTACCCTGCAGGTTATGATCTCAAGCCGGTCTTCGATACGCAATGCACATCCCGTGGTCATGCCGCGGGTCAGCGAGGGGGGTTGAAGGCTTTCTGTATCTGAGGCCGTGACGGAGGCCGGCTTGGGGACTCTCCGTCAGGAGGGATGAGGCGATCCTATCTCTTGGCCCTCCTCCGCGCCTCTTCCCTCATGGCCGCTTTCCGGCTCAGTCTGAGCCTGCCCATGTTGTCAACCTCGAGCACCTTGACGAGGACCTCGTCACCGACCTTCAGCTCGTCGGAGACCTTCTGGACCCTCTTCTCCGATATCTGGGAGATGTGAAGGAGCCCTTCCACTCCGGGCAGGACCTCGACGAAGGCCCCGAAGTCGACGACCTTCTTCACCTTTCCGAGGTAGATCTTGCCGACCTCCACCTCCTCGACGATCCCTTCTATGATCTCCCGCGCCTTCCTGGCCGAGGCCTCGTCCGTGGATACGATATTGACAAGGCCCGAGTCATCGATATCTATCTTGACCCCGGTCTGTTCGATGATGCCCCTGATCACCTTTCCGCCGACGCCGATCACGTCCCTGATCTTCTCCGGTTTTATCTGCATGGAGTAGATCCTCGGCGCATGGGGCGAGAGGCTCTTCCTCGGTGCGGGCAGCTCCTCCTTCATCTTCTCCAGTATGTAGAGCCTCCCCTGTCTTGCCTGTTCGAGGGCCCGTTCCATCACCTCCCGACTTATACCGCTCACCTTCACATCCATCTGGAAGGCGGTGACACCCTTCGAGGTGCCCGCCACCTTGAAGTCCATGTCTCCGAGGTGGTCCTCAAGGCCGAGGATGTCGGAGAGGACGACGGCCCTCTCTCCCTCCTGAACCAGTCCCATCGCTATGCCGGCCACGGGTACGTCTATCGGAACCCCTGCATCCATAAGGGCCAGGGCGGCTCCACAGACCGTGGCCATCGAAGAGGAGCCGTTGGACTCGAGGATGTCCGAGACGACCCTTATCGTGTAGGGGAACCTCTCCTTCGGCGGAATCAGGGGTTTCAGCGACCGTTCGGCGAGCGCTCCATGCCCGATCTCCCTCCTGCCCGGTGAACCGAGCCTCTTCACCTCGCCCACGCTGAAGGGCGGGAAGTTGTAGTGGAGCATGAACGATTTGTAGGACTCACCCTCGAGGGCGTCGATCTTCTGCTCGTCCTCGGCCGTACCGAGGGTGACCGCCACCAGCGCCTGGGTCTCCCCCCTCTCAAAGAGGGCGGAACCGTGCACCTTGGGCAGAAACCCCGTCTTGCAGTGGATGTGCCTGATCTCCTCCGGCCTCCTGCCGTCGACCCTTATCCCTTCGTCCAGGATCATCCTCCTGACGAGGTCCTTCTCGATCTCGTGGAAGACAGCGGAGACCTCCCTTCTCTTTTCGTCCTCCTCGGGGGCGAACCTCTCGATCGTCTCCTCCAGGAGGAGATCGAGCGCTTCCTGCCGTTTCAGCTTCGTAGGTATCCTGACGGCCTCGCCCATCCTCTCGATCACGAAAGAGCGTATCTCGTCCTTGAGGGTCTCGTCGATGACGACCGGTTCGATCCGTCTCTTCGGCTTGCCGCATACACCGGCGAGCCTTCTCTGGACGGCGTTGATCTTCTGTATCTCCAGATGGGCAAACTCTATGGCCCTGAGCACCACATCCTCCGACACCTCCAGGGCGCCGCCTTCAACCATCACCACCGCCTCATCCGTGCCGGCCACGACGAAGTTCAGCTCCACCTCCTCCGACTCCTGCAGGGTGGGGCATGTGATGAACTCCCCTCCCTTCCTCCCCACCCTTACGGCGGAGACAGGACCGTTGAAGGGGATGTCCGATATCAAGAAGGCGCATGACATGCCTATTATGCCCAGGATGTCCGAGACGTTCTCGTCCCCGAAGGAGAGCACCGATACGATCCCCTGTGTCTCGGAAGAGAACCCCTCGGGAAAGAGCGGCCTGATCGGCCTGTCGATGAGGCGGGATACGACCACTTCCTTCTCCGACGGCTTCCCCTCCCTCTTGAAGAAGCCCCCGGGTATCTTGCCTGCCGAGTACGCCTTCTCCTGATAGTCGATCGTGAGGGGGAAGAAGTCGACGTCCCTCCTCTTCCTCTCCTCCGCGACCGCCGTGGCGAGCACCACCGTGTCGCCGTAGCTTATAAGTACCGCTCCGTCTGACTGCTTTGCGAGCTCGCCTGTTTCGATGACCAGTTTCTGTCCTCTGATCTCATACTCTTCTCTGTAGATCCTCGCCTCCACGGGAGGCCGTTCGGTTTCTATCGACATCAAATCTTCCCTCTACTTTCTTAGTCCTAAGCGCTCAATGAGCCTTTCGTACCGTTGTTTATCGGTGGTCTTCAGATAATCGAGGAGCTTCCTCCTCTGGGAGACCAGTTTCAACAGGCCTCTGCGTGAGTGGTGATCCTTCTTGTGGATCTTGAAGTGTTCCGTGAGGTAGTTGATCCTCTCCGTGAGCAAGGCCACCTGGACCTCCGGTGAGCCGGTGTCGTTGTCGTGGACCTTGTAGGCCTCGATGATGTCGTGTTTTCTCTCCTTTGCAAGAGGCACCGTATCCCCCCTTTCCTTTATCAGAGCATAATCAAGGATAGCATAGCGGCGGCCGTGAAGTAAAGATCGCGACGGCTCGGTCAATCCGTCTCGTCTCTGCCGGCAATGATCTCCTCCACCACCGAGGGGTTGGCCAGGGTCGAGATGTCGCCGAGGTCCTCCGTCTCGCCCCTTGCGATCTTCCTCAGGATCCGCCTCATGATCTTTCCGCTCCGCGTCTTCGGCAGGCCGGGGGTGAACTGGATCCTGTCGGGTTTCGCGATGGGCCCGATCACCTTGCCCACGTGCTCCCGCAGCCCCTTCAGGAGCTCCTCTCCGGGCCTGACGCCCTCATCGAGCACGACGAAGGCGTATATCCCCTCACCCTTTATCTCGTGGGGACAGCCGACGACGGCGGCCTCCGCCACATCGGGATGGCTCACGAGGGCTGATTCAAGCTCCGCTGTGCCGATCCTGTGGCCCGAGACGTTCAGGACGTCGTCTATCCTCCCCATCAGCCAGTAGTCTCCGTCCTCGTCGATCCTCGCTCCGTCGCCTGTGAAGTACTTCCCCGGGAAGCGGCTGAAGTAGACCTCCTTCAACCTCCGGCCTTCCACGTCCCCGAACATGCCCGTCAGCATGCCGGGCCACGGCCTCTCTATCACCAGGTAGCCGCCTTCGTCGACACCGGCTGGCGTGCCGTCCTCCCTCAGCACCGCCGGCACGACCCCCGGGAAGGGCCTGTTTGCTGACCCCGGCTTCAGGGTCATGGCTCCCGGAAGGGGGGTGATGAGGACCCCTCCCGTCTCGGTCTGCCACCAGGTATCCACGATGGGCAGCCTCCCCTTCCCGACGGTGTCGTGATACCAGATCCAGGCGCTCGGGTTGATCGGCTCTCCCACCGTGCCGAGGAGCCTGAGGGACGAGAGGTCATGCCCCTCGACCCACCGGTCACCCTCCTTCATCAGTGCCCTTATCGCCGTGGGCGCGGTGTAGAAGATGTTCACCCTGTGCTTCTCCACGATCTCCCAGTACCTGCCGGGGTCGGGGTACATGGGCGTGCCCTCGAACATCAACGACGTGGCACCCGAGGAGAGGGGACCGTAGACGATGTAACTGTGCCCGGTGATCCAGCCGATGTCAGCCGTGCAGAAGTGGACGTCGCCAGGGTGGTAGTCGAAGATCCACCGGAAGGTGAGGTTCACATAGACCATGTAGCCTCCCTGGGAGTGGATGACGCCCTTCGGCTTACCCGTTGATCCCGATGTATAGAGTATGAAGAGCGGTTCCGTGGCCTCCATCCACTCCGGAGCGCAGTGGTCCGCGACGTCCGCCGCCGCCATCTCGTCGTGCCACCAGCGGTCCCTCTCCGGCTGCATCTCTATCGCACCGCCCGTTCTTCTGACGACGATGACCCCCTGGATGGTCGGTGCGTCCTTCAACGCCTCGTCCGCATTCGACTTCAGGGGTATCCTCCTGCCGCCCCTCATCCCCTCGTCAGCGGTGACGAGGAGCCTCGCCCCGCAGTCCCTTATCCTGTCCCTCAGGGACTGCGACGAGAAGCCGCCGAAGACCACGCTGTGGATCGCCCCCACCCGTGCACAGGCGAGCATCGCTATCACCAGCTCGGGTATCATCGGCAGGTACAGGGCCACCCTGTCTCCCCTGCCCACGCCGTGTCTCTTCAGGACGTTGGCAAACCTGTTCACCTCGTAGTGGAGCTGCTGGTAGGTGTATGTTCTGTATCCGCCGTCGTCCGATTCCCATATGAGGGCCGCCCTGTTCCTGACGGGTGTGTCGAGGTGCCGGTCGAGGCAGTTGTAGGAGGCGTTCAGCATCCCCCCTCTGAACCACCTCACCATGGGTCTGCCGAAGTCGTACTCGAGCACCTTCTCCCACCTCCTGAACCACGATACGGAGCCCTCGGCCATCTCCGCCCAGAAACCCTCCGGGTCTTCGACGGAGCGTCGGTATATCTCCTCGTACTCGGCCATGCTCTTTATGTGGGCCTTCCTGGAGAACTCTCCGGGCGGAGGGAACCTCCTCCTCTCCTTCAGCAATACATCGATCTCCCTCTCTGCCATGGCAACCTCCTTCTGATCCGGATTGCTACGAATATACTTTAGCAGAAATCGCCTCTTTCAGGAACCCTGCCTTAGAGTCTCCGTGCCCGGTATCCTCCCTCACGCTCTCCATCCTGAGACGGAAAAGGGGGTTTTATGCTACAATAATTTGAACAAGACGGAGGTTTTCCAGCACACGGTGCCGATGAGAAGGAGCACCGATGAAAGGAGTGAAGAGCTGACGAACGAAAAGAACGGCGCTGACCCCCGATCCAGTGAGGGTGAGAGGGAGTACATCGAGATCTGTATCGAAGACACGGGACCGGGTATAAAACCGGAAGACATGCCGAGACTGTTCAAGCCCTTCCAGCAGCTTGAGTCGACCTACGAGAAGAAGCACCAGGGTACAGGGCTGGGGCTCGTCCTCTGCAAGAAGATCGTCGAGATGCACGGAGGCAGGATATGGGTGGAGAGCGA
>WGEZ01000142.1 GCA_015492515.1 Nitrospirota bacterium
CTCCTCCCTCACCGTGACCCCCCTCCCATCCGTGCATGACTCCGGAAGAAGAGGAAGCTCGACCCACCCCGTCAGTCCGTTGCCGTGCCCGCGCTCAGCCTCTTGCAGAGATGACCTTTGTTGATTATGTAAAGATCCATGTAAAGGCCGGCGACGGCGGCAGGGGCTGTGTCAGCTTCCGGAGGGAGAAGTTCGTACCCCGCGGAGGCCCTGACGGCGGTGACGGCGGCAGGGGCGGAGACGTGATCATCAGGGCCGACCCCCAGCTCTACACCCTCCTCGACCAGAAGTACAGGAAGACCTACAGGGCTGAACGGGGCGGACACGGAAAGGGCAAGAGGATGAACGGCCGGGACGGCGAGGACCTGATAATCAGGGTCCCCGTCGGCACCGTCGTCAAGGACGCCGGGACGGCGGAGATCATCGCAGACCTCGACAGCCCTGGAGCTGAGGTGGTTGTTGCCAGGGGTGGACGGGGAGGCCTGGGCAACGCCCGTTTTGCAACCGCGGTCCGGCAGGCTCCCAGATTCGCCCAGCCCGGTGAGCCCGGTGAAGAGGGAGAGGTGATCCTGGAGCTGAAGCTCCTTGCCGACGTCGGTCTGATCGGGCTGCCCAACGCCGGCAAGTCGACCCTCATCTCGAGGATATCCTCGGCAAGGCCGAAGATCGCGGACTACCCCTTCACCACCCTCGCACCCGTGCTCGGGATGGTGAAGAAGGACGACCTCGGAAGCTTCGTCGTCGCCGATATACCGGGACTGATCGAGGGTGCCCACAGGGGTGCAGGTCTCGGCTTCCGGTTCCTGAGACACGTCGAGAGGACGAGGCTGCTGCTGCACCTCGTGGACGTCTCGGCGATGACCCCTGGAGACCCCGTGGAGAACCTCCTGAAGATCAACCGCGAACTCGGACTGTACAGCGAAGAACTCAGCCGGAAGGCACAGGCCGTCGCCGCCACAAAGATCGACATCGCCGAGGAGGAGCGGCTCAGAAGACTGAAGCAATATTGTACAATAAAGGGGATACCCTTCTTCGAGATCTCGGCCCTGACCGGCAAAGGGCTCGATGAACTGACCACATATCTGGCCAGGGAGGTGGAGCGACTGAGGGGATGAAGAGGCTGGTCATAAAGATAGGGAGCAACCTCCTCACCTCCGGCAACGGCCTCGACGAAACGAGGATAGCCGCGCTGAGCACGGATATCTCCGAGGCCCATTCCAGGGGGAAGGAGGTGATCGTCGTCTCTTCAGGAGCGATAGCGGCCGGGATGAAGAGCCTGGGGCTGAAGAGGAGGCCGTCGGACATCAGGCACAAGCAGGCCGCTGCATCTGTTGGACAGAGTGCGCTCATGTGGGCCTATGAGAAGGGGTTCGGCCGGCACGACAAGAAGGTGGCACAGATACTGCTCACAAGGGATGCCTTCCATGACCGGAGGAGGTACATAAACGCCAAGAACACGATCACGACCCTCCTGGACTACGGCGTCATCCCCATCATAAACGAGAACGACTCCGTCGCCGTGGAGGAGATCAAGTTCGGTGACAACGACCAGCTCGCCTCCCTCGTGGCGGGCATGGTGAGCGCCGACAGGCTGATAATACTCTCCGATGTGGACGGCCTCTACGACCGGGACCCCTTGAAGCACAGCAGCGCCAGGCTCATACCCGTCGTCGAGGAGATAACCCCCGAGATCGAGAGGATCGCCGGCGGCGCGGGCAGCCTCGTGGGCACCGGCGGGATGTACTCAAAGGTCCTGGCCGCCAAGAGGGCGGTCCGCTACGGGATCATCGTGAACATCATAAACGGAAAGGTGCCGGGGCTGCTGAGGTCGCTCCTTGAGGGCAGGGCTGTGGGCACGGAGTTCAGGTCGGCCAGGAAGAAGATGCCTGCAAGGAAGGGCTGGATCGCCTTCGGTTTGAGGGCCAGGGGCAGCATAGCGGTCGACGCCGGTGCAAGGGAGGCCATCGTCGCCAGGGGCAAGAGCCTGCTCCCGTCGGGTATAGTCTCTGTGGAGGGCAACTTCAGCCCCGGTGATGCGGTCTACTGCACCGACGACAGCGGCGTCAGGTTCGCGAAGGGCCTCACCAACTACTCCTCTGAAGAGGTGAGGAGGATCATGGGGAAGCGGACCTCGGAGATAGAGAGGCACCTCGGCTACAGATACTCCGATGAGGTGATCCACAGGGACAACCTCGTCCTGCTGCAGGACTGACGGTCACTTCAGGGAGACACGCACCCTCCGCCGGGTATCCAGTGATTCCATCCGCTCCGCTGCATCCACCACCTCTTCCGGCGTCATCATCGAGCCTCCGCACCTGCCGTAGAGCCTCACCTCCGAGGCACCGTTGACCGCAAGGAGTACGTCCTCCACCATCTGGCCGAGGTTCAGCTCCACCACGAGGAACCTCCTCCCCGCTTCAGCGAGGTCGCCTATCTCCCTCTCGGGGAAGGGGAAGAGCGTCACCGGTCGGAAGAGCCCGGCCCTCCTGCCGCGCCTCCTCAGAAGCCTCACGGCCGACAGGGAGACCCTGGCCGCTATCCCGAAGGCCACGATCACCAGGTCCGCATCGTCGACCATATAGGTCTCGTAGAGGACCTCCGCCTCCTTCATCCTCTGGTACTTCTTCTGGAGCTTCAGGTTCTGCCTCTCGAGCTCGCCCTCGCCGAGGTAGAGGGTCTTGATCACCCGAGGCGGTCTCCCCCTGCATCCGTCCAGCACCCAGTCCTTCGGTGGAAGCCCCGGGGGGACGTATTCGGTGGGGACGAAGGGCTCCATCATCTGCCCCAGCACACCGTCGGTGAGGATCATCACCGGGTTCCTGTACTCATCGGCCTTGTCGAAGGCGGTCATGGTCAGGTCCCACAGCTCCTGGTGGTTGAAGGGTGCGTATGCGAGGAGCCTGTAGTCACCGTGGCCTCCACCCTTCGTGGACTGGAAATAGTCCTGCTGGCTGCCCGATATGTTGCCCAGGCCGGGACCCCCGCGCTGTACGTTTGCAACCACCGCCGGGAGCTCGGCTCCCGCCAGGAAGGAGATCCCCTCCTGCTTGAGGCTTATCCCCGGTGAGGACGACGAGGTCATCGCCCTCACACCTGCTGCGGAGGCGCCGTAGACCATGTTGATCGCCGCAAGCTCGCTCTCGGCCTGTATGAAGACCCCTCCGACCTCGGGAAGCCTCCAGGAGAGGTACTCGGGGATCTCGTTCTGTGGTGTTATGGGATAGCCTGAATAGAAACGACAGCCGGCCCTCACGGCCGCCTCGGCCATCACCTCGTTGCCCTTCATGAGGAGCTGTCCGGGCACCTCTACCCTCCCCTCCCCTCGCGCACCACGGCTATCCTGTTTTCCTCATCCATGATGAGCACCCTCGGAAGGGCATCAGGTATCCCGGCCTCCTCCATCCAGGAGTAGGCGAAGATCACTATCCTGTCACCGACCGCGGCCTTTCTCGCTGCAGGACCGTTCAGCGTGAACCCCCTGCTCCCCCGCTCTGCAGGGATGACGTAGGTGACGAACCGCTCGCCGTTGTTGAGGTTGCATACATGAACCTGCTCGAAGGGCAGTATCCCTGCGGCCTCTATTATATCCTCGTCGATCCCTATGCTTCCCTCGTAATGGAGAACGCAGTCGGTGACTCTGGCCATGTGTATCTTGGCCCTCAAGATGCATCTGTACATTGTATCCCGATCTTCTACTCGATTATCTTCGGAACCCGGTAGAAGGCATCCGCGGCCTGGGGTGCATTCCGCAGGGCCTCCTCTCGGGACAGGGACCCCTGGAGCAGATCCTCCCTGAAGACGTTGCTCAACGGGATCACGTGCGAGGTGGGGTCCACCTCTGAGGTGTCCAGCTCCTTCAGCTTCTCCACATACTCCAGTATATCGCTCAGCTGCAGACCGTAGGTTTCCTTCTCACCTTCGGTCAACCTCAGCCTTGCAAGGCGGGCTATATGCTCGACGTCACCTCTGGAGATCCTCATCCCCGTCGCTCCCCTGCCCGCTCACACCCGCTCCAGCTGCGCGAACTTCAGGGCGAGCCTCTTGACACCCACACCGGGGAAGTTGACGTAGACCTTGCGGTCGTCCCCCTCGCCGTAACAGTCCCTCACCACGCCGATACCCCATTTGGGATGCCTGACCCGGCAGCCTGTCTTGTAGGGGAAGGCATAGTACAGGGCCTCGTCCCGCGGACTGCTCCGCCCCTTCCCATCGACACCGTTTCCCGCGACGGTGCCGCAGGGGTCCTTCTCTATCCACTGGCAGCACCGTTTCGGTATGTCGGAGAGGAACCTCGAGGGCTCCTGCCGCTGCCGCCTTGAGAGGACCCTCCGCTTCCGGGCTCCTGTGAGGTAGAGCAGGTCCTTGGTCCTGGTCAACCCCACGTAGAAGAGGCGTCTCTCCTCACAGATCTCCTCCTCGTTGTCGGAGGACTTGAAGTAGGGCAACACCCCTTCCTCAAGACCTATGATGAAGGTGACGGGGAACTCGAGACCCTTGGCGGCATGGATGGTCATCAACGAGACGGCGTCTTCAGGGACGGGCTCGTCAAGCCTCGTAAACAGCGAGACCCTCTCCAGGAACTCCTCGACCGACATCCCCTCGGCGGACGCCGTCAGTTCAGAGAGGCTCTGGAGCCTCTGATCCTCCAGACCCTCGGAATAACCCGTCAGCTCCACGATGTATTCGATGGCCTCCGGAGCAGGCCGTCCCTTCAGCGCCGAGAGCTCGCTCAAGAGCCTCAGGAAGGCCTCGAGCTTCTCCAGAACGGTCTGTGAAGAGGCCTTCGTCCTGCAGACACGCCTGATCGCCTCGAAGAGGCTCAGGTCGTTCTTCCTCGACACGTGCTCGATCTTGTTCAGGGTGGCAGAGCCTATCCCCCTGTGGGGGGTATTGATCACCCTCCGGAGGCTGACGTTGTCGTGCTGGTTCAGGGAGAGCCTCAGGTAGGAGACTATGTCCTTGACCTCCTTCCTCTCGAAGAAGCTGACCCCTCCGACGACGCGGTACGGGACGCCCTCCCTCTTGAGGGCCACCTCGACGGCCCTCGACTGGAGGTTGATCCGGTAAAGCACCGCCATATCCCCGTAGTTGTAGACGCCCTTGAGATAGATGTCCTTGATCGTCTTGGCCACATACTTGGCCTCCTCCTCCTCGGTCGGAAGCCAGTAGAAGTTCACATGCTCACCCCTCCCCCTCTCGGTCCAGAGCTGCTTCGCCTTCCTGCCGGGGTTCCTGGAGATGACGGAGCCGGAGACGTCGAGGATGTTCTGTGTGCTCCGGTAGTTCTGCTCGAGCTTTATGACCTTCGCATCGGGGAAGTCCTCTTCGAACCTGTATATGTTGGCCACCTCCGCTCCCCTGAAACGGTATATGCTCTGATCGTCGTCACCGACGGCGGAGATGTTCCTGTGCCCCAGGGCGAGGAGCTTCACCAGCTCGTACTGGGCTGAATTTATGTCCTGGAACTCATCGACGAGGATGTAAGAGAACCTCTCCCTGTATCTCCGGAGCACATCGGGGTGGTCCCGGAACAGACGGACGGTGAGGAGTATCAGGTCGTCGAAGTCGAGGGCATTGCACCTCCTCAGCTCGTCCTGGTAGATGACGTAGACCTTTGCCAGCTTCTCGTCGAATCCGAAGCCGTCGCCGGAGGCGAGAAACTCCTCAGGCGTCACCATGGAGGCCTTCAGGGAGTTTATCCTGGAGACGACCCCCCTGTAGAGGGCCTCGTAGATCTTCAGCTCCTTCAGGATATGCCTTATCAGGCTGTGCTGGTCGTCCTCATCATAAACGACGAACTCGGGCCTGTAC
Organism: Nitrospirota bacterium; assembly: GCA_015492515.1. Classification (GTDB taxonomy): domain Bacteria; phylum Nitrospirota; class Thermodesulfovibrionia; order Thermodesulfovibrionales; family JdFR-85; genus S146-64. Next base: position 5,812 of record WGEZ01000142.1, read on the forward strand.
CCGAGCACCTGGATCTCCCTCCTCAGTATCCTCATGCACTGGGAATGGAAGGTGCCTATCCAGCAGTCCTTCAGGTCCCTCGACAGCAGCGAAGCGATCCTGCCCTTCATCTCCTCAGCGGCCTTGTTGGTGAAGGTGACGGTCAATATGGAGGAGGGCGAGAGCCTCTTCTCTCTGACGAGATAGGCATACTTGTGGGTGATCACCCTGGTCTTACCGCTTCCGGCTCCTGCGATCACCAGGAGCGCTCCGTCGGTATGGAGCAATGCGTCCCTCTGCTGCGGATTAAGGCCGTCCAGTAAGGCTTCCCTGTTCATACCCCTTTCTCCCTCTGACCCCAGGCTCCCTGAACGCCTGAAGTATTCTTATAATAACAGAATCATACCGCTGAAATCCAATAAATACCGCTATTCTACGGTCACACTCTTGGCGAGATTCCTCGGCTGATCAACGTCGCAACCCCTCAAAACCCCTATATGATAAGCCAGCAGCTGGAGGGGGACCGCCATGAGCACGGCCTCCAGATACCGGTTCGTTTCCGGGATCTCGATGGAATAATCAGCCATCTCAAACCCCTCCGGCAGCCCGCCGGCCGCCACCGCAACCACCTTCCCCCCCCTTGACTTGACCTCAGAGACGTTGGAGAGGATCTTCTCCCTCAGCCCGCCCTTCTGCATAAGGAACACCACGGGCACATCCTCGTCTATCAGCGCAATGGGGCCGTGTTTCATCTCTCCCGCCGGATACCCCTCGGCATGTATGTAGGAGATCTCCTTCAGTTTCAGTGCACCCTCGAGGGCAACGGGATAGAGGATGCCCCTGCCGAGATAGAGGAAGTCCCGGGCCTTGAAGAGCTCCCTGGCGACCCTGACCACAGCCTCCTCACCGCTGAGGACGGCCTCCACCTTATCGGGAAGCCTCAACAGCTCGGCGATCAACTCAAAGGATTCGCCGTGGCCGATCCTTCCCCTCACACGGGCGAGGAGGATGGAGAAGAGGTAGAGGGCGACGAGCTGGGATGTGAAGGCCTTCGTCGAGGCCACGCCGATCTCTGGGCCTGAATGGGTGAAGAAGACCGAATCAGCCTCCCTTGCAGAGGTCGAACCGAGTACGTTGCAGATACTGAGGGTGAAGGCGCCGCGCCTTCGGGCCTCACGCTGTGCCGCAAGGGTGTCGGCCGTCTCTCCTGACTGCGTTATGGCGATGAAGAGATCGCCTTCCTCCAGGAGTGCACCGCGGTAGCGGAACTCCGATGCGAGGTCCACCTCCACGGGCACCCCTGCCAGGCCCTCTATCTGATACTTCCCGACGAGGGCTGCGTGCCAGGAGGTGCCGCAGGCCACAATGAATATCTTCCTCACCCTCCTCAGCCTCTCCTCATCGAGCCCGAACTCCGCGATGTTTACCTCTCCCCTCTCGGGGAAGACCCTGCCGCGGAGGGTATCCGCCAGGGACCTCGGCTGCTCGTGGATCTCCTTCAGCATGTAGTGCTTGTAACCGCCCTTCTCTGCCATCGAGGGGCTCCAGGTGACCAGCTCTGTCTCCCTCTCGAGGCGGTTGCCCTCGAGGTCGGTGATCCTGTACCCCTCACCGCTGATCGTCACCATCTCGCCGTCCCTGAGGAAGACGACCCTGTTGGTCCTGGTGAGGAAGGCGGGCACATCGGAGGCGAGGAAGAACCCCTCCTGACCCACTCCGAGCACCAGGGGGCTGTCCTTCCTGGCGCCGATCATCACCCCGGGGTCCCTGACGGAGATGGCCACTATGGCGTACGCACCCCTCGTGTCCCTCAAGGCCGCTTCAACGGCCTCCCGGAAGCCGTACTCCCTGCAGTAGCTGTCTATCAGGTGGCAGAGGACCTCCGTGTCGGTCTCGGAGGTGAACGTGTAGCCCTCCTCTGCCAGTTCCTTCTTCAGCTCGAGGTAGTTCTCGATTATCCCGTTGTGGACCAGGACGACGTTGTTCGACCGATGGGGGTGGGCGTTGTACTCCGAGGGGACACCATGGGTGGCCCACCGGGTATGTCCGATGGCCAGGGAGGCGACGGGCCTGCTCTTCCTGACCAGCCCCTCCAGGTCCCTGATCTTCCCCTTGCACCTGAGCACGTCTATCCCGCTTCCGTTATGGTAGGCGATGCCGGCGGAGTCATACCCCCTGTACTCGAGGTGCCGGAGGCCCTCTACAACCACCTCGATAGCGTCACCGGTGCCTATGTACCCTATTATTCCGCACATCCTGGAAACACCTCGGCCCTGAGGTCAGCTCTTGGCCCTCCTCTTCTTGGCCCAGCCCTTTATCACCCTCCCGGGGGCCCTGCCGATCGCGAGGGCGCCCGGGGGCACATCCTCGGTCACCGTGGTGCCCGCCGCCACGTAGGCACCCTTTCCGATCCTGACAGGGGCGACAAGCTGGGTGTCGCTCCCGATGAAGACGCCCTCTTCGATCACCGTCTTGTGTTTCTTGAGACCATCGTAGTTGCAGGTTATCGTCCCTGCGCCTATGTTCACACCGCCTCCCACCTCGGCGTCGCCGATATAGCTGTGGTGCTGTGCCTTCGTTCCCCTGCCGATGGTCGAGGCCTTCACCTCCACGAAGTTTCCGATACTCGCCCCCTCCATCACCGTCGTTCCCGGTCTCAGTCTGGCAAAGGGGCCGATGGCGGAGCCGTCGCCTATCTCTGCCGACTCGATGACCGAGGAGTCCTTTATCACCACCCTGTCGCCGATGACGCTCTCCGCTATCCTGACGTTGGGATAGACGACGCACCACCTGCCGATCCTCGTCTTCCCCTCGATGCAGACGTTGGGATAGATGAACGTCCCCTCTCCGATGACGGCCTCGGGATGGATGAAGACCGCCGACTCGTCCATGAACCCCACGTCCCTGTCGAGCCAGTGCTTCACCGTCCTTTCACGGAGCACCCTCTGGGCCTGGAGAAGCTCCTCCTTTGTGTTCACCCCCATGAACTCCCGTTCTTCACCCAGCTGATAGACCCCGCAGCCGAGGCCCCTCCGCAGGGCGATCCCGAGCAGATCGGTGAGATAGTACTCCTTCTTCCTCCTGTTCCGCCTCACCTCTTTCAACAGCGGGAGGGCGTCGTGCCTGATGAGATAGACGCCGCTGTTCACCTCACCGATCCCCCTCTGCTCAACGGTGGCGTCCGGCTCCTCCACTATCATCAGAGGCCTGCCGGAGCCGTCCCTCAGCACCCGCCCGTAGCCGGCCGGGTCAGGGGGAGTGAAAGAGAGGATGCTCAGGCTGTTACCCGCCCTCCTGTGTCTGGTTATGAACCTCTTCAATGTACCGGTGGTTATCAGCGGGGTGTCGCCGTTGAGGACGAGGACGTCACCTCTGAAGCCCCTCAGCGCCTTCCTCGCGCTCTGGAGGGCGTGGGCGGTGCCGAGGGGCGCCTCCTGCGTGACGAACCTGACCCCCCCAGGCCCGAGGGATTCCTCCAGCTGCCTCCTGTTGTCCTTCCCCGCCACGACGATGAGCCCTTCCGGGTTCAGCGCCCTGGCGGAGCCGACGATGTAGTGGAGCATGGGCACACCGTTCAGCCTGTGAAGCACCTTCGGCACCCCGGACCTCATCCTCCTCCCCTCCCCGGCTGCAAGGACCACACAGACAAGGGCCTTCATCAGCTCTTCAACCTCACCCTCAGCTTCAGGGTCAGCACTTCACCGGCACCCCTGACGATCTTCACATCCACCAGCTCGCCCTCCCGCTTCCCCCTTACGGCCCTCTTTATATCCTTGAGGGAGGCCACCTTCTCTCCGTTGACCTCCACGATTATGTCTCCGCCGAGGTAGACCACGGTCCCGCTTATCTCCACAGGGATCCCTCCGCCCCTTATACCCGCCTCTGCAGCTGGGCCGTCGGGGTCCACCTGCGAAACGAGTATGCCCGAGTCAACGGGGAGCCTCAAGGCCTCCGACAGCTCCTTCCAGAGGGGCAGCCCTGTTATGCCGAACCAGGGCCTCCTCACCCGGCCGTACCTGATCAGCTCCGGTATCAGTTCCTTCGCCGTATTCACCGGTATGGCGAAGCCGATCCCCACGCTCCCTCCCGAGGGGGTGAATATGGCGGTGTTTATACCTATCATCTCACCGGAGGTGTTCAGGAGCGGTCCCCCGGAGTTTCCCGGGTTTATCGGGGCATCCGTCTGTATCACGTTCTCTATCACCATACCGGACTCGGTGGTGAGTGGTCTGCCGAGGGCACTGATTATCCCCCTGGTTAGCGTGGAGTTCAGTCCGAAGGGGTTGCCGATGGCGAAGACCTCCTGCCCGACCTGAAGCCCGTCGGAGTCACCGAGCCTCACGGGTTTCAAGGGCCTGTCGGGTTTTATCTTTATTATGGCGATGTCGTTCTCGGGATCGGCGCCCACAAAGGAGGCCTTGTATCTGCTTCCGTCGTGGAGGGTGACCATTATCTCCGTCGCATCCTCTATGACGTGGTAGTTGGTGAGGATGTAGCCCGATGCATCGATGATAGTGCCGGAGCCGGCGCCCTTACGGGGATATACGGAGAAGAAATCCCTGATGAGGGTCGTGGTGGTGATGTTCACGACCGAGGGGCTCACCTCCCTGTACACCCTTATGTTGATCGTCTCCGACGGGGTGAGTGCATACACCGAGGGCGTCATCCACGGGGAAAGGAGGAGAAGGAGGACAGATATCGATGATTCGAAGCGGGAGACCGCCCCCTTTGAGAGCTTATAGCCCTGAGAGCTCACCCCTCGGCCCTGGCCGCTGCTTCTTCGGAGATATCGAGGTTCGCATAGACGTTCTGGACGTCGTCGAGCTCTTCAAGCGCCTCCACGAGCCTCAGCATACTTGCAGCCTTCTCGCCTTCAACGGATACATAGGACCTGGGAAGCATCGTCACCTCGGCCAGGGAGACCGGGATCCCCCTCTCTTCAAGCGCCTCCTTCACCACCGGGAGGTCTTCCGGAGCGGTCACGATCTCGTAGTTGTCCTCCTCGGGGTCGTTCTTCATGTCCTCGGCCCCGGCCTCGAGGACCGTGTCCATAAGGGTCTCCTCATCCACTGCGGTCTTCTCCACCAGGATATAGCCCTTCTTGTCGAAGATCCAGGAGACGCATCCGGCCTCTCCGAGACTGCCGCCGTGCTTGCTCATCAGGTGCCTTATCTCGGAGACGGCGCGGTTTTTGTTGTCCGTGAGCACCTCTATCAGCATCGCCACGCCGCCGGGGCCGTACCCCTCGTACACCGCCTCCTCGTAGCTGACCCCCGGCAGCTCACCCGTCCCTTTCTGGATGGCCCTCTTTATATTGTCCTGAGGCATATTCGCCTCCTTCGCCTTCTCGACGGCCGTCCTCAGCCTCGGGTTCATCGACGGGTCACCGCCGCCGAGCCTCGCGGCGACGGAGATCTCCCTGGCGAGCTTCGAGAAGAGCTTGCCCCTCCTGAGGTCTACCACCGCCTTTTTATGTTTGATCTGTGCCCACTTGGAGTGTCCTGCCATTGTAAAGCCCCTCCGCTTAAAGCAGCCTGGATTTATTCAGCCCGATCAAGATATGGTATAAGTGAGCTCACCCCATTTCGTCAGACAGGTGGGTCATGATACTCTATCATACACCTACAAAGCCTTTACTGTCAAGGATTCCGGCTGCTCCGGCCCTCTCGGGAACGGATATCCCGGAGCCGGCCCTCTGTGCTATAATGGGGTGTCTTTCCACCCTGACGGATGGCGCCCATGGCAGTGGCAATCTGGATAACCGGTCTTCCAGGCAGCGGCAAGAGCACCGTCTCTGAGGCCTTCACCAGGAGGCACCCCGCCTTCATCACCCTCAGGATGGACGAACTCCGGAAGGTGGTCACCCCTCAGCCCACCTATTCCGATGCCGAGAGGGATCTACTGTACCGCTGCCTCGTCTACATCGCCAAGACCCTCACCGGACTCGGCCACGACGTCGTGATCGACGCCACGGGGAATATGCGGCGATGGCGGGAGCTCGCGAGGGAGCTCATCCCGGGGTTCGTCGAGGTCTATCTCAGGTGCTCGATCCAGGAGTGCCAGAGGCGTGAGGCGGCGAGGAGGCAGCGGCACGGTGCACCGAAGGACATCTATGAGAAGGGGAGAAAGGGCTGGCCTGTCCCAGGGATCACCGTCCCCTACGAGGAACCGCTGCATCCAGAGGTGATCATCGACACCGAGACCACGGGGGTTCAGGAGGCGGTGGGGATCATCGAGGAGGCGGTCAGATCCCGACGAGCCTCATAGAACCGAGCCCTTTCAGCTCGATGACGAGGAAAATGCTGTAATCATCCGGTCTCCTGTTGTATGTCAGCCTCATCCCCCAGCACTGCGCCGAGTAGACGGTGGTGACGTTCAGGTCCCTGAGGCCCTCCCCCCTGGCGTCGTACCAGGCGGTTGAGCTGAGACTCCATCTCCTCGTCAGGGGCATGGAGAACCCTCCTGTGTAGAAGAGGATCTCATCCCTCCGCGAGTATCTCTGACCGACGGAGAACGAGGCCCGGCCCGCCTTGAAGGAAGTGCTGTAGTTTATCCACTCGAAACCGCCTGAGCCGGGATCGTAAGAGGCATCCAGGCTGATCCGGAGCGGACGGCTGAGTGCAGCCTCAAG
>WGEZ01000143.1 GCA_015492515.1 Nitrospirota bacterium
CACCAGCCGTAGCCGCAGACAACGAAGACGGAGCCCGCCATCAGGCGGTTGGTGGAGCGGAGTATCCCGTCTATGGTGCTCTGGCCCGTGCCGTACCTGTTGTCGAAGAGGTATTTCGTGTAGGCGTCGTTCACGGCGATTATGGGGTATTTGAGGACGCCCTTCTCGGCCATCGCCCTCAGACGTATGACCCCTGTGGTCGTCTCCTCCGTTCCGGCTATGATCTCCTCCACCACGCCGCCTGCCGACCTGTGGGCAGTGGACACGAGGTCCGCTCCGTCGTCCATCGTGATGTGAGGCCTGATGGAGAGGACGGAACGGATGTGGCTGTAATAGGTGCGGTTGTTCTCGCCCTTGATCGCGAAGACCGGCACCCTGGAGTACTTCACCAGGGATGCGGCCACGTCGTCCTGGGTGCTGAGGGGGTTCGACGCACAGAGCGCCACCTCTGCACCGCCCGCCTTGAGGGTCTCCATCAGGTTCGCCGTCTCTGTGGTGACGTGGAGGCATGCGGCTATCCTCACGCCCTTCAGCGGCCTCTCCCGTCTGAACTGCTCCCTGATGCTTCGGAGAACGGGCATCTCCATCCCTGCCCACTCGATCCTGAGCCTGCCCTGCCTTGCGAGTTTAAGGTCCTTCACATCGTGTCTGATCATTCTTCTCCCCTTTCTCTTGTCTCTAAAGCCCGGCCTGCCTTCTCAGCGTCTCGGCCCGGTCCGTCTTCTCCCAGGTGAACTCATCGTCGTTCCTTCCGAAGTGGCCGTAGACGGCGGTCTTCTTGTAGATCGGCCTCCTCAGGTCCAGGGTCTCCATGATCCCCTTCGGCGTCAGGTCGAAGTTCTCCTTCACGAGCCTGATGATCTCCTGGTAGGGGATCTTCTCCGTACCGAAGCCGTCCACCAGGATGGAGACCGGCTCAGGTATGCCTATGGCATAGGCGATCTGGACCTCCAGCCTGTCGGCTATCCCCGCTGCCACGAGGTTCTTGGCGATATAACGGGCCATGTAGGCACCGGAGCGGTCCACCTTTGTCGGGTCCTTCCCGGAGAAGCATCCGCCGCCGTGCTTTGCAACGCCGCCGTAAGTGTCCACGATGATCTTCCTGCCCGTCAGCCCCGTGTCTCCCATGGGGCCGCCGGTCACGAACCTCCCCGTGGGGTTGATGTGGTAGGTTATGTTCTCCTCGTCGAGGAGCTGCCCTGGAACGGTCGGTTTTATCACCTTCTCGATCACGTCCTCCCTGATCTCCTTGAGCGTGGCGTCGGGGTTGTGCTGCGCCGAGACCACGATGGAGTCGATCCTGAAGGGCCTGCCGTCCCTGTATTCTATGGTGACCTGGGTCTTCCCGTCCGGTCTCAGGTAACCGATGATGTCCTTCTTCCTCACCTCCGAGAGCCTCATGCTCAGCTTATGGGCGAGCATGATCGGCAGGGGCATCAACTCAGGGGTCTCGTTGCAGGCGAACCCGAACATCAGTCCCTGGTCGCCGGCGCCTCCTATATCGACCCCCATCGCGATGTCGCTGGACTGGCGGTCGATGGCGGTGATCACCGCGCATGTCTCGTAATCGAAGCCGTATTTCGCCCTGGTGTAACCTATATCCTTGATGGTCTCCCTGACGAGGTCCGGTATGTGGACGTAACAGCTCGTGGTGATCTCTCCGGAGACGAAGGCGAGTCCTGTGGTGACCAGTGTTTCACAGGCCACCCTTCCGTAAGGGTCCTGTGCTATTATGGCATCCAGTATCGCGTCCGATATCTGATCGGCGATCTTGTCGGGATGGCCCTCTGTCACTGATTCAGAGGTAAAAAAATAGTCTCTCCTGTGCATCTTCCACCTCCTCTGGCAGGAATCAAGTCTATATTCTAACCTTTCCCCGGTGAGAATTGAAAGTGCAGGATCTGATATACTTATAGAGGGTGGAGATGATCCGGAAGTTTCCGGTTGCAAGGGGGAAGAGATGAAGAAGATCCTGATGGCCCATGACGGCTCGAGGGAGTCGAAGAAGGCCCTGAGGGCGGCCCTGGAGATAGCGGTCAAGTTCAACTCCACACTCTATGTCCTCTCCGTCGTGCCGGAGCTCTATCTCACCGAGCTCTCCGATATGGAGCGGCAGCGGATCAAGGACCTCCTCACCGAGGAGACCAACAGGACCCTGGCGAGGGTGAGCCGTTCCCTCGCCTCCCATCCCATCGAACACAGGACCCTCGTCAGCCAGGGGGTCCCTGCGGATGAGATCCTCGACACGGCGAGGCGCCTGAGGGTGAACCTCGTGGTCGTCGGTTCCCACGGACGCCACGGCGCCAGGAGGTTCCTCCTCGGCAGCGTATCCTCAAAGGTCGTGGAGCATTCACACTGCCCGGTGCTGGTGGTGAAATAGAGGGAGCCGTGAAGATACTGCTCGTCGAAGATGAAGAGAACGTCGCCTCCTTCATAAAGAAGGGGCTGGAGGAGGAGAACCACACCGTGGACGTCGCCGTCGATGGAAAGGAGGGCTTCCTCAAGGCGGCCTCCATGGAGTACGACCTCCTTATACTTGATATAATGCTGCCCGGTGTGGACGGGATAGACCTCTGCAGGCTGATCAGGATGAAGGGCATCCATACCCCCGTCCTGATGCTTACCGCCAAGGATACGGTGGAGGACAAGGTGAGGGGGCTTGACAGCGGTGCTGACGACTACCTCACCAAGCCCTTCTCCTTCGAGGAGCTCCTCGCCCGTATCAGGGCCCTCTTCAGGCGGAGACAGTTCCCCGTCGAGCCGCTCCGCTGCGGAGACCTGAAGATCGAGCCGATCACCAGGAAGGTAACGAGGTCCGGCAAGGAGATATATCTGAGGCCGAAGGAGTTCGCCCTCCTGGAGTGCCTCATGAAGAACAAGAACAAGGTGCTGTCCCGTACCCAGATACTCCGTGATGTGTGGGGATACAACTTCGATCCGACCACGAACGTGGTCGACGTCCACATCAACTTCCTCAGGGAGAAGATCGATCGCGGATATCCCACCAAGCTCATACACACGGTACGCGGCTCTGGTTACATGATAAAGGAAGATGATTAAGACCCTCAGGGCCAGGCTCACCCTATTTTACCTATCCCTCTCCGTCGCCCTCGTCATCGCCTTCGCACTGCTGATATACCAGTCCTTCAAGGGCTATCTGCTCGACTCCGTCGACACCGGTCTCCTGGCAACGGCCCGGACCCTGATGGAGGACGGCGGAGGGGGTGCCGCCGTGAGGTACGAGGCGGAGACCCTCGTGAGATCCGGTGAGGGGTATGTGCGCCCCTCCGCCGGGGGGGAGGTGAACTGGCCGGTGGAGACGGTGCTCTTCCGGAAGGCCCTCGGCGGCGTCCATTCCTTCGACACCGTCCAGCACGGCGGAGAGACCTTCAGGGTCCTCTACTTCCCCGTCGATGAGAAGAGGGTGCTGAGGATCGGACACCCCCTCAAGGAGGTCGATGAACGGCTGCGGAGGCTCGAGGAGATCTTCTACCTCTGCCTCCCCTTCTTTGTGGTGGTCGTGGTCATCGTCAGCTACTACACAGCGGGAAGGGCGGTCCTGCCGGTCATAAAGCTCACCGAGGCGGCGGACAAGCTCAAGGGCGGCGTCCTGAAAGAGAGGGTCTCGCTGGACTTCCCCGGGCTCGAGATCAAGAACCTCGTGAGGGTCTTCAACGACATGCTCGACAGTATCCAGAGGCACGTGGAGAGCCACAAGCGCTTCACCTCCGACGTCTCGCACGAGATCCGTTCACCCCTCACGATACTGAAGGGCTCCATAGAGGTCGCCCTCAGGAAGAGACGGGATGCAGGGGAGTACGAACGTATCCTGAAGGAGAACCTCCTTGAGGTGAACAGGCTCCAGAAGATCACCGAGAACCTGCTCCTCCTCTCCAGGGCCGATTACAACATCATCGAGATGCAGAACACCTGGTTCGACCTCAACGAGCTCATCTCCCTGATCGTCGACCGGTACAGGAACGAGATAATGGAGAAGTCCCTCACCGTTGTGGAGGATTATCTGGAGTATATGGAGGTCTTCTGCGACAGGGAGCTGCTCGATGAGGCGATGTCAAACCTCTTCGACAACGCCGTGAAGTACACACCCCGGGGCGGCTCCGTCGTTGTGAAGACGGAGAAGCTGATCGACGGGATAGTCGTCTCCTTCCAGGACTCAGGCCCCGGGGTGCCCGAGGACGACAGGGAACGTATATTCGAGAGGTTCTACCGTGTCGACAAGACGAGATCACGCCTCTCCGGTGGATCAGGCCTCGGCCTCGCCATAACGAAGTGGATCATCGAGGCCCACGGAGGGAGGATAAGCGTGGGGGATGCCGATTCAGGGGGCGCCGTCTTCACCGTAACGCTGCCGACGGGATGAAGGGTGTATGGTTCAGAGAGATGAGGGTCTCGGACATACCCGAAGTGGCGAGGATAGAGCGGGAGTCCTTCTCGACCCCGTGGTCAGAGGTCTCCTTCTTCCAGGAGGTCAACAACCCGGTCTCGACGTGCCTCGTCGCCGAGTCCGGAGACCTGCTCGTCGGCTACGTATGTGCCTCCCTCACGCACGGTGAAGGACACATACTGACCCTCGCCGTGAGGCCGGGCTGGAGGAGGAGGGGGATCGGGAAGGCCCTCGTCGAGGCTGTGCTCGAAGAGCTCTCCCGTGGGGGTTGCAGGGTGGTCATGCTCGAGGTGAGGGCCTCGAACACACCGGCGAGGAGGCTCTATGAATCCATGGGGTTCAGGACAGCGGGACTCAGGAGGGGCTATTACAGGTTCCCCGTGGAGGATGCCGTTCTGATGGAGCTCACCCTGAAGGACGACCGTGGTCGGCCGACCCGGTCAGGAAGGTGATGCTCCTCTCCACGCCGTCGAGGGAGTGCGTCTCCACCGTGACGACGAGGTCCTTCCTGTCGAGGCCCTCCAGTATCCTGAAGAGGGCGTCGAAGTCGAACGTCCCTTCCCCCGGTGCCAGGTGGGAGTCCCTCGTCCCGTCGTTGTCATGGAGGTGGAGTTCCGTCAGATAGGGTCCGACCACCTCCAGCCATTCCTCCAGCGTCGTCCTGGAGAAGATGTTGAAGTGGCCGGTGTCGAAGCAGAGCCCGAAGTTCCCCGCCCCGACGGCCTCTGCGAGCATCTTCAGGTTCGACGGCTCGTCCTCGAAGATGTTCTCGATGGCGATGCCGAGCCCCTTGGACTCGGCGAGGGCCGCGAGGGGCTCCCAGGTCCTGAGGCTCCCCTCGAGCCATACCTCGGGCCTGTGGTCGTACTTCCACCTCTCGTATCCGGAGTGGAAGACCACGGTCCCGGCCCCCAGCAAAGCGGCTATATCCAGTGTACGGGAGAACCTCTCCACCGTGACCCTCCGGATGAGGGGGTCCACGGCACCGGGTGAGAGGTCCATGAACGGACCGTGGACCGTCAAGTACGGGGTGTGGCTGAAGGAACGCCTGAGCCTCTCAATTGATTCTTCATCCGCGGAGTCGAGACCCTCGGCGTTGAAGAAGATCTCGAGGTTCAGTCTCTGTTCATTGATAAAGGATATATACTCCCCTATCCTGCCGTAGGGGATGTGGAAGTTAAGAGGCCTTTGCAGTCTCAGTTTTGCTTTCCTTCTCGTCCTTCTTCGGGGTCTCCTTCTCCATCGCCTTCTTCCGCTCAGGAGAGGGGTAGTCGGTCACATACCAGCCGCTCCCCTTCAGCACGAAGGATGTGGAGGATATCAGCTTCTTCAACTCCCCTCCACATTCGGCGCATCTTGTCAGGGGTTCGTCGCTGAACTTCTGCACAGCCTCGAGCCGCCTGTCGCACTTGAGGCAGAGATACTCGTAGATGGGCAAAGGGATCACCTCCTGTAAAAGAGTGCTCGGCCGCGATTCAACAGAAAATATAATAAATCATGGATAGTTTTGTCAATCTTGACCAATTCAATGCCCGAGGGTATACTTAAATAGCAGGCAGCAGGTTGACGGCTTGCATCCGTAGAGGTTTCAGACCGCACCATCAGCCCGCACCAAAGGACGAGGAGGTGTTGGATGTCGGACTTTTACCAGAGTGGAGTGATAGCCACCTTCCACAGGCTCGGGAAGCTGAACCTGGAGAAGATCGAGGCCGAACTGAGCTGGTACAGCCAGGACAGACCCATTGCGCTCATACTGCCTTCGCTCTTCTCCGAGCTTCAGGGCGAGGCCCTGAAGCTCATCATCGAGGAGTTGAAGGCCGTGAGGTATATATCAGAGGTCGTCGTCACCCTCGGACCGTGCACGGAGGAGGAGTTCAGACATGCGAAGGAGTTCTTCTCCGTGCTCCCTCAGAAGACCACGATCCTCTGGAACGACGGCGAGAGGGTCTCCAGCGTCTACAGGGCGATCGAGGAGGCGGGTCTGCCCCTCGGTGAGCCCGGCAAGGGCAAGTCTGCATGGATGGCCTACGGCTACGTCCTCTCCCTGAGGGAACCGAGGGTGATCGCCCTGCACGACTGCGACATCCTCACCTACAGGAGGGACATGCTTGCCAGGCTCTGCTATCCCGTGGTGAACCCGAACCTTGATTACGAGTTCTGCAAGGGCTTCTACAGCCGCGTGACGGACAGGCTACACGGCAGGGTGACGCGTCTGCTCGTCCTCCCCCTGGTGAGGGCCCTGCAGAAGATCATAGGCTACATCCCGCTTCTGGTGTACCTGGACAGCTTCCGCTATCCCCTCGCCGGTGAGTTCTCGATGAGCACCGAGCTGGCAAGGGTGATAAGGATCCCCGGCGACTGGGGGCTCGAGGTCGGCGTGCTGGCGGAGGTCTACAGGAACTCCGCCACCAGGAGGATCTGCCAGGTCGACATAGCCGAGAACTACGAGCACAAACACCAGGAACTCTCGCCGGGAGACGCCTCGAAGGGGCTCATGAAGATGTGCATAGACATCTGCAAGTCCCTCTTCAGGACCCTCGCCTCCGAGGGGGTCGTCTTCTCCGAGGGCTTCTTCAAGACGCTCATAGCCACCTATGTCCGGACGGCGCAGGACATGCTGAAGAGGTATGAAGACGACGCCGCCATAAACGGCCTCTTCTTCTACCGGCACGACGAGAGCCTCGCTGTAGAGACCTTCACCAACGGCATAAAGATCGCCGCCGACACGATCATGGCAGACCCCCTCGGTGTGCCGCTGATACCGAGCTGGGACAGGGTCACCTCCGCCATCCCCGACGTGCTGAATGAGCTGAGGAAGGCGGTGGAGAGCGACAACAGCGAATGAAAAGGAGGGAACATGAAGGCTGTGGAGACGGCCATAAGGATGGAGACGGACGCCATGAAGTTCTACACCGATGCGGCCCGGAGGACGGCCCATCCCTTCGGCAGGAAGATGTTCCAGTCCTTTGTCCAGGATGAGAGGAGGCACCTTGAGATGCTCGAGGCCATACTCAAGGGGCTCGACTTCGAGATCAGGGAGGGTGAGCCGAGGGAGGCCGTTAAGTCCATCTTCGAGACCCTCAGGTCCGAAATGATGGAGAGGATCGGGGCTACAACCGATGAGGTAAACGCCCTGAAGATAGCACTGAATATGGAGAAGGAGGGCTTCGAGTTCTACAGGAAGGCCGCCGCCGGCACGGACGACGAGAAGGAGAGGGCGCTCTTCGAGAGGCTGTCCCGGGAGGAGGAGCAACACTACTCCATACTGCAGAACACCCATGCCTTCCTGGAGGACACGGGCAACTGGTTCATGTGGGACGAATACGCCATCGTCGACGGCGGTACCCCCTGGGCCTGACCTTCCATTCAGGTGTGGAAGTAGTGGAACCCGCGAAGTGCAGATAAGTGGAAAGAGAGGGGATTAGAGCCTCTGCATAAGATTTAAAGAGGGGGGCCTCAGACGGGGATCTTCGCCTTCAGTGAGGCAACCTCCTCCTCGAGCTTCGTTATCCGCCGCTCGAGTTTCTCGTGCTCCTCCCTCCTGACTATCACCTCGTAGAGTCGGGCGATCCTGCTGTTGGTCTCATCGATCCTTGCAAGGAGGAAGTCCTTGAGGTTGTCGATCCGCTGGTTGGTCTCATCGATCCTTGCAAGGAGGAAGTCCTTGAGGTTGTCGATCCGTTGGTTGGTCTCGTCGATCCTTGCAAGGAGGAAGTCCTTGAGGTTGTCGATCCGTTGGTTGGTCTCGTCGATCCTGTTGTTGGTCTCGTCGATCCTTGCAAGGAGGAAGTCCTTGAGGTTGTCGATCCGTTGGTTGGTCTCGTCGATCCTGTTGTTGGTCTCGTCGATC
>WGEZ01000144.1 GCA_015492515.1 Nitrospirota bacterium
CCCGTCCGCCCGCTACGGAAGGCGGGAGAGGATCGATCACCGGGCGTTCAACCATCATTTCGAGCCGATCACCTCGACCCTCTGGCCGTCCCTCAACCTCTCCTGGCCCTTTACGACCACCCTCATCCCCTTCCTGAGCCTCTCTGCGGAGACACCGGCCGTCATCCCCTCATAGCCTATCACCTTCACGGGGATCATCCGCGCCTCCGAACCGACGACGGCGAAGAGGACGGTCTTGCCGAAGACGGTTATCAATGCATCCCTCGGCACCATCAGGGCCTCCTTCCTCTCACCCGAAGGGAGCCACACCCTCGCCTCCATCCCCTCCATAAGGTGCCTGCCCTGCTGAACCCTTATCTTGACCGGAAAAGTCCTCGTCGATACGTCGCCCTTGGGTATCACCGCCTCGACGCTCCCCACCGTCTCCTTCCCTCCGGCCTTCACCTTCACCTCCATACCCTCCCTGACGTAGCTCACCATCGCCTCCGGCACGTCCACGATCACGTCCAGGACGTCGTCTCTGGCGATGGTCGCAACGGGAGCACCCGGCGAGAGCCACTCGCCGCGTTCGGCATGCCTTTCAACCACCACGCCGCGGAAGGGCGCGGTGATGGACTTCTTGCCCAGCTCCAGCTCGATCCGCTCCACCTCCGCCTCGAGGGCCTGGACCTTCTTCTCCAGCCCCTGGACCCTGAACCTGTGCTCATCATAGACCTGCTCGGCCACTGAACTCTCCAGATAGAGGGATGCGATCCTCTCGTAGTCCCTCGCCGCCTTCTCGTACTCCGCGAGGGCCTGCCCGAGGGAAGCCCTCGTCGCCTCGAGGGTCTTCTGGAGGAGGTCGGAGCTCAGGGTCACGAGGATGGCCCCCTCCTCGACGGTCTGGCCCTCTTCAAAGAAGACGATCTCGACGATCCCGCTCACCTCGGAGGCCACGTCGGAGACCTCTGTATAGTAGACGGTCCCGACGAGCTCGTTCTCAGGGGTGACCATGCCCCTTCCCACCTCTGAGACGACCACCCTCGCCGGCGGCATACCCCCCGCCTTGTCTCCCTCCCGGGCATGGAGGTCTCCGGTGGAAAGCAGCAACAGAAGGATCACCGTAAGCCTCTTCACAGTCTCTCTGCTCATATCTGTTGCTCCCTGTTCGTTGAGTTAATTGCCTTAGATCGCTTCAGCCCTCCTGTGCCGCGGACGAATATCTCCACCACCTCCTCCACCACCCTCTCCATCTCCCTCCTGGCGATGTTGCGCCCCCTGAAGATCTCTTCTGCCTGGAAGTAGGAGAAGATCATCCCCAGGAAGACCCTCGCGGCCATCTCGGGGGAGACGTCTCGGAGGACCCCCCTATTCTGCAGGGATACGAAGTAACCTGCAAGGGTCTGCCTGAGGTCGGTTATGAACCTGTTGTAGACCTTCCTCACCTTCTCGGGATAGACGGTGATCTCCGAGAGCATGATCCTGACGAGGGACTTCCTCTCCTTCAGTGTTCTGAGAAACTTCATCCCCACTGTATTGAGTGCCTCGTCGTAGGGAACGGTCTCCAGCTCCGGCAGGAGCTCCTTGAGCCTCGGGAGGAAGGTGTATCTGTTCAGGACCTCCTCGAAGAGCCTCTCCTTCGAGCCGAAGTGTCTGAAGAGCGTGAGCTCCGTCACCCCCGCCTCACGGGCTATCTCCCTTGTGGTCGCACCGAGGTAGCCCTTCTCCGAGATAAGCCCCAGGGTCGCCTCCAGGAGCCTCTCTTTCGTCTCTGCCTTGTTCATTTTTAATGTAAGTGATTACATACTATATACCCCCTCGACGTAAAAGTCAAGTAGAGGGGCGGACCAGCTCGATCACCGTCACCTCAGGTGGCGAGAGGAAGCGGATCATGGGGCCCCACGTCCCTGCACCCCTGCTTACGTAGAGATAGGATTCGTCAAGGAGCTTCAACGTCCCTGCATGGACGGGGTAGTAAAGGTAGGTGGCGAGGCAGAAGGGGAATATCTGCCCCTTGTGGGTATGTCCGGAGAGCTGCAGGTCGAAAAGCCCGAGCCCGCCGCTGTCGATCTCGGGCCTGTGTTTGAGCAGGAGCGTGAACCTCTCTCCGGGGAGACCCGACAGGAGCTCCCTCTCCGAGACCTCTCTGGAGAGGCCGTAGGGCCTTCCTGCGGGGTCATCGATCCCTGCGATGTTGATCAGCCCCTCAACGGTCAATGCCTCCCCCCTCAGGACGGTGAACCCCGCCTTCCTCGTGAACTCCAGGGCCTGGGCGAGCCCGGCATAGAACTCGTGGTTCCCCGTCACCGCGAACTTCCCGTACCGGGGCCTTATCTCGGCCAGGAGCGCCGCCGCCCCCTCGAGATCATTGATCTGACCGTCCACGAGGTCGCCTGTGGAGACAAGGATATCGGGGCAGCTCCCCTTCACCACCTCGATGATCCTCCTCAGCCTACCCTCCCTGACGATCAGTCCGATATGGACGTCGGAGAGCTGTACTATCCTCAGCCTATCGATCCCCGCCGGGACCTTGGGGGTCCTGATCACCACCCGTTCAACCCTTATCCCCCTCGCCTCGAAGTACCCGTAGACACCGATCAGTATGGAGAGGAGCAGGGGTGCGAGGAACGAAAGACCCGGGGTGAGGGCGAAGGCGGCCGGGTTGCTGCCCCGGATCAGGCCGCCAAGGTAGAGGAGGGCGCAGGAGATGTCGAGGACGGCCGAGGCGGAGACGAAGAGAAAGAGCAACCCCATCCATGCATAGCCGATCCAGGAGAGGACCCGGGCGAGGGTCCCGAGGCCCCGCCTCTCCGCCAGATGAACGAGGAGGGGTGCAAAGACCATCCCCGCCATGAAGGGTATGAGATAGACGCTCCAGGCACCGAGTGCGGCCCTCGCCTTCAGGAAGGCATAGAGGTGCGCCGCGCCGTAGAGGGAGAAGAAGGCTATGAGGAAGAGATACATCTCCGATCAAGACCGTCCCACCCGCAGCGGTGAGAGCCCTCTCAGACCTCGAAGGCGTCGACGAAGTGCTGAACCCTGTAAGCGCCGTCCTTCAGATAGAGGGCTATTACGTCGAACCTGCCCCTCTCGTCGAGGAGCCCGTTGACCTTCATGTAGTAGAGCGCCAGCCTCTTCATCCTCTCACGCTTCTGCCTCGTGACGGCCTCGAAGGGATGGCCGAAGACAAGGCTGCTCCTGGTCTTCACCTCGACGAATACGACGGTGTCGCCGTCCCTGGCCACTATGTCTATCTCCCCCAGGGGTGTCCGGTAGTTGGTCTCGAGGATCCTGTAACGCTTCTTCTTCAGGTATCTGAGGGCGACGGCCTCACCCTCTCTGCCCACCTCTGTCCCCAATCCGACCACCTCCAGCGATCAGTCAGGCATGCCCTTCTGCTTCAGCAGGGCCTCCATGTCGGAGAGCCTCTCCTCGATATCCCGCTGCTTCTTGATGTTGAGATAGAGATAGAGGGAGACCCCCAGCCAGGCGAGGGTGTAGGCCCCGAACAGATAAACCCAGTTCTCCATGTCAGTCCTCCATCCTCTTCTTCAGTCCCTGAAACCTCTCCTCCATCCTCGCCAGCCTGAACCGGAAGAGAAAGACGAGGCAGGCAAGGAGGATGAACGTGCCGATGCTGAAGAACATGATCTTCCTCATCACCGGATCGAGCCCCCCTCCCTCCCTGCTGAGGAGGGGGTGTATAGACCGCCACCACTTCGTGGAGAACCTCACAACGGGTATGTCCACAAAGCCGATTATACCGATCACAGCGGCGAACCGCGCCTTCCTGTACCTCTCGGGGATACCCTTCCTTACGAGAAAGTACCCCACGTAGATGAACCAGAGAATAAGCGTGGTGAGGAGCCTCGGGTCCCATGTCCACCACACGTTCCATACAGGCCTCGCCCACATCGAGCCGGTCACCAGCACGAGGGTGGAGAAGAGCACCCCGATCTCAGCGGACGTATAGGCGACGGTATCCCAGAAGAGCCTCTTCTTCCAGAGGAAGAGGAGGCTCGCCACAAACACGACCGTGAAGGCCAGGAAGGCAGCCGACGCCAGGGAGACGTGGAGGTAGAATATCCTCTGGACGTCACCCATTATCCTCTCCGTCGGCGCCACCCGGAATATCAGGTACAGATCAACGGGTATCAGCACCGCAAGCAGCAGAAAGATCGTCTTCTCAAGCCATCTTCTCTTCATTCAAACCCCTCGCCTCCACGATGCCCCTGCAGACGGTGCGGAAGCACCGAGGCCGTCTTCGTTCATACCCGGGCGCCCTGTACATCCTGAGCCCCTTGCCCCTATTCCTCTATAAGGTACCTGAAGAGCATCAGCGATACGGAGAGGTAGAGGAGGTCGAAGACTATCAACAACTGGAGCCACTTGCCGTACCCCTGTCCTTCCTCTCCGTTCAGGACTATATCCATGGATGATACACCACCGAGCAGGATAGGCACAACCACGGGCAGATAGATGAACGGAAGGAGGACCTCACCGAACCTCGACGCCGTGGAGAGGAAAGAGAAGAGTGTCCCCACGATGGAGAAACCCGCTGTTCCGGCAAGGAGGGGAAGCAGCAGATCAGGGACGGCCATGAGTATCTCTTCAAAATCGAAGAGCACGGCGAAGAAGACCAGCGTGACACCCTCCATCACGACGAGGAACAAGAGGTTGCTCAGGACCTTGCTTAGGTAGAAGCTCTCTATGGACGCCGGGGAGAATATGATGCCCAGGTACGCCTCGTCGTCCTTCTCCGCCATCGACGTCCTGCCCATCCCGAGGATACCGGCGAAGGCGAAGATCACCCAGAGTATGCCCGGTGCCAGGGCGGAGACGTTCTCCCTGTCGATATCAAAGGCGAAGTTGAAGACCACGAGCAGCAGCAGCGACAGAAAGACCATGAGGCTCAGCGTCTCCTTCCCGCGCAGCTCCAGGAGGATGTCCTTTCTCAGTATCGCTATGGTGCTGTTCAGAAAACCCATGATCGAACAGTTGACCGGAACCCCGGCGGCATCCCGGTACAGGCCTCAGGGGACCCGCTCGCCGTACATGTCGAAGAGCCTGTTGATCTCTTCCACGGTGGTCTCTCTCTTCTCCCTGACGAAGAGGAGTCTCCCCCTGTGGAGGAAGGCGATGACATCGGCCAGATCGAACCCCTCCTCCACCAGGTGGGTGGCTATCACCACCGCCTTGCCGTCCCCCTTCAGCCCCTTGATCCTCGAGATCATCGATCCCCTCCACTTGACGTCGAGGCCGGTGAAGGGCTCATCAAGGATGTAGACCTTGCAGTCCGTCAGGAGGCCCCGGGTGATGGCGAGCCTCCTCTTGGTCCCCTGGGAGAGCTCCCTCACGGGGTCGTTCCTCCTCTCCCAGAGGCCCTGCTCCTTCATGACCCTCCTGAGGGCGTCGCCGTTCCGGTCGCCGGAGAAGAGCCTGTAGAAGAAACTGATGTTCTCAAGGACGGTCAGACCGTTGTAGAGGGAGTTCTTGTGGCCGAGGAAGAAGATCTCCTTCCTGACGTCATCCCTGGAGGAGTCGCCGAAGTAGACGATCTTCCCCTCCGTAGGGGAGGTGATCCCCGCCATCGTCTTCATGAGGGTGGTCTTCCCGGCTCCGTTAGGACCGAAGACCGCCATCACCTCACCGGCCCTGACGGTCAGGTCGATACCGGCCAGGGCGAGGTTGCCGTGGTACTCCTTCCTCACCCCCCTGAGCTGGATGTAGTTCACCCCTTCAGCCTCCCTTCTATCTCCCTGAGCCGCTCCTCGAGGGTCTTCCGGAAGGGGAGGTAGTATCCGTCGAGGTCCTTCGGAGAGGCCTCGTTCCTCAGCCTCTCGAGCAGCCCCTCCAGCCTCGCCTTCTCCTTGACGAGCCCGTGTCTCTGGATCCTCTCCCTTGCGGCGTAGAGGCCGGCTCCTGCAAGGAGGAAGGCCAGAGGGATCGAGGCCAGCCATATACCGAAGGCCCCCCTGTAGGAAGGCCCTGTCACCTTCAGCCTCATGCCCCTCAGGTTCTCACCGGCGAGTATGCTGTACACACCGTAGATACCCCTGCCGAACTCCTTCTCGCCCGCCTTCGACAGGCTCGTGGATCTGACGTTCCATCCGTCCTTGTTCTGGAAGTATACGGAGATGGTCCTGATGGGGAAGGACTCCTCCTCCCTCCGGAGCGAGAGGTCGAAGAGGCCGATGTCGCTCCTGACTATGTAGCCGAGGAAGAGGGTCGTCCTGCCAGGGATTATCTCGTCCTGGGTCACTATGCCGTTGGTGAAGGTATACACCCTCTGAGGGTCTGCGCCCTCGAGGTTTGTCAACCGGTACCCTGAGGGAAGGGGTATGAAGAGCACCTGGTGCGTCTTCAACTCGTCGTTGAACCTTCCCACATAGGTGAGCCTGCCGGGGTTCTCCACCACTATCGACTCCGTGACCCAGAGGCTCCTGTCGTCCTGGGGGGTGATCATCATCGTCCTCTGCACTATCTCGATGCCGCTCCGGTCGTCGGTTATCTCGTAGACCTTCAGCCTCAGGGTGTAACCCTCCTCCGGGTCCTTCACCCTCAGGAGGGTGGAATAGTAGGAGACACCCTTGTAGTTCACCTCGCCGGCGAGGGCCCTGCCCTCTGTGACCTCGACCTCTCCGGTGAAGAGACCCTCAGGGTCGGTCCTGAACTCATAGCCCTTCAGAAGCTTGACGGAGCCGTCCTCCCTGGTGTCGAAGACGTTTATCCTGAAGGGGAATCCCGCGAGGGGCTCGTCCTTCGTTCCGTTTATTATCTCCACCCTCAGAGGGAGGGCCGAGACCTGCCCTGCCGTCATCAGCAGCAGGACCGCTATGAAGACAACCGCTTTCCGCAAATCCTTGACACCTCCAGGATGATATCCTTCTTAAGTCCCTCGGAGATGGCGCGCTCCGGTCTCGAGGCGGTCTTCCCGGAGAGGGCCCTCTCCCTCTCCAGGACGGGGATTACGTCGCCTTTCAGGTACTCCCTGGTGGAGAGATAGTCATCCCTGGTCAGCTTTCCCGCCTCGTATTCGAAATCGAGGTCTGATATCGCCCAGATGCCCTCCCGCTTGTCCTCGTGCAGTTCCGCGAACTCCCCCTTTCCGAAGAAGGGCCAGTAGCTCTCCCCCAGCAGGGGGCGGAATACGTAAAGCAGCGTTATCAGCACCAGGAGGAAGAAGGGTATCACCATCATCTGCCGGCCACCTCCGTGAGCTTGAGGACGAGGTCCTTCTCGACGACGTCGACCTCGCCCGTCTTCCTCCGCCTCGGCAGCACCGCCCATACCGTGCCGAAGACCATCACGGCCGTTCCGATCCATACCCATGTGAGGAAGGGGTTGATCACGACCGTGAGGGTCACGGAACCGTCATCGTCCCATCCGCCGAGGATCAGGTAGAGGTCCTCGAAGACGTTGTTCAGTATCGCCACCTCGGTGGTGGGCTCCTGCCTTCTGTAGAACCTCTTCTCAGGTCTCAGCACACCCTTGAACCGGCCCGAGTTGTACACTTCTACCCTGGAGCCTATGCCCTCGTAGTTGTACTTCCTGAAGGTCTCCAGCCCCACGTACCTCAGCCTGTAGTTCTTTACGGACACCTCCTCACCCTTCCTGAGGGTGAAGTCCTCCTTGTACTGATAGTAGCCGTAGCTTGCAAGACCCAGGAC
>WGEZ01000145.1 GCA_015492515.1 Nitrospirota bacterium
GCTCTGGCCGAGGAGCTCAAGGCCAGGGTGAGGGAGGATGTGGAGAGGCTGAACCGCTACGGGATAGACGTGGGCCTTGGACTGCTCCTCGTGGGTGAGAACCCTGCCTCGAGGCAGTACTTCCTGGCCACCCTCAAGGCATGCAGGAGGGTGGGCATCACGGCCTACCAGTACACCCTCCCTGAAGGCGTCTCCACCAACGAGATCCTCAACACCGTGCATGAGATAAACAGGGACGAGAGGGTCCACGGGTTGTTGATCCTCTTCCCCCTGCCCAGGAGGGTCAATGCCAGGAGGGTGGTGAACGAGATACTTCCCGAGAAGGACGTGGACGGACTCGGCTCACTCTCTGTGGGACGCCTTGCAGCAGAGGAGTCCACGTTCCAGATATTCGACGAGGGGTCTCACGGGTTTCTCGCGGAATGCAGGTTCGTACCCACGGTCACGAGTTTTCTGCCCTGCACGCCCTTCGGCGTCATAAGACTCCTCGAACACTACGGCATAGAGATGGAGGGGAAACAGGCCGTGGTCGTGGGAAAGAGCCTCGCCGTGGGCAAACCCCTCTCACTCATGCTCCTTGCAAAGGAGGCCACCGTCACTGTATGCCACCGCGCGACCCGCGACCTTGGTGCCCTCACACGTCAGGCCGACATCCTCTGCACCGCAACAGGCGTCAGCAGACTGATAAAGGCTGACATGGTGAAGGAGGGGGCCGTTGTTGTGGATATAGGTATCTGTGTCCTTGAGGACGGCAGGATCGTGGGTGACGTGGATTTCGAGGCCGTCGAGAGGAAGGCTTCCTTCATCACACCGGTGCCTGGAGGCGTCGGACCCGTTACCATCGCCATGCTCCTTGAGAACACCCTCCGATCGGCCCAGAGGAAAGAGTTCCTGAAAGGCCCCTACATGACGGGATGAGGGCTTCACTGAGCAGGGGATGAAGATCCGTATCACCGGAGAGATCTCGATCGATGAGGACGAGATCCGGCTCGACTTCATCCGCTCCTCCGGCCCCGGAGGACAGAAGGTGAACAAGGTCTCCACCGCTGTCCAGCTCCGGTATGATGTCAAGAGGTCCTCCCTCCCCTCCGGGGTCCGTGAACGGCTCCTCCGTATCGCGGGAAGACGGGTCAGCAGCGACGGTGTGCTGATCATCGATGCCAGACGGTTCCGCACCCAGGGGAGAAACAGGAAGGATGCGCTCGACCGGCTCGTGGGGTTGATCCGGAAGGCCGCCGAGGCGCCGAAGGTGAGGCGGAGGACGCGGCCGTCGCCCGAGGCGAGGAGGCGGAGGCTGGAGGCCAAACGGAGGCGGAGCGAGATCAAGCGGATGAGGAGGCCGGTGAGGCGGCAGGGAGAAGGCTGAACGCCTTTCGGAAGGGATCTACAACGGCTCGCCGGCCTTCAGTTGATCCAGGATCAGCCCGTAGAAGCTCTCCTTCCCGGACTGGTAGAACCAGCCCAGGTGGGTGAGGCAACCGGAGCAGAAGACGGTTCTCCAGCTGAAGTCCTCGAACCAGGTGAACTCAAGGGTGGGCTCGCCCTGGATGACGCAGCCCTCGGCAGCGGCGAAACAGCAGATCTCGTAGGTGATGCCCGAGGGGTTGGTGAACCTGTGAAGATGCTTCTCGTCGACGGTGACGGCGCTCTCCAGCGAGGCGATCCTCTTTCCGCAGTTCCGGCAGAGAACAGCCTGTCCTCCGCCGGGGCCGAACTTCTTTACAGACCTTATCCTCTCCCCTGCGGTGCCTTCCGTTCCCATCCCTTCTCCGGAGATCCACGATGACGCCGTACAGCGGCAGTCGAAGGGCGGTGATACCTGGAGAGATCACGGTACGGGGTCCAAGGCTTTCAGGGATCACCTCCCGGGCAGGAGCCTCTCGATCTTCGCCTTCTCCTTCAGCTTCTCCACGTAGAGGGCGACATCCTTCTTCACCTTCTCCTGCTTGAGGAACTCTCCAAGCCTCTCCTTTATCTCCTCGAAGGCTATGACCGTCTCAGGTCTGCGGTCGATCACCTTGATGAGATGGTATCCGAACCTGGTCTCCACTATGCCGCTCACCTCGCCGGGCTTCAATGCAAAGGCCGCATCCTCGAAGGGCTTGACCATCTGCCCTCTGCCGAAGTATCCGAGGTCACCGCCCCTGCTGCTGCTCGGGCCCTCGGAGAACTCCCTGGCGAGCTTTGCGAAATCCTCACCCTCCTTGAGCTTCTTCTGAAGGGCCTCCAACCTCTTACGGGCCTCCTTCTTCTTCGATTCATCGGCTCCAGGGTCGACCTTTATCAGGATATGGCTCGCCCTCACCTGCTCGGGCTGCTTGAAGATCTCCCTGTTTTCATCGTAGTACTTCCTGGCCTCCTTCTCGGTGACCTTCACCTTCCGGGCGAACTCCTCGTCTATGAACTGCTGGATGGCCATCCCCTGTCTGAAGTGGGACCTCAGCTCCGCCTCGGTGATCTTCGTCTCCTTCAGGGCGGACTTGAACTTCTCCTCACTGCCGAAGCGCTTCTTCAGTCTCCCGAGTTCCTCATCTATCCTCGCCTCGTCGATCGTGATCCCCTTTTTCCGGCTCTCCTGGTAGAGGAGCTCCCGGTTGATGAGTGTCTCGAGGACCTCGCCCTCGATCTCCGAGAGCCTCGATCCGCTCAGTTTCTCTCCCCTGCTGAGGAACTGCTGCTTGATCCTGGCCATCTCCCTGTCGAACTCAGCCCTGGGTATGGCGGTCCCGTTCACCACCGCAACCCTTCCGGCCTCCTGCTTCCCTTCAGAAAGTACGGGAGGCACAGGAAGTGCCAGGACCAGAGAGGCTGCCAGCGCCATTGATGTAATCACCCTCTTCGTCATCCAGTTTCTCCTTTCGGGATTGTTCTGTGATAAGAAAGACTAACACAAAGTGCCGCCCCACTGCAAAGTCCTCTGCAAACAGTGCTCGAGGGGGTCATTCGGGAGAGCTGTACCATCTGCGGAGAAGGTAGAAACAGATCGCTATCACGACTATGATGCCCATCGTGGTCAGGTCGAAGAAGGCAAAGACCTCTCTCAGTTTCTCCAACATCGGTCGTCCTCCTCGGTACAGGTTCATCCTTATTATATCACACGCGGTGCCCGACTCGTCCGAGGGCACGGCCGAGATCTCCACTTGACAAACCATGGCTCGGAAATTTTATAGTATTTGAACACTCCACTGTTTTTCTGAGGAGCATAGCATGGCAACCACTCACAAGCTGCCCGTCGGACCCTGGAGGGCGATACTGGAGACCGCCCTCTATGCCAACTCCGTTAGGAAGACCACGATGGCCGAGCTTTACAGGCTCTCGACCAGACAGCCTGAGGTGATCGTCACCTCTGAGCCGATGTACAGGCCCCAGCAGTTCGGCCTTCCCAGGAACGCCAAGGTCCTGGTATCCCAGGACGGCAGGGTGGTGGGCCGCACCGCGAGGGCACGGAGGCTGGTGAGGGAGATGGGCAGGAAGAAGGTGGAGATGTACCAGGGCATCCTCAGGGAGGCCGTGTATCATTTCAACCGTCGTGAAGGGCTCTGGCTCGAGGGTATCGTCGGACTCCATCCGGATTTCATGCTCAAGGCCCACCTCGTGAGCCCGGTGACGGACGCAAAGAACATGCTCGACTGGGGCCTGAACTTCACACCCTGGATGGAGCCGTGGACGAGGCTGTACAGGAAGTCGCGCATCCTTGACGAGCCTGACATCATCGTATTCGCCGACCCCGAATGGTCCCATCCCGACTTCCCCGACGGGCTAGTCATAGTGGATGAGTCGGAGAACTGTGTGGCGATACTGGGGATGCGGTACTTCGGCGAGCGGAAGAAGGCCACGCTCACCCTCGCCTGGACATGCGGGGTGAGGCAGAACATGGTGGCCTGCCACGGAGGCATAAAGAAGATCGGGAACAAGCCCCCTGTGGCGGTCTTCGGGCTCTCCGGCTCCGGAAAGTCCTCCATCACCAACAGCCACGACCACGCAGGCACGCTGAAGAAGTCGGAGAAGGTCACGGTCATACATGACGACGCCTTCCTGGTCGACCTTGACAACAACATCTCCGTGGCCCTCGAACCGAGCCTCTTTGACAAGACCGACGCCGTCGGGTTTCGGGATCCCCAGATAAGGTACTTCTTCACCGCCCAGAACGTTGCGGTGAACATGCTGCCAGACGGCACGAAGAGGCTCGTCGCCTACGACGTGAGGAACCGTAACGGCCGCTGCATAAAGTCGCGGGACATGTTCAACCACGACGACTCATGCGAGAGGCCGGGCAAGGTGATCTGGCTCCAGAAGGACCCGAGCCTCCCCCCCATCTGCAGGGTGAAGACGGTGGGGCTCGCCGTTGCAATGGGGGCGTCCCTTTCCACGATGCGCGCGAAGGGGGTGGAGAACGTCGATCCCGAGGAACTGAAGAAGCTCGTGATCGAGCCCTTTGCAAACCCCTTCAGTGTACATCCCCTTATGTGGGACTGCCGGCAGTTCAAGAAACTCTTCAAGATGGGCACCGAGTGTTACATCATGAACACCTATGCCTTCGGGCTGCCCACGGCACTGACGGACATCCCGAAGGAGCTCTCCCTCGGGATCGTGACCGAGCTCGTGAGGGAGAATATAGAGTGGAAGGACTGGAAGTCGTTCCCCGGCCTCCAGATACCCAGAAACGGCAGGGAGCTCTTCGGTTCCGATTATGAGAAGAAGTACAAACCGCCGAAGACCAGAGAGTATCTCGAGTACCTCAGAGACAGGATGCAGGACAGGATAACCTACCTCTCCAACAAGAGGGACATCGACCACGATATGGACAGCGCGTTCATCGATCCTCTGGTGGAGGCAAGGACGGTGATCGACCGGATCCTCAGCCCGATCTGATCCTGTCACCCTGAACGGATATGGAAGCGGACATACTGGGTATCTTGAGGCAGATCATACTGATGGCGCTGCCCATCCTGGCGGCTGTGACGTTCCACGAGCTTGCCCACGGCTACGTGGCCTACAGGCTCGGCGACCCTACGGCCAAGCTCGCCGGTAGGCTGACCATCAACCCCATCAAGCACCTCGACCCCGTCGGCACGCTCGTCTTCCTCTTCACCCGGATGATCGGCTGGGCGAAGCCCGTTCCCGTGAACCCCTACAACTTCCGGAACCCGAGGAAGGACATGATGTGGGTCTCCATTGCAGGGCCTGCAACGAACATGGTCCTCGCCGTGGTGTCGGCGATCCTCTACAAGGTCATCGTGATCCTCCCGGTGACCAGCCCCATGATCGTGGGCAAGGTCCTGGTCCCCGTCGCCATGATGCTCCGGCTGAGCGTGATGCTCAATATAGGACTCGCCGTATTCAACACCATACCCGTGCCTCCCCTCGACGGCAGCAAGATACTGATGGGTCTGCTCCCTCCTGAGAAGGCGATGGCCTACAGCCGGATCGAACCCTACGGTTTCTTCATCCTCATCGCCCTCATACTCTTCAGGGTGACCGACTATCTGATCTTCCCCGTAATAGTCTTCCTCCACAACCTGCTCATCTGACCGGGGACCCCTCGGCGCCCCATCCCTCCGTCTTCACCTGGGCCTTCAGCTCTGTGAGCAGCCGCTCGGCGACCCTCCTGTTCATCCCCTCCACGGCGGCTATCTCCTCGACAGAGGCCCTCCTCACCGCCTCGACAGAGCCGAAGTGCCTCAGCAGTGCAAGCCTCCTCTTCTTCCCGATCCCCCTGATCCTCTCGAGCCTTGACTCGAGGAGGCCCTTCTGCCTCAGCCGCCTGTGGAAGGAGATTGCAAAGCGGTGTACCTCGTCCCGGATGCGTCTGAGGAGGAGGGCCTCCGGACCTCCGCCGTCAAGACTGATGGTCCTGCCGTCCCTCAACACCGCCCTGTCAGGCCCCTTCGCTATCGCCACGACGTCGGGCGGCCGGCCCTCTACCGCCTCCTTCAGGGCCCGGAGCGCTGCGTCGAGGTGCGCCCTGCCACCGTCGATCAGTATCAGGTCAGGCAGGTTGCCCGGGAGGTTTCCTACCGTCCTTCTGACGGTCTCCCTCATCATGGAGTAGTCATCCATCCCGCTGACGTCCCTGATCTTCAGATGCCTGTATAGATCCTTCCTGAACTCACCGTCCTCCCACCAGACAAAGGCGCCGACGGGATGGCTTCCCGATATCGTGGATACATCAAAGGCGCCGATCGCCTCCGGTACCCTCTCCAGGCCGAGCATCTCGGAGAGCCTCTGCATCACGTCCCTGCCGGCCGTCCCCTTCCTGGACCGAAGCAGCAGTCTCGCATTGGCCGCGGCCATCTCGACAAGCTCCTTCCGCTTCCCCCTGCGGGGGCGGATGATCCTCACCCTACCGCCCTTCTTCTGTGACAGCCACTCCCGGAGCCCCTTCATCCCGTCAGGCCTCGCCTGGACCGCTATCTCGTCGGGAGGGATGATCTCCTTTGCATAGAAGAGGGTCATGAACTTCTCCAGGAGCTCAGCCTCTGCAACGGACTCCGTATCCCTGAGATGGAAGTCCTTTGCGCTTATCAGGATGCCGTTCCGGATGAAGAAGACCTGGAAGACCGCATCAGGCCCCTCCCGGTAAAGGCCTATCACATCGATGTCACCGAGCTCCTGTGAGACGACCTTCTGGGATTCGAAGGCCCGTCCGAGCGCCTGGAGCCTGTCCCTCACCTTGGCCGCCTCCTCGAACCTCAACTCCTCGGAGAACCTCTCCATCCTCTTCCGGAGTTCCTCAAGGAGGCCCTTCTTCTCCCCCTTGAGGAACCTCTCCACCTCCTTCACGGCCCCCATGTACTCATCCCTTGTGACGAGGCCGGCGCAGGGAGCCGGACACCTGCCCATCTGGTACTGGACGCAGGGTCGCATGGGCCTGTCGAGGCTGTAGCGGCAGGACCTTATGTGGAAGTGCCTCTTGATGAACGAGAGGGTCTCCCACACCGAGGAAGCGGGTATGTAGGGGCCGAAGTACAACGAACCGTCCCTCACCGTCCTCCGCACCACCTCCACCCTCGGCCACTCCTCGCTCACGGTCAGCCTCAGGTAGGGATAGTTCTTGTCGTCCCTCAGTATGACGTTGTAGCGGGGCTTGTGCTGTTTTATGAGGTTCGCCTCCAGGGCGAGGGCCTCCACCTCGGTATCGGTGACGATGAACCGGAAGTCCTCGGCCCTTCCGAGCATCGCGGCCTTCCGGGGGTCGAGATCCCCCGATCTCTGGAAGTAGCTCTTCAGCCTGTTCCTGAGGTTCCTCGCCTTCCCCACGTAGAGGATCCTCTCCCTCCTGTCGATGAAGAGATAGACCCCCGGCTTCCGGGGTACGCCCTCCAGCTTCTCCTTCAGATCCTCCAGACGTGCCGCCATGGTAATATTTTACCTCAATTCCATCGACAAGAACGATCGGAGAGGCGGCCGCGCCCCGCCCGTGGGGTCTCGCTTTATGCGATCCATCATGCAGGAAGTCGGGGCAGAGGGCTTGACCCTGTGGATGCCGTTTGTATATAAAACGGGGTGAACGACTTCTTCGAATCCATCCCCATCCCGCTGCTCGGTCTGATGGCGAGCTTCGTCGCAGGGTGTGCAACGGGTGTCGGCGCCCTTCCCGTGGTCTTCTTCAGGAGGATATCCCAGAGGCTTCAGGATGTGATGATGGGCTTCGGTGCAGGGGTGATGCTTGCAGCCACGTCGTTCTCCCTCATCCTTCCGGCGATCGGAGCTGCGGGCGGTGGCTACATCGCGGCAGTCACGGTCTCTGCAGGCATGTTCATCGGCGCCATCTTCCTCTACCTGAGCGACCGGTACTCCCCCCACGAGCACTTCATAAAAGGGCCTGAAGGGGCTGACGCAAAGAACCTGAGGAGGATCTGGCTCTTCGTGATAGCCATCACCCTCCACAACTTTCCGGAGGGTCTCGCCGTCGGTGTGGGCTTCGGCGGCGGCGACATCCGCAACGGCATCACTCTGGCCATAGGCATCGGGCTTCAGAACATGCCCGAGGGGCTGGTGGTGGCCCTCGCCCTGATAGGTGAACGATACTCCGTCGGCAGGGCCCTGCTGATAGCGCTCTCCACCGGTCTGGTGGAGCCGGTGGGAGGCCTGCTCGGCGCCGGTGTCGTTACCGTCTCGAGGCCACTCCTACCCTGGGGCCTCGCCTTTGCCGCAGGGGCGATGCTCTTCGTCATCAGTGACGAGATCATCCCTGAATCACACCGGAAGGGGTTCGAGAAGGAGGCCACCTTCGGGGTGATGGTCGGGTTCGTGGTGATGATGATCCTCGATGTGACCCTCGGCTGACAGGGACCGGCTCCTCTATGTTATTATTATCGGTTGCCCGGAAGAGGCGGCATACCCCGGTACGGAGGCGGGTCGTGAAGATACTTGTAACAGGCGGGGCCGGGTTCATCGGCTCCAATGTGGTGGACGGCTACATCCGTGAGGGCCACGAGGTGGTCGTCGTCGACAACCTCTGTACAGGACGGACAGAGAATCTCAACCCTGATGCGAGGTTCTACCTCCTCGACGTCAGGTCGGCAGAGATCGCCAAGGTGTTCGAGATCGAAGGGCCGGACGTTGTGAACCACCACGCGGCACAGATCTCTGTGCCTGCCTCTGTAGAGGACCCGGCCTTCGATGCAGAGGTGAATGTAATGGGGATCATAAACCTCCTCCAGAACTCCGCCAGGTACGGGGTGAAGAAGTTCATCTTCATCTCCACCGGTGGTGCGATCTACGGAGATAAGGACAACGTCCCTACACCGGAGACCGAACCTCCCGCGCCCCTCTCTCCCTACGGCGTCTCAAAACTGGCATCAGAGAACTATCTCAGGTTCTACAGAGAGCACCACGGCCTCGACTACACGGTCCTCCGGTATGCCAACATCTACGGGCCGAGGCAGGTGCCCCATGGAGAGGCGGGTGTGGTGGCCATATTCATGAGCAAGCTGAGCAGCGGGGAGATACCGGTCATATACCACTACCCCGAAGAGCCCGACGGCATGACCAGGGACTACTGTTACGTCGGAGACGTGGTGAGGGCTAACCTCTTCGCCCTCCGGAAGGGATCGGGGGAGGTGATAAACATCGGCACCGCAAAGGAGACATCCACGGGCGAGCTCTACAGGAGGATACTGGAGATAATGAGAAGACACGGCTTTGCATCAGACACCGCCTTCGACACACCGGCAAGGGGGGCCGCGAGGCCGGGTGACCTG
Source organism: Nitrospirota bacterium (assembly GCA_015492515.1). Lineage (GTDB taxonomy): Bacteria > Nitrospirota > Thermodesulfovibrionia > Thermodesulfovibrionales > JdFR-85 > S146-64. The sequence goes on from WGEZ01000145.1 coordinate 9,207, forward strand.
AGAAGGAGCGCCCTTGCCGTTCAGAAGGCGAAGGAGATACTGGGGTGGATGCCTGAGTACGGGCTCGAAAGAGGGCTCGAAGAGACGGTGCGGCGGGAGGTCCTCAAGGAGGGATGACCGAGAAGGAGAGATTGATAGAGCTGATCAAGCAACGGGCCTTCAAGTGCAGTGAGACCCCGGTGTTCAGGCTCTCGTCGGGAGCCCTCAGCAGGTACTATTTCAACTTGAAACAGGTCACATACAGCCCCGAAGGGCAGTACCTTGTGGGCAAGCTCTTCTATGAGAAGATGAAGGCCCTCCACCTATCGCCGAAGGCGGTGGGCGGGCTCACCCTCGGTGCAGACCCCATTGCGATGGCCGTGGCCCGTTATTCCTTCGACGTGCGGGACCCTGTGGAGGCCTTCGTCATAAGGAAGGAGCCGAAGGGGCACGGCATGGGCCGGCAGATCGAGGGGAATGTCAAAGCCGGGGACAGTGTTGTTATAATTGAGGATGTCGTCACCACAGGCGGCTCGACGCTCAAGGCGATAGAGGCTGCCGAGAGGGAAGGGCTCAGGATACTCGCTGTCATCGCCCTCCTTGACAGGTGCGAACAGGGAGGACGGCGGAACATAGAGGCGAGGGGTTACCCCTTCTATTCCATACTCACTGTAAATGATATAATCAAGGAGACCACTGAAGGGCAATGATCGACCTCCACACACATACCATCTTCAGCGACGGTGAGCTGATCCCCTTTGAACTGGTGAGGAGGGCCAGGGAGAAGGGTTACAGGGTCATAGCGATCACCGACCATATGGACCCCTCGAATATGGACTTCATAATACCCAGGATCGTGAGGGCCGCCGAAGAGCTGAACGCCCTCCAGCCCGTAAGGGTGGTCCCGGGCGCCGAGCTTACCCACCTGCCGCCTGAGCTGATACCGGAGGCTGTCACCAAGGCGAGGGAACTCGGGGCAGTGATAGTCCTTGTCCACGGCGAGACGCTTGTTGAGCCTGTCCAGGAGGGGACCAACAGGGCGGCCATCGAAGGAGGGGCCGACATCCTCGCCCACCCTGGCCTGATAAAGGAAGACGACGTGAGGCTTGCTGCCGAGAAGGGGGTGACCCTTGAGCTGAGCGCAAGGAAGGGACACTGCCTCTCGAACGGTCACGTGGCCTCCCTCGCCACACGCCACGGCGCCGCCTTGGTGATGAATACCGACGCCCACTCTCCGGGAGATCTGATAGAGCGCGGCTTTGCGGAAAGGGTGATCCTCTCTGCAGGACTTGATATAAACGCCGTGGATAGAGTATTCTCTACCGCTGAAGGACTGGTCAGGACGTTGACAGGAGGCTGAGGCTGCACCCGCGAAGTCCAGCTCACCAACGGAGGAAAGGGAATGCCCAAACCGATAAGACGTCGTGTACAGAAGAAAGCCGTCACCGAAAAGGAGATCCTCACTACCTACGAAAGGGTGAAGGAGACCCTGAGGGAGAAGAGGAAGGCCATATCCATCGGTCTGATCCTCTCCGTCCTCGTGGGCCTGGCTGTGGCAGGCCTGCTGTACTATAACCAGACCCTCTCCAGAGAGGCGGACGAGCTCGAATACGAGGGGTACAAGCTGTACCACGGCCTGTACCAGAAGGAGGCGACGAGTGAGGAAGAGGCCCTGAAGGAGGCCCTTGAGAGGTTCCGGAGGGCATACGAAAAGAAACCCTCTCCCTTGAGGCTCCTCTACATGGCAAACACCGAGTATCGGCTCGGGATGAAGGCAGAGGCGCTCGAAAGCCTTGAAAGATTCATCGAGAAATATCCTGACCGCAAAGACCTGCTCCCCCTCGTCTACTACAAGATCTCCGAGATCCAGATCGACGAGGGAAGGAAGGAGGAGGCCTTGAAGACGCTCGAGACCCTGTACAGACTCGACTCAAGCCCCTTCCTGAAAGACGTGGCCCTCTATGAATCGGCGAGGATTCTGGAGGGGATGAACCGAAAGGAGGAGGCGATGGAGAAATACAGGCTCCTCACAAAGGACTACCCCCTCTCCCCCTATTCAGCGGCGGCCTTCTCCAGGATTGAACAGGAGGAGAAGAAGGGACAGGAGGGCGAAGGGAACCGGGAGACCGGGGCGTCACCTCAAGGGAATCAACGATGAACGGAAGAGCCTGCCTATCTCTTCAGGGGCAGGTAGATGACGTCACCAGGCCTCAACCTCCTCGGATCGAGGTCCCTGTTCAGGGCGTAGAGCCGCTGCCTCGGGATGCTGAACTTGGTTGCAATGTCGTATAAGGTGTCGCCCTTCTTGACGATATAGGTGGCTGTCCCTGCCTTGTCTCCACCCCTGGAGGACCTTGACGGCGGCAGGTAGATCATCATCCCCGGCCTCAGCCTCCTCGGCCTGATCCCCCTGTTGAGGGTATAGAGCTCCCTGGTGGAGACACGGAACCTCTTCGCGATCTCGTAGAGGGTGTCACCCTTCCTTATGATATATGGCACCTTCGGCATCCTCTGCTCGGCGGAGGCGCTGTTGAAACATTTCAGGAAGCCCTCGGCTGTGCCTTCAGGGACCCGGATCCTGTAACTCTCCAGACCCGGAGGGGTGCACCATCTCCTCAGTTCAGGGTTCAGCTCCCTTATCACCTCCTCTGTGGTGTTTGAACACCGGGCCACGAAGGACAGTGACGCAGGGGCGGTGATCTCGACCTCCTCGAACCTCATCGGCGGGTGATACTCGATATCGGTGAACCCGTACTTCTCGGGGTCAGAGGCGATGATGCCCGCGGCGATGAACTTCGCCACATAGTTCTTGGTCTCCCTCTTGAGGTGCCTTGTCCTGATGATACGCCAGTAATTGTCCGACCTGCTCCTGCGTAAGGCCCTCTTTATCTTCCCCTCTCCTGCGTTGTAGGCGGCGAGGGCGAGCGTCCATGAGCCGAACTTCTCGTAGAGGTCCTTCAGGTGCCGTGCAGCCGCCCTGGTCGACTTCACGGGATCGCGTCTTTCGTCCCTCCAGTAATCCATCTTAAGTCCGTACCTCCTGGCAGTGGAACGGATGAACTGCCAGGGACCGACTGCATGGGCCCTCGATCTTGCAGAGGTACTGTACCCGCTCTCGATGAGCGGCAGATAGACAAGGTCCTCCGGAAGGCCGTTCTCTATCAGTATGGTCTTGATCGTATCGAGATACCTGCCGGAGCGCTCGAGCCACTTCGCAAAATTGTCCCTCTTTACAGTGGTGAAGAGCTGGATCTGCCTCTCGACAGCCATCCTTGCGGTATCGTTCTCGGTGTAGGAGGCAAGGAGGAGGAACCCCTTTCCCTCCCCGGACCCTGGGGCAGGACCCGTCTGATCACGGACCACCCCTCCCTGCATCCCCTCGGAGGGTCCGCTGCATACCGCCCCTCCAGCGCGGCTCATATTGGCAGGCCAAAGGGTTGTGAAGCCCTCGGGGTCAAACCCGGGATCCATGAACAACGCCTTGAGGGGCGATCGAGGCGGGGTGAACGAGGGGTCCCGCCCGGAAGAACCGTGGACCCGTCCCGGACCGATCATCACCAGCAGAAACAGCGCCACAGCAATGAAGACAGACCTCGCCCTTCTGCAGTGGAAGAAGCCCGACATAGATGAATCCATGGGTTTATATAATAATTGATGGGCCCTTTTTTGTCAAACCCTCGAAGGAAACTCAGCGGATCCTTGGGGATTTCGTCTAAACTCTGTTATAATAAATTCATATGCAGACCTTGAAAAAAGATGAGTTTTTAATCAGGAGCTTTGAAGATATCCTGCGGGCGCTCAGGCAGAAACCCGAGTGGGCGGATGAGATGAGGAGGCTCATACTCTCAGAGGAACTGCTTGCTCTGCCGGGTAAGTTTGAGTCCTTCCGTCAGAAGGAATTTAAGCCTTTAAAGGAGAAGGTGGATAAAGTTGAGCAGGATGTGGGGGTGCTGAAACAGGATGTGGGGATGCTGAAGCAGGATGTGGGGGTGCTGAAGCAGGATGTGGAGGTGCTGAAGCAGGATGTGGAGGTGCTGAAGCAGGATGTGGAGGTGCTGAAACAGGATGTGGCCTTCTTGAAAGGGAATGAATTCGAGAGGACCGTCAGAGAACGGGCACCTGCCTATCTCGGCAGGCTTATCAGGAGGTGCAGAGGTATAGGGTTTGAAGAACTGGCAGACAGCCTTGAGGATGCAATGGACAGGGGTCTGGTCAGTGAAGAAGAGAAGAACGATGCCCTTCTCGTAGACGCTGTGGTTAGGGGGAAACTGAAGACCGGCAAGGATGTGGTGCTCGCCGTAGAGGTATCTTTGAAGGTGGATGTGGAGGATATCGAGAGGGCCGGCAGGAGGGCGGTAGTGATAGGCAGGGCCTCCGGCATTGAGACCATAGGTGTAGCGATCGGGAAGGAATGCACTGATAGAGCAAAAAAGATGGCAGAAGAACTCAATGTGGTGGTTGTATAAGGAGGGACGGGACAGCCCCTATAAGGATCCTCGAAACCCCTCTCCGGATACAACCCCTCAGGCAATGACCCGTTCATACAGGCGTTCGATTTCTGACGCCGGGACAGTTTGCTGAAATAACATCCTCGGCCAGGGAATAAAGGTCGCGGCTTCGTTATAGATCAACCGTACTTTTGGGGCTCTCCACCGCATTCTTATTCCAGTCCGTGCATCTGGGAATCCATCCATCCATAGTGGAAGGCGGGCCTTATTTTATTGAATTTGTTAAAAAAACCTGCTAAACTTAAGAACAAGGGAAGGGTGCCTCTATTCCATATCGAGATGCAGAGGATCCGTTCCGTCTCTGCCTGCTGTTATCAAAGCCTTTCTGAACCCTTCACCTCGGAATTGCCACTAAATGAACAGAGACACCGAAGACAGGGAATCCGAACTCATAAGCAGGGTCTCTCAGGGTGATGAAGAGGCATTCAGCCGGTTGTATGAGCTGACTCATAAACGCGTTTATAACTATCTGTACAGATTGCTCCAGGACAAAGACACGGCAGAGGATATCGTGGTGGAGACCTTCACAGAGGTCTGGAAAGGAGCGGGAAATTTCAAGGGGAAGTCGCGGGTGACGACGTGGATCATGGGCATTGCCAGAAACCTTGCAATGAACGAGTTGAGAAAGATGCGGAGAGATGAAGGCATAGATCACCACAAATACCTCTTGAATTGCGGTGGGCGCGATACAGAGCCCTTCGACAGAAGAAGGCTCATCAAGGAGGCGATGTCGAGACTTTCGATCAAGCACAGGGAGATCATGGATCTCGTATTCTTTCACGAGATGAACTACCGGGAGATCTCCGAAGTCCTGAAGATTCCAGTAAATACTGTAAAGACAAGGGTCTTTTATGCAAAAGATGCCCTGAGAGAAGTACTGAGTAACATGGGAGTAACGCGAGATGACATCTAAACCCGACGAGTTAAGAGAGCTGATACCCCTCTATCTGAACGGAAGGCTTTCAGAGCATGAAAGGCAGGAATTCGAGGATGCCCTGAAGGTTTATCCCGAGCTGAAACATGAACTCATGGAACTTTCAGAGATAAAGGACCTTTATAGAGAGATGGAAAGGGAAATCCCGCCTGTTTCCGAAAACCTCTACGCAAAGATACTGAGTAACATAAGGCCCCTGACAGATAAAGAAAAAGTCAAGGAAAGAAAAGGCTATACAGAACAGCTACTGGAATCTTTGAAGGGCCTCTTTTCGTCACCGCGTCTTTCATGGACGGTTGTTGCTGCACAACTCGTGATTATCCTTTTTCTGCTCACCACCATGCCGGAGAAGGACGGTTTCAGGACATTGACCTCACAATCCACCTCGCAAGGGGAATTGACAAGAATAAACGTTGTATTCAAGGAAGATGCAAGGGAAAAAGAGATCAGGGGAATCCTCAATGCATTCGGAGCAACGATAGTAAGCGGCCCCTCACCGGAAGGCCTGTATACAATCGAGATAAAGGAGGATAAGAAAGAGGTTGTGTTGGAAAGGCTGAGGAGTTCGGGGATCGTAAAATTTGTTGAAAGGGCATATTGATCTCTTTATAAAACCTAAGGTGGGGAGGAATTATGAAAAAATTTTTTCCTGCAGGGGGAAAGGTGCGTTTCTGCTACCTTTTGGCTGCTCTGTTTTTTCTTTCACCTCTAATACCTCATGAGTCACTTGCCCGGTCAGACCAGATTATAGACGGACCGATTAAACTCATCGAACCTCTTGAAGGATCCGAAATTATAGCCAAGAAACCCGTTATCAGGTGCGCAATCACTGAACCGTTCTCAACAGAAAAGCTGCTCGTTCTGCTCGATGGAACAGATATAACCAACATCTTGGAGCTCTCCTCCGAGGGGTTTGAGTTTACTCCTGTGCAGATCCTGCCTTCCGGCACTCACACCCTGAGCATTACGGTATACACCGCAGATGGAAGGGAGTTCCAGAGGGAATTTACATTTTCAACCCGCCATTCTGAGGCCTTCAAAGATGCTTACTCAAGTAATGAAATAACCACGATTTATGAAACCGCTCTGATAATGCCCGATGACGCCGTGAGCGCACCACGTTCGAAGGTCGAATCCAACCTGAGCAGTCAGACCGAACTGAGGGAGGAGAGATGGGAGTTCACCCTCAGCACCAACCTCAGGTTTCTCGACCAGAGCCTCCCGGTCAACCCTCCCGAGAAGAAGGGGTTAAACCTCGCCGGTTATCTCTTCCAGGGCAGATATAGAGGCGATGAACTACAGTTCCTCACCCAGATCGGAGATATACAGATCAATGAAACACAGAACACCGTTCAGGACCTTGCACGGCGGGGCGGGAGGTTTTCGCTTCAATATACTGATCTTAAGCTGAATGCCTTTGTCGTGAACAGTGAACAGGTCTACGGGTTCAGAGGTGGCACAGGGATTGAGGGAAACACTGATGACCACATCATGGGCCTGTCAGGAGAGATCGGCCTTTTTTCAGACCGGATAAGATTCAGGACTGTATATGTTACCGGAGGTGAATCGGGCAGCTCCTTTGGGATATGGAGCCCCGGTGGAAGGAAGGGTGAAGTCCTGGGTCTCGTCCTGAAGGCAGACCTCCTTGAACAGAAACTTACAGCAGAGGCGGAGCTCGACCTCTCAGAGTTCGACGCCGATACCTCGGATGAGTTTCCCTCCGAGAGCGACAAGGCTTACAGGCTGAGAGTCAGTGGTTATTCAGGCGGTTACTCTTACGAGGCACTGTACGAATATATGGGGCCGGACTATGAGGTTATCGGGAATCAGGGGCTTCAGAAAAACAGAGAGGGTTTTATGCTCAGAGGTGGAGCAAACTTTCAGATCCATTCGATCAACCTCTCCTTCTCCCGTTACAATGACAACGTAAAGGCGGATGCCCTCTATCCCAGGGTCTACACATACCAGGGCATGATTGACTATACATTCAATAAGATTCAGAACCTCCCGATAGGATTCAGTTATCAGAAAACAATACTGGACAGCACAATGGAGCCTCCTTCTACACCTCCCTTGAGGATGGATACAGACACCGTCACCGGAAGGGTCAACTACATGAAGGAACCATGGAACATCGGCCTTCAGGCAAGCCATTCGATACAGAATGACAGGACTGACGGAGGAAGCGACACCACCACGACTACATACACCCTCATCCCCGCATACCTCGCAGAACACGTCTCAATATCACCAAACTTTACCTTTAACCGCTCAAAGCACCATCTTACAGGTGTGAGCACGGATACATACACTGTAAACCTCGAGCTCAGGGGAGATGTATTTCACAAGAGGGTGACCTATGAGCTTGCAGGCACCTACAACAACGTAAAGTCGAGCGACGGGACCGTCGAGCAGGACACACTGCAGACCAACTTCAGACTTTCTTACCATCTCAGTAAAATTTTCCAGGGTTTTTTGAACCCTTCGGTGGGCATAAAGGGACTATACAATAAGACCAATGACAGGGCGAACAAGCAGAGAAACGACGAACTGGTTCTTCTGTTGGTGTTTTCAACCAGTATGCCCTTTACATTTTAAGGAGGTCAGGGATGAAACAGAAGGCAATACTTATTATACTCATTACATCCTCTTTTATCGTATTGTTAAGCGGGATATCGCCGGCGATCACGGTTACGGCCACTCCCAACCCCGCCTCTGTCAACCAGAACGTCGCCGTCAACATCTACACGACTTTCCCTGCCGTCAGAGGGATAAACTGCACCATTGAGGCCAATTTCGGTGATGGTTCACCCTGGGTTGATGCCGGAACCTGCACTGCTTCTCCCTGCAATCTGAGCGCAAGCCACATTTATACAACTACAGGAACCTATACGATAACCGCAGGAAGCAGGGGTGCATGTTCAACACCTCCCGATCCGCCCGATCCAGCTACAACCTCGATCACGATCCAGTGCACAGCCCTTAACATTACCTCACCTTCAACACTTCCTGCAGGCACTGTTGGGCAGGCGTACACCTATCAGATACAGACATCAGGCGGTCAGCCACCCATCGCCTACAGCCTTGTCTCAGGCTCACTGCCGCCCGGGTTGACCCTCGGGTCAACAGGGCTCATCTCGGGCACACCTGCTACCGCCGGAAGTTACTCCTTTACAGTAAGGGCAACAGACAGTTGTTCAACCGGGGCACAGACCGCAGAGAAGACATTCTCCTTGACGATAAATCCAGGTGCAGCATCGGTTTCAGCAGATGTCACCCCTTCATCTCTCAGGATACCACGGGGTATGGCAAGCACCCGAAGCTTGCTCTATTCCTTCTCCGCCATACCAGCCGGGGATATGACCCTCACTTCACCCAGGGGGGTTTTCCGTGCAGGCGGTAACGTGATCGGAGAGGTCAACACACCACTGAACGTCTCTGTCATAAACGGTACAGGAAGGGTATCAGAGGTATTGATTATACCCGTCGCAATAACAAAAAGGGCTGAGAGGCTCGGCACCGCAAGGGTCACCTATACCAGGACCTTCTCAAACACTGAGCTTTCAGTTACAGCACAGCCGGAGATCGTGGTAACAACAGAGGCAGCCGCGGAGTTCAGTATAACGAGGCTTCAGCTTTACTTTGAAAACAGGCGGGCGGAGATAACGGTAAAGAGGAATCAACCATTGCTTAAGGCATACGCAGACATCAGGTTCACCGGCTCGGGGCTCCTTCAGGGCTACTGGGAGGTCGACGGCAGGATACTGTCAAACGTGAATCAACACCTCGTGTACGGAAGGACCGTCACCATCCAGTCCCCTGATATCCCTGCACTGCCGACCTTTGACCCGGGGGCACACAGGGTGAGATTCGTGATAACCAGTCCCAAAGAGGAGATCCCCCTGCCAGAGGCGGTGTATTTCGTAAGAGCGGAAGAATTCAGGAAGAAGCTCCCCATAAAACTCGTCTTTCCTGATAATGCCTCTGAACTGGCTTATTCTCCCCCCGGCTTCAGGTGGCGGGCAGGGGATGCAACCGTCGTATACCTCATAGAATTCTATGAAGAGGGAGGCCGGAAACCCGTATTCTCTGCTTATACAAGGGGTACCGATTACAGTCTCCCACCGGTTGTCCTTAAAAGGGTGTTCTCTCCGGGCAAGGTCTATCTATGGAGGGTCAAAGGCTTTGATACGGAAAACGACGTTGCTGGAGAAAGCCCTGTCTACAGATTCAGTTTCAAAGAGATCGCATCCCACCTTCCAGGTCAGATAGTTATGGTAACAAGGGACTCGCGGAGAGGGGCTGCACTGATACAACATATAGAAGATAAATACAGCCTGCATCTACTGGAGACATTCGATATCAAGTCCCTGGGGCTCAAGGTCACGGTCTTCCAGGCCGGGGAGGATATATTCGGACTGATCAATGCCATAGCAAAGGAAGAAGGGGTGGTCCTGGTTCAGCCCAACCATATCTTCAGGACCCAACAAGAGCCGTTGAGCAGGATGCAGAACATCTACAGGATATTGAACCTCCGGAGACTCCATGAATATTTCAGAGGCAGAGGAGTTATGGTTGCAGTGATTGATACAGGTGTGGATACAGGGCACAGGGATTTAAGAGAGAGGATTTCAGCCTCTGTAAATCTCCTCAAAGACCACCCTTACAGACCGGAGATTCATGGAACCGCGGTGGCGGGCATAATCGGGGCAGGCATCAACGGATTTGGCATTGTGGGAGTAGCACCAGAGGCAGAGATACTTGCACTCAGGGCATGCAGACAGGTATCGGAGCTGCAGCCAGAGGGTGAATGTTATACCACATCTATAACTAAAGCGATCGATACAGCCATTTCAAGGAAGTCAAGGATCGTGAACATGAGCTTCGGCTCCACCGTCCCTGATGAACTGTTGAGCAGACTCATAGAAGAGGGAGCAAAAAAGGGGGTGTTGTTCGTTGCACCGGTAGGGAATATGCCTGATCAGAGAGGGCTGTCTTTTCCCGCCTCCCATCCAGATGTCATAGCAGTTGGCGGCATAGATGACAGAGGCAGCCCCTTCCCGAATCCTGAGATAGCCTCAAAGGCTGTAGTGTCTGCACCTGCCACGAATGTATTCACCACCATACCTGGGAACAGGCATAACTTCCTGAGCGGTACATCCATGGCCTCTGCAACGGTAACAGGCATCCTTGCTCTGGCAGCAGGCAAAGACAGGAGTATGGACAGGCATAACCTCCCTTCATTTAATGGAGATATTTGCAAATGGCAGGAAAGGTTGCTTGAGGTTTCAGTCTGTGAAAGATGATATTGAACCTTTATTGCGGAACATGCCACTAAGTAGAAAAGAAGGCACCCCGATAACGCTAAGGTCTAAGATATTAAAGAGGAAACCGAAGGAAAGCAAACCTGTCTTTGACAGGGAATATTAAGGCTAAAGAGCAACTTCAGGAGGCGTTATGAAAACATGTCTTGATAGAAAGGTTTTTCACGGAATCATCATGCTGCTGATAGTCGTAGTACCTCTTCTATTCATGCATGCGGATACATTCGGGGCAGAGAAGGGATTGGCCCCTGAACTGCAGAAGCCGTCACCTTATAACAGAACCCTTGATCGCTACAAAGCGGCTGATCTTCCCGATCTTTCCGTAAAGCTCAAAGGACCAGGTGGGGGCTTCGCCCTTACGGTTACTACATTCAACAACGGTACCGCTGATGCCGGTTCCTTCAAGATCTCTTTCATCTGCGAGCACTGGCCCGAGGGCGAGCACCAGTTCAAATCAAAATGCAGCCTGCCAGAGATTAATGTAACCGTAGGGCTCGGAAAAGGGAAGACCAATACGTTAAAGATACCCAATACAGTTGCACAATTCAAGAAAGGGTACAGGTATGACATCGCGGTATCTGTAGACAAAGGAAACCTGGTTAAAGAACAGAATGAAAACAATAATTCCGACTGGATTGGTTTCACATATTAAACATCTCAGGACAATTACGCATGGACGGTCTGAAACAGTCAGATACCCGTATTCAATGCCCCCCCTGCTTCCGGAAAGGAGGCGAGGACAACGGATAAAAAACCTGCCAAAGAAAGGTTTTTGAACCTTTCCCAGAGGAATCACCACTAACAGGTAGAAACCATTAAGAGGAGGTAAAAGATGAAGACCTTAAGATGGACAACCGTGGTTTTCGTATCAATCTTCTTTGTGCTGGGCATGGGTCAGGCATGGGCTGTATGTCCTCCCCTGAGCATAACCTCGAGCACACTTTCACAGGGCACACAGGGTCAGGCATACAGCTATCAGCTGCAGACATCAGGCGGTTGGACGCCGATAAGCTTCAGCCTTGCAGGA
>WGEZ01000146.1 GCA_015492515.1 Nitrospirota bacterium
GGGTAGTAGTAGGAGAGTATCTCCCGGTAGGACCTCCCGTCCTTCGCCATCTTCTGGGCTCCCCACTGGCAGAGTCCGACGCCGTGGCCGTACCCCCTGCCGTCGAAGAAGAACGAACCGTCGCTCCTGGAGAGTGCAAACCATGTGCTCGGCAGGGCCTTCCAGCCGAGGAGTCTCCTGAAGTCCTTCGACGGGATCACCGTGGTCCCCTCCGCCGTGATCAGGGCAAGCTCCTTCACGCGTCCCGTCTTTGTATAGCTCTTTATCCTTATATCCTTCAGTCCTCTGATACCGAGGGCCTTCTCAATCTCCCCCCGGCTGAACCTCCTCTGCCAGACCGAGTAGGGCGAGAGGGAGCAGTCCGAGGTCACCGACTTGAGATAGGGGTAGGACCTGCCGAAGACCTCCTCGGGCAGCTCGGTCCTCCCTCCGCTGGTGGAGTGGTAGAAGGCCTTTATCGGTCTGCCGTCGTAGGTGAGGATCTCGCCCTCCGTCTGCATCACCGCATAGGCCACCCTGGCGTCGAAGTTGTCGCCCCGGTAAAGCTGGTGCAGCGTCGAGGAGGTGAGGTCGTAGAGCCTGCCTCCGCCCCTCTGCATATGCTCCACGGCATAGGTCCTCACGATCACGGCCTGGGCCTTCAACGCCTCCATCTCCCAGCCCTCTGCAACCTCCGCAAGGACCACGCTCTTGACATACTCCTCAAGGGGGAGCTCGTTTATGATGTACAGACCCCTCTTGCCCTTCCAGACCTCGATCTCCCCCCTGTAGCGGACACCGCTGACGAGCAGCTCTCCGGTGATGCTCCCTATCCTCTTGATCGACTCCCCGTCGTCGGGCAGGAGGGGGAACCTCTCGTCAAGGATGAGGACCCTGATGTCGTTGGCATCCGCTGTGCGTAGAAGGCCGAGGAGGAGGATCAGCAGCAGTATGATTCTCTTCGCCATCGTCATTTCCTGCTCAGTATCCAGAGGATCAGCGTCAGGACGGCGCTGATGAGGAGGCTCGTGGCCAGGGGGAAGTAGAAGGTGAAGTTCTTCCTCTGGATCACTATGTCTCCCGGCAGCCTCCCGATGAAGGGGAGCTTGCCGGCGAGCATGATGACCAGCCCGAGCACGACGATGATGATCCCCGTCAGTATCAGGAACCTGCCTATCTGTTCCACTGTACCGTCCTCACGGCTCCTGGCGCGGCAACGAGGGCTCAGGCACCCCTGCCCCGGGTCCTCGACCCGCCGCCCCCGCCGTACCGTTCGGCCTGAGAATAGAGGCAGCCGCAGTACCGCTGCCTGTAAAGGCCGAGGGACTTCGACAACCTCACCCCGTCACGCCAGCCCCGCCGGAAGTCATCGAGGAAGAACTCGACCCCGTATCTCTCCTGGAGCCCCCGGCCTATGTCGACTATGGCGTCGAAGCCCTGATAGGGGCTGGCGAGAAGGCTGGTGGTGAATCCGTCCATGCCGAGCTCTCTGGCCCTCCGGGCGGTGTACTCGAGGCGGCTTCTGTAGCAGTAGGAGCAACGGCCTGCCCCGGCCCCGATGACCCCTCCGACGAAATCACCGAGACCGTAGCGGTCGGCGTAGTGGATATCGAGCCCCCAGAGCTCCTGAAGCCCCCTCAGGGCGTCGAGCCTCCTCCTGTATTCGGTGTAGGGGTGTATGTTGGGATTGTACCAGAGGCCCTCCACCTTGATGCCCCTCTCCCTGACGTTCATGAGGGGATAGAGGGCGCAGTTGGCACAGCAGATGTGCATGAGCAGACGCATCGCCATTAGTATAATCCTTTCGGCACCATTATATCAAACCACACGATCCCTGAAGCTCAGAGCCTTCCGGAACGGATGATGGATATGAGGAGCCAGAGCCCGAGCAGGAAGGCCACAACGAACCCCACGAACCCCAGCAGCGGGATGTCGAAGACCTTCCCGCCCTTCTCCGAGAGTATCAGTACGGCGGAACTGAGGATGATCGCCGCGATGACGATACTGAAGGCCAGCCGGTTGGTGGATCGGTCGATATCCCTTATGAGGCGGTCAAGCCCTATGGGCGTCATCTTCAGGTGGAGTTCGTCCCTGAGGGCCTTGCGCATCAGGACCTGGAGCTGTCTCGGCGCGGTCGAGGCGAGGGTGGTGAGACTGCTCACCTCCCTCTGCATCCGCTCGTACAGCCTCCTGGGGTTGTACCTGCTCCTCATGAGCCTCGATGCGTAGGGCTCGGCCACACTTATGAAATTGAAGTTGGGATCGAGCTCCCGGCCGATACTGTCGAGGATGAGCATACACTTGTTGAGGAGCAGGAGGTCCGAGGGTATCTTCATCCTGTGTTTTATGGAGAGGTGGACGAGGGCATCGAGGTAATGGGCGATGTTTATCTCCGATATCGTGAGGTCATAGAGGGGGATGAGGAAGTCCACGAGATCCGCCTTGAAGTCCCTCTTGAACTCCTCTATGTCCACATCCTCGGTGAAGAGGCCGAGCGCCACGTACTGCTCGATCAACATGTCGAAGTCCTTCCTGACGAGTGCAACCAATGCGGTGGCGATGCTCTGCATGATGTCGGGGGTGAGCCAGCCGACGATGCCGAAATCCACAAGGCCGATACGGCCGTCGGGCATAACGAATATGTTGCCCGGGTGGGGATCGGCATGAAAGAAACCGTCCTCGAGGAACATCTTGAAATAGGCGGACACCCCCGTCCTTGCAAGCTCGGCCCTGTCGAGCCCGAGCCGCGCTATCCCCTCCGTGTCGTCGATCCTCACCCCTTCGATCCTCTCCATCACGAGGAGCCTCTCCGAGATCAGATCGGGGTAGATCCTCGGTATGAATATATGGGGGTGTTTCTCGAAGTTCCTCCGGAACCTGGAGGCGTTCTTCGCCTCCTCCTTGAAGTCGAGCTCCTTCCTGATCGTCCTTGAGAACTCCTCCACGATCCCCGTGGGGTTGAAGAACTCCGTCTCGGGCAGGTACTTGACCATCCTCGAGACAAGGGCCTTCAGTATGGTTATGTCCGTCTCTATAATCTCCGTGATGTTCGGTCTCTGGACCTTGATCACCACGGGACTGCCGTCCTTCAGGGTCGCATAGTGGACCTGTGCAATGGAGGCTGCAGCCACAGGGGTCCTCTCTATGCTGTCGAATATATCCTCCGGAGAGGCGCCGAGGTCCTCCCTTATGGTCCTGACCACCTCCTGGAACGGAAAGGGGGGCACTTCGTCCTGCAGCTTCTTGAACTCATCCGCATAGGGCTGAGTTATGAGGTCAGGCCTCGATGCAAGCACCTGGGCCAGCTTTATGAAGGAAGGGCCGAGCTCCTCGAAGGCATGCCTCAGCCTCTCGGGCAGGGTATAGCCCGCCTCGGGAGGAGCGCCCAGGAGCTTCAGTCTCTTCCTGAAAGGGAGGAACTTCTGGAGGTTCAGCTGTTGTATGAACTGCCCGAAGCCGTGCTTCAGAAATACGTTGACGATCTGGCGGACCCTGTTGAGATGCCTGTAGGTCCTTTTCAGCCTGAGGAGCTCAAGGAGCATCAAACACCTTTGTCCTCGGCCTTTTCCACCATGGCTTCGAGCTTCTTCACCCGTGCAGAGAGCGCCTTGATCTTCTTGTTGATGGCCTCTATATCCTCCCTGGTGGGGAGGTTCATCTTCTCAAGGCTCTTCGTCAGGATGTCGGAGATGCTCCTGGAGAGTTCATCGGAGCTCTTCTCCGCCTTCTCGGACCACTCCCTGACGAGCTTCGCACCCTGTGATTCGCTCAGCTCCCCCTTCTTCACGAGCTCTTCCACGAGCTCCTTCACCCTCTCCTGGACCCCGAAGCCGGCAAGCAAGGCGTTCCGTACAATCTCAAAGATGGTCATAAGGCCTCCTCCTCTTTTGGGTTGGTTTTTTTCAGGCGTCTGTGCAGGTGTCGGCTCGGCCTGCGGCATCCCCGCCGCCTCAAACCCGGCGCCGTCATCCATCACCAAGATCCTTAATTATATCGTACACCTTATCTATGACGGAATCAAGCTTCTCCACCTCCCTGGTGCCTCCCTGCGCCATGTCGGCCCTGCCTCCGCCCCTTCCACCGGCGAGGGCGGTGAGCCTCTTCACGATCTCACCGGCGTTGTACCTCTCCTTCAGGTCCTTGGTGACCATGCAGACGATCAAGGCCTGTCCGTCGTTCACCGATGAAGCGACTATGATCCCTGAACCGAGGCGGTCCCTTATGTTGTCAGCCAGGAGGCGTAGCTCCTTCGGGTTGAGGCCGTCCTGTCGCGCCTTGATCACCTTGATCCCGTCAAGTTCCCTCGCCTCCCTCAAAGCCTCGGATATCACGTCCGCGGCAGAGCCTGTCTTCAGCCTCTGGACCTCCCTTTCCAGGGACTTCACCTCCGTAAGGAGCCGCTTTATCCTCTCCACCGGCCTCTCCGTCTTCAACAGTCCCCTTACGGCGTCCAGCTCGGCGGTCTCGTTCCTGAGGTAATCGAAGGCCTCCTTTCCCGTGAGCGCCTCGATCCTCCTGATGCCCGAGGCGACGCTCCCTTCGGAGAGTATGACGAACAGCCCAATCTCACCCGTGGCCCTGCAGTGCGTACCGCCGCAGAGCTCCCTGCTGAACTCTCCCACCGTGACCACCCTTACGGTCTCGCCGTACTTCTCGTCGAAGAGGGCGACAGCTCCGGTCTGCATCGCCTCCTCAAGGGACATCGTATCCGTCCTGACGGGGAGGTCCTCCAGTATCTTCTCGTTCACCAGGGCCTCTATCCTCCTCCGCTCCCCTTCCGAGAGGGCGTAGAAGTGGGTGAAGTCGAACCTGAGCCTCTCCGGACCCACCAGTGATCCTGACTGCTTGACGTGCTCACCGAGGACCACCCTCAAGGCCCTGTGCAGGAGGTGGGTGGCAGTATGGTTGCGCATCACGGCCCTCCTCCTCTCAGCATCGACCTCGCAGAGGACCTCCGCTCCCTTCTCTATCCTGCCCCTCCTCACCTTCACGTGATGGAGGAAGAGGCTCGGCAGCGGCCTCTTCGTGTCGAGGACCACGGCACGGGCGTCATCGCTCTGTATCACACCGGTATCACCCACCTGACCGCCCGACTCTCCGTAAAAGGGGGTCCTGTCAAGGATCAACTCTCCCTCCTCACCCTCGGCAAGCCCATCCACCGGTCTGCCCTCCCTGAGGACCCCCTTCACCACAGCAGCCGCCTTCAGGCTGTCGTATCCGACAAACTCGGTCTCCAGCGAGGTGATGGACGGATCCAGCCTCAACTCCGGCGGTTTGATCTCCGCCCTCGCCCTCTTCCGCTGCAGCTCCATCTGCCTCCGGAAGCCCTCCTCGTCGACAGCCATCCCCTCATCCATGGCGATGTCCTTCGCGAGGTCGAGGGGGAAGCCGTAGGTGTCGTAAAGCCTGAAGACCTCCTCGCCGGGGATCACCCTGCCGCCCTCCTTCTTCACCCCGGCGATCAACTCATCAAGCAGGCCCATGCCCATCTCGATCGTCCTGGTAAACCTCTCCTCCTCCATCCTCAGGAGCATCTCCGTCCTCTCGAGTTCGTCCGTGATCTCCGGATAGACCTCACCCATCACGTCCACGACCGCGCCGATCAGCCTGAAGAGCGAGGGCTCGTGCAGGCCGAGGAGCCTTGCATGTCTGGAGGCCCTCCTGATTATCCTCCTCAGGACGTAGCCCCTCCCCTCGTTGGAAGGGACGAGGCCCTCGGACATGAGGAACGTCGCCGCCCTCACGTGATCGGCGATGACCCTGATCGATACGTCCCTCTCGGCAGAGGAGCCGTAGCTGACACCTGAGATCGCCGAGACGGCCCTGATGATCGGCTCGAAGAGGTCGGTATCGAAGTTGTTCAGCCTCCCCTGGAGGACCGCTGTTATACGCTCAAGCCCCATGCCTGTATCTATGCTCGGATCAGGCAGGGGATGGAGCGTGCCGTCTTCCTCCCGGTTGTATTGCATGAAGACCAGATTCCAGAGCTCGAGGTACCGGTCGCAGTCGCAACCGACCCTGCAGTCCTCCCTGCCGCAACCAGCAGCCTCGCCCTGGTCGATTATTATCTCCGAGCAGGGGCCGCAGGGGCCAGTGTCACCCATCTGCCAGAAGTTGTCCTTTGCACCGAGGCGGACGATCCTCGAAGGCTCTATGTCGGTCACCTCCCTCCAGAGCCTCTCCGCCTCGTCATCCTCTTCGAAGACCGAGACCCAGAGCCTCTCCTTCGGGAGACCGTACCAGCCGGTGAGGAGCTCCCAGGCGAAACCGATCGCCTCTCTCTTGAAGTAATCGCCGAAGGAGAAGTTGCCGAGCATCTCGAAGAAGGTGTGGTGCCTGGCGGTATGGCCGACGTTCTCGAGATCGCTCTGCTTCCCTCCTGCACGCATGCACTTCTGGCACGAGGCCGCCCTCTTATAGGGCCTCTCCTCCTGCCCCAGAAAGACCCCCTTGAACTGCACCATCCCCGCGTTCGTGAAGAGGAGGCTCGGATCGTCACGGGGGATGAGGGGTGAGCTCTTTACGATCTCGTGACCTTTCTCTCTGAAGAAGCGGAGGAACTCCTTCCGTATCTCTCTGCTCGTCATCGTTGAGATATCGGTCTCCCCGACCGGGGATCAGGACCCGTCGGCGGCCCTATCCCCACGGCGTCGCTCAACGGCTCCACCCCGTCTCTTCCCCCTTTCACGATACCGGAGCTCACTTTGCGATCCCCGGCTCGGTGCTCACTATCTCGGTGAGCCTGCCGTCGGTGAACCTCAGGATGGTCTTGAAGGACCCTCCCCACCTGTGGTACTCCCACTGGACCCGCTCCCTCCCCTCAGGTGTGGGCTCGAGGACCTTCACCACCGTCGGAGCACCCCAGGCATAGCGGACCTGCTGGAGGGTCATGCCCGTGACCACCTCACCGGCCTTGATATGTTCCTGGATCTCGGGCGGATAGTCCTTTATCTCCTCATGGGAGTATCTCATCTCCTTGGCACAACCTGAAAGCAGGACAAAGACCATCAAAGGCAGCAACCATCTCCTCATCACGTTGACCTCCTCAAGTGATTCCCGGATCCGGCGATAAGGGATGCCGATGAAGACGGCGGTACGATCGGGTCTGAAGATTCGCCCGACGGATGTCGGGACGGCAATGACTGAAGACCCTGTCGTGCTGCCCCACAACCCCGGTCATCGCTGAATCCTGGTGATTATATTTATGGATGACGGCCGTCATGATCCACGTCATCGATCTTCCGGCAGGAGACCCCTCATCACCCTGGCGATGGTCTCACAGGAGTAACCCCTCCGCCTGAGCATCCCCCAGAGCCTCCTCCTTGCCTTCGCCTCCGGCAGCCCCTTGAGAAGGGGGACCCTCTTCCGTACGAGCCTCTCGGCCCCCTCGGTCTCGTCCAGCCCTTCGAGGTCCGCCGAATCCACCACCTCTTCCGGGATACCCCGCTTCAGGAGCAGCATCCTCGTGCCCATGACGCCGAGGGACCTCACGTTGAGTGCATAGGATATCAGATCGTCCCTCAATGCCAGGTCATCCACGAGACCCGCGTCCTTCAGCGATGAGACCGTCTCCTCAACGGTCCCCTCGGCAAAGCCCTTCCTCCGGAGCCGGTCCCTCAACTCCCTTTCGCTCCTCCCCCTGACGGCCAGCAGCCGGAGGGCGTAACCCCTGGCGCTATTTATGGAATCGCTCGATCGGGATCTCCTCGGCCTTCTTCTGCTCGATCTCTTCATAGCTGAGGTCACCTGTGGACTGTATCCCCTTCACCTTGAGTGCGAAGTCGTCGGGGTTGCTCGCCCGTACAAGGGCCTCCTCGTAGGTGATGAGCCCCGAGGTGTAGAGGTCGAAGATGGACTGGTCGAAGGTCTGCATCCCGTAATGGAGCTTGCCCTTCGCTATGAAGTCGGGGAGCAGCTTCGTCTTGTCAGGGTCGAGGATGCAGTCCTTTATCGACTCCGTCGAGACAAGGACCTCCACGGCAGGGACACGGCCGTTGCCGTCGGCCCTCGGGATGAGCCTCATGGAGATGATCCCCTTTATGACCGAGGCGAGCTGGACCCTGATCTGCTTGTGCTGATAGGGCGGGAAGACGGCGATTATCCTGTTCACCGTCTCCGCTGCATCGGTCGT
The DNA here is from genome assembly GCA_015492515.1 of Nitrospirota bacterium. Classification (GTDB taxonomy): domain Bacteria; phylum Nitrospirota; class Thermodesulfovibrionia; order Thermodesulfovibrionales; family JdFR-85; genus S146-64. The sequence continues at coordinate 8,111 of WGEZ01000146.1, forward strand.
GTGGAGGGTGCTCAGGACGAGGTGCCCCGTCTCTGCCGCCACTATGGCCGTCTGTATCGTCTCGAAGTCCCTCATCTCACCGACGAGTATGACGTCCGGGTCCTGGCGGAGTGCGGCCCTCAGGGCCTTTCCGAAGGACTCGGTGTCCGTACCGACCTCCCGCTGGTTGATGATGCTCTTCTTGTCCCTGTGGAGGTACTCGATGGGGTCCTCTATGGTGATGATGTTGTAGGTGCGGTTGTTGTTTATGTGGTCGATCATCGCCGCGAGGGTCGTGGACTTCCCGCTCCCCGTCGTACCGGTTACGAGCACCAGCCCCCTCGGCTCGAGGGCGATCTTCTTCAGGATGGTGGGCAGGTTGAGCTCATCTATGGAGGGTATCTTCATGGGTATCACCCTGAAGCTGAGACCTATGGTGCCGCGCTGGATGAAGGCGTTGCATCTGAACCTTCCGAGCCCCGGCACGGAGTATGCGAAATCAAGGTCGTTCTTCCTCTTGAACAGCTCCCTCTGACCGGGACTCATCACCCTGGAGGCTATCTTGATGGCCAGCTCATGCGTCACCCGCTGCATATCGTGAAGGGGCACGAGCTCGCCGTGGATCCTCAACACAGGCGGAGAACCGACCTTTATATGCAGGTCCGAGGCCTGCCTTGAGTAAGCATCCCTGAGGAGTTCATTGATATCCATCATCCCTCCTTAAACACTGAAGGATTCACGAATCCTGTTCTCGATCTCGAGGGCGGTCTCGGGGTTCTTCCGGAGGTACTCCTTTGCGTTCTCCCTTCCCTGACCGATCCTCCTGTCACCATAGCTGTACCAGGCCCCTGACTTCTCGATTATGCCGCCCTGCACACCGAGGTCGACGAGCTCCCCCTCCCTGGAGATACCCTCGTTGAAGTAGAAGTCGAACTCGGCCTGCTTGAAGGGTGGGGCCACCTTGTTCTTCACTATCTTCACCCTCACCCTCGCACCGATCATGTCCTGGCCGTCCTTTATGCTGTCGATCCTCCTGATATCAAGCCGCATCGAGGAGTAGAACTTCAGCGCCGTTCCACCCGTGGTCGTCTCGGGGTTGCCGAACATCACGCCGATCTTCATCCTTATCTGGTTGATGAAGACCACCGTGGTCAGTGACTTGGATATAGCAGCGGTCAGCTTCCTGAGGGCCTGGCTCATCAGCCTCGCCTGCAGGCCCGGCAGGCTGTCCCCCATGTCACCCTCTATCTCGGCCTTCGGAACGAGGGCGGCGACGGAGTCTATCACCGTGATGTCCACGGCACCGCTCCGCACGAGCGCCTCGGTCACCTCGAGGGCCTGCTCACCGGTGTCAGGCTGAGAGACGAGCAGGTCCTCGATCTTCACGCCCAGCTTCTGGGCGTAGCCCACGTCAAGGGCATGCTCGGCATCGATGAAGGCAGCCACCCCGCCTCCCTTCTGTGCCTGGGCAATGGCGCTGAGGGCGAGGGTCGTCTTTCCCGATGACTCCGGTCCGTAGATCTCTATCACCCTGCCGCGGGGGAATCCGCCCACACCCGTTGCGATGTCCAGGCCGAGCGAACCGGTAGGGATGGCCTGGACGCCCTCCACCACCCCCTTCTCACCCAGCCTCATGACCGTGCCTTTCCCGAAGGACCTCTCGATCTGGGATATGGCCATCTCAAGGGCCCTGGCCTTCTCTTTATCCATCAATCCTCCTTTCTCAATCGGGCTGAAAAGATCTCCTCATATTCAGCCCCTGTCGGTTTCAATATGCTCCTCATCAGGACAACCTCTCCCACGTCTATTTTACCAAACTCCATCCCTTTATATCCCTTCAGCTTCTCGACCACGGGACCGAGACCATCCCCCGACCTCACCCTCCCTATCGTGAGGTGGGGTCTGAAGGCCCTCTTCTCACGACTGTAACCGAGACGTTCCATCTCCAGCTCTATATCCTCGTACAGCCGTTTCAGCTCCTCCGAGCCCTCGATCCCGACCCACAGGACCCTGGGCCTCGAATAGCCGGGGAAGGCACCGGTGCCCGCCACGGTGAGGACGAACCTGCTGTGACGTGATGCAACGGCCCTCAGGGAGGACTCGATCTTCGGTATGAGGGCCTCCTCCGTCTCTCCCAGGAACTTGAGGGTGAGGTGCATCCCCCCCGTCGGGACCCACCTGACGTCGGCATCCGTCTTCCTGAGGTCCCTGATGAGGGCCTCCACCGCTTTCCTGACGCCTCCGGCATCGATCGCTATGAAACACCTCATCCCGTCAGGCCTCCGCCCCTTCCACCACCTCCAGGAGGAGCCTCAGTGCACCGAGTGCGGCCGACTCCTTGTTCTCCAGCCTGTCGCCGGTGAGCCTCATCTGCCGAGACAACGTCCCGCCCTCGCTGCTGACGGCGATATAGACCAGCCCCCTCTCCTTCCCTTCCAGCACATCGGGACCGAGGTTGCCCGTCGTCGAGAGGGCATAGTCGGTACCGGCGAGGGACCTCACCCTCTCGGCCATCTCCCTCGCCGTGGCCTCACTCACCACACCGCTGTCCGATATGGTCACGGAAGAGACACCGAGGATCCCCTCTTTCGACCTTGCCGAGTAGGCCACCACCCCTGCCTCGAAGAAGGTGCTCGCTCCGGGCAGCAGGGTCAGGTAATGGCTGACGAGCCCACCCGTGCATGACTCGGCAACGGAAAGCCTCAGGTTCCTGCCCCTGAAGAGCTCCCTTAGCCTGGTGACGACTTCCAAGGTTTCCCTGTCCACGTCAAAAATGGCGGGGTTGCCTCGATCCTCAACCCCTGGCTACCGCCAGGATCAGCCTCAATGCCAGGTTGGCATAGACCCCGGCGAGGAGGTCATCGGCCATCACGCCCACGCCGCCGGGGAAGCGCCTCTCCACCGACCGGATGGGCACAGGCTTTATTATATCAAAGAACCTGAAGAGAAGGAACGCCAGGACCGCGTTGGTGACGCTGAAGGGGATCAGGAAGACGGCCACGAGGTATCCGACGAATTCATCCACCACGATGCAGGAGCTGTCCTTCTCCCGCAGCAGACGCTCGACCCTCCCCGATACCAGCACCCCGGCTCCGAACATCAGGGATATGATCAGCAGAAGGGTCGGACCCCCGGGTCTCAACAGGAGATAGAGGAGGCAGGAGACGGCGCTTCCCGCGGTCCCTGGCGCCAGAGGTGAATAACCAACAGGTCCAAGCGTCGCCAGGGCCTTGAATAACTCATCCCTTATCACTTAAATCCTGCCGATGGTCTCATCTTAATATGGCTGGGGCGGGTGGATTCGAACCACCAAATGGGAGATCCAAAGTCTCCTGACTTGCCGTTTGTCTACGCCCCAGGAGACGGGACCGGTCAGCCGGAGGCCGGGGAACCGTTCGATGGACCGGTCCCTGTGTGATCTGGAGTCAATTGACTTTATGATGCCCCTTCACTAAATTTTCCGATAATACAGGGGTTGTTGTCAAGTTCGGCAGGAATGTAATACAATTTAGCGAAACCGGTCGGATGGGGGCGTGATGAAACTGCTCGACAGGATCAGGAACCGCAAGGCCTCGGTAGGGGTGATCGGCCTCGGCTACGTCGGCCTGCCGCTCGTCATCGGGTTCGGCAGGGCCGGCTTTCCGGTGACCGGTTTCGATACCGACGAGGCCAAGGTACAGGCCCTGAACAGAGGGAGGTCCTACATAAGGCATATCCCCTCGGAGAGTATAAAGGCCTTGAAGAAGGGCAGCAACTTCAAGGCGACGACGGACTTCTCCCTCCTCAGGAAGTGCGACTGCATACTCGTCTGCGTCCCCACACCCCTGAACAGACACAGGGAACCTGACCTCTCCTATGTCCGGAGGACGACGGAGGTCATCGCAGAACACCTGAGGAAGGGACAGCTGATCGTGCTCGAGTCCACCACATACCCGGGCACCACCGATGAGGAGATGAGGGTCATCCTTGAGACAGGGACGGGGATGAAGGCAGGGAAGGACTTCCACCTCGCCTACTCGCCCGAGAGGGAGGACCCGAACAACAAGGACTTCTCGACCTCCACGATCCCGAAGGTGGTCGGAGGGTACACGGAGAGATGCCTCAGGGCCGCCGATACGCTCTACAGCGCGATCGTCAAAAGCACCGTGTGCGTCTCTTCGACAAAGGTTGCAGAGGCCTCGAAACTGCTCGAGAACATCTACAGGGCGGTGAACATCGCCCTGGTGAACGAGCTGAAGGTCCTCTTCGACAGGATGGGCATAGACATCTGGGAGGTGATCGAGGCATCAAAGACAAAGCCCTTCGGCTTCCAGGCCTTCTACCCCGGGCCCGGCCTCGGTGGCCACTGCATACCCATTGACCCCTTCTACCTCACCTGGAAGGCCAGGGAGTACGACCTCAACACGAGGTTCATCGAACTGGCCGGAGAGATCAATACGGCGATGCCCTACTATGTGATCGAGAAGATCGTCCAGGCCCTGAACCAGTCGGGCAAAAGCATCCTCTCCTCCAGGGTGCTCATCCTGGGGCTCGCCTACAAGAGGGACGTGGACGATATCAGGGAATCGCCGTCGCTGAAGCTGATAGAGCTCCTGAAGGAGAGGGGCGCCCACGTGGATTACAACGACCCCTATGTGCCGCGCACCCGGAGGATGCGGATGTACGACCTGAAGATGAGATCCGTACCCCTCACCGAGGAGAACCTCAGCCGGTATGACTGCGTGGTGATCGCCACGGATCACTCCTGCTATGACTATGAGTTCATCGTCAGGCACTCCTCACTGGTGGTGGACACCAGGAACGCTACAAGGTCTGTCAGGGACAAGGGCAGGGTGGTGAAGGCATAGAGCTCCGGCCGCCCCTTGCCAGGGTCGAGAGCGCCGAGCCCGGGGGACTGAGAAGTGACGGCCATACTGCTTCACTCTTTCCTATGAGCCCTTTTTAACGGGAGAACCCATCGGTCCTTCCGGTTTCAGATGCACCCGACCTGCTTAGGGACGAGATGAACGCAAAACGGGATCTCGGGGTCAGGTCTCAACATTTGACATTTGCTCGTAGGGCTGATATAGTCCTGGTACGGTCCGCCCTCGTCTCTTCATGTCAGACTCCATCGACCGCTATAGGATTATATGCCCGCGGTTCATGCCTGGGTTGTTTTTATCCAGATGTGTATGCGAAGTTAAAGACGGGACAGGACCGGGAGACAATCAGAAGGTCTCATGCCTTTTTGCCATATTTCAACTCAAACTCAAAACTCTTCATTGCCATGATCTCAGGATGCTTATCCCGCAGGTATTTCTCTATCTCAGGTGAATAGTAATAACCAACAAAGAACGCCTCCACTTTGCCTCCAAGGTGTGCCTTTATCCTCTTGATGGCTTCATTGAACTTCTTTATGTCCTTCTTTCCGGGCCTTGCCTTACATTCACCTATCACATATACCTTCTCTCCGTTACGCCTTCCTTCTACATATATGTTTGCCTCATCAAACCCACCATCAGGATATATTATGTTCCTTCTATCAAGGATTTTCGCCTTCACCCCATATTCCTTCAAGACAAACTCCCTGATGTAAGGAAATATTCTGTCTTCAAGTGTATATCCCACACTATCAGAAAGTCCCGCCACCATCTCCCTTGTATTTTTAAGTCCCCTCGCAAGCCGTCTTATTTCTTCTTCGGTCTTTTTCTGAGCCTCAGCGAGCTCCTCGACTTTCTGTGCTAAGGAATCAACCCTCTGTTCGGTCTTTTTCTGAGCCTCAGCGAGCTCCTCGACCCTCGCCTCTGTCCTCTTCTGAGCCTCAGCAAGTTCATCAACCCTCCTCTCTGTCCTCTTCTGAGCCTCAGCAAGTTCATGTATGGACTTCCATACCTTCTGGAAGTTCTCATCTGTATGTCTTGCAAATTCAAGAAACTCCTTCCTTGTAACAGTCTCCTCCCTCTGCCTCTCTATCTCCTCAAGTATGGCTATCAATACCTTCCTCAGAGAGGGCTCTATATCCTCAAGAAGCCTTATCACATTGGTGCTGAATGGCATACCTGAATATAACATAACAAACAAACTTTGAACAAGGAAATCATCCTTGACTTTCTACTGTTTTTTAGCCTCCCCCCAAAAAGATCTATGGGTCAGGTCTCAACAGGCTGTAGAGACCTGACCACGAATTAGAATTGGGCTTGAGGTGATATTTCGTATCACCTCTTTAGGAGGTTTCAAGCCTCTTCTTATTTTTTACCGGACACTACTGGTCTTGACAGTGAATGACTGAACTTTGTTTATGACCCTGCTTAAGGCAGCATTGTGAAGGTCTTACAATGAGATGGCTTTATAACAGAGAAATGTCTTCTGTCAGTGGTAAGGATCCTGGATGCCTTTAATCTTTCTGAAATAGCTATCAAAGAAGCATCTACCCGGATTCAGCGATAATCGCTGTTGTGAGGCAGCACGACGGGGTCTTCGGTCATTCTCGGCAGGACCTCCGGCCCGCCTCCGAGGTGAATTTTGCTATTCACCCCTCGGGTGAATCTTACGCAAAATTCAAAACCCCTCAGACCCGATCGTGCTGCCCCTACTGCCTTCGTTTAACTCTCTTATCGCTGGATTTGGGGTATCATATATGACATTATGTTCTCTGTCAACTGACGAAACTGCTTCACCATGAAGCTATCCCTTTTATTCACTCGAAACAGGAAAAGCTGTAGAATTGGTGAAACAGTGCGTTTTTTAATGTGTTTTTGCTTGACAAAGCAGATGCATTTGTGTATACTTTTGGTAATTATTCAGCACACCCAGAGACGAAGTCTCCTTTTTCACAGATTTCGGATTTTGGATCTTGGATCTTCAATCTCCAATCCATAATCTGCAATCAAAAATCTAAAATCCAAAATCTAAAATCCAAAATCTGCAATCATTTTGCGGGGGTTTTGTTTATGGTATCTGTACTGCGCACACAGACAGAATTAAGTCTTAAAGGTCAACCAGCACCCCTGCCTTTAAAAAGGTCTTCTGCCCGTCTTCTCCCTTTTTGCATCACTGCTTTGTCAAACCATGCGCTTCACCGCGCCATTGTCATGCCTTCCGGCACAGCAATGCAGGGAAGAGTCTTTTTATTACTGTTCTTGCCTTCTGTCATTCTGATGCCGGCTTTTCGGCAGAAGAATCCCACCGTTCCGCTCAGGACAGGTCCGGGGCAAAGCCGACGCAAACTAAAGTTTGCGGCTACATTTGATAATTCCCCCATCAGTAAAGAGGGTTAAGTGGGGATTTTATGCAACATTAAGGTGAATAGTAATGGAGCAACATAACAACAGCAGATCAGCAGTTTTTTACTAC
>WGEZ01000147.1 GCA_015492515.1 Nitrospirota bacterium
ATGGACAGCCCCACTCCTGTCTCACTTTTGGGGGCATATCAGCCCTCTTTTTTTACCATATTTTCGTTTAGATTTCTTTTTTGAGGCAACGATACCACTTCCTTTAGATTTTTTATGAGGCAATTCGGTCCTTGACAAAGGATCCGTCGACCCCATATACTTCTATTTGACACCTGCTCGGCAGGGGATACCTTTATCCGGCGGTTCTTGGTCTCAGCCCCAGGCATAATGTGTTGCTCGTTTTCAGATCATCATCCCTGTGAGGTTATCAATGGACGAACACCTTGAAGAACTGTACAGCGAAGGTAAGAGGCTGTTTGAAGAAGGGAGGTACTCCGAGGCGGAACCGCTGCTGAAGGAGATCCTGAAGACGAACCCCAGGTATGCCGACGTCCTGAACAAGCTCGGTGTGATCTCCCACATGAAGGGTGAGTACAGGGAGGCGGCCGATTATTTCGAGAGGGCCCTCAGGCTCAATCCCCGGTACACCGAGGCCTCACTGAACCTCGCCATCACCTATAACGAACTCGGCGAGTTCGAGAAGTCACGGGAGGTCTTCTCCCTCGCGGCACAGGTGGCCCGTCCATCCCCCGGCGCCCTCGACCCCTTCGTCGCCGGTAAGCTCGCTGATGAACACTACAGGATCGGGAACATATACCTCGACTTCGGCATGTATGACGAGGCGATCGACGAGTACAGAAAGGCGCTCAGGCTCACACCGAACCTCCCCGACGTCCATACCAAGCTCGGTATAACCCTGCGGAACAAGGGGCTGCACGAAGAGGCCATAGTGCATTTCAACTCCGCAAAGGAGATAAACCCCAATTACGGTCAGGCATGGGTGCAACTCGGCATAACCTACTACATGAAGGGGCTCACCGGTCTGGCCATCGAAGAATGGGAGAAGGCCCTCGAGAGAAACCCGAACCTTAAAGAGGCGAGGAACTACCTACAGCTTATAAAGAGCGAGGAAAGAAAATAGAGGTATGGCGCCTGAAGGCAGATGGTGGGGCTCCGGTGGTGCGGATCCGCCTCTTTTAGGACTCAAGGGCCTGAGTGTATTCTTCCGGAGAAAGGACCGATCCCTCCTCACCGTCTCTAACCTTGATCTGGAGATCAGGCAGGGAGAGGTCTTCGGCCTCGTGGGTGAGAGCGGTTGCGGCAAGAGCATCACGGCCCTGTCGATCATGGGGCTCCTTCCGGCCGGCGCCTATGCGACGGGCAACATATTCTTCACCATCTCCAGGACTGATGAGGTGCTGGACCTCCTTGCACTCGAGGAGTCGAGGCTCTGCGCCATCAGGGGAAAGGAGATAGGGATGGTCTTCCAGGAGCCGATGACCTCCCTGAACCCCGTCTTCACCATCGGCTACCAGATCTCTGAGGTCCTGATGGTGCACGAGGGGCTCTCCAAGCGGGAGGCGCTCGGCAGGGCCGTTGACCTCCTCCAGCTCGTCAGGATACCCTCGCCGGAGGCGAGGATAAAGGACTATCCCCATCAACTCTCCGGCGGGATGAGGCAGCGGGTGATGATAGCGATGGCGGTGGCCTGCAACCCCTCTCTGCTCATAGCCGATGAGCCGACGACGGCCCTTGACGTGACCATCCAGGCAGAGATACTCAACCTTCTGCACGACTTGAGGCTGAGCAGGGGGATGGCCGTTCTGCTCATCACCCATGACCTTGCAGTGATATCCGAGAACGCCGACAGGGTGGCCATCATGTACGCCGGCAGGATCGTCGAGCTGGCGCCGGTCGAGATACTCTTCAGGAACCCCCTCCATCCCTACACCCTCGGCCTTTACGAGTCCATACCGACTGCAAGGGAGATACCTTTGAAACCCATCCCCGGCACCGTCCCGGCCCCGGACGAGCTTCCTCCGGGGTGCAAGTTTTCGACGAGATGCCGGTACAGGACGGCAGAGTGCGATCTTGAGGAGCCCCTGTTGAGGATGATCGAGGAGGACCATTTCGTGAGCTGTATCAGGGCCGGGGAGCTGGAGAGATCGGGAGTGGGGGCCTACAGGGTTTGAGATGGAGATACTGAGGACCGAGGGTCTCAGGAAGCACTACCGGCAGAAGGCCGGCCTTTTCGGCAGGACTAAGGTGTTGAAGGCCCTCGAGGGAGTGAGCATCTCCGTTGACAGCGACAGCGTCTTTGCCATTGTCGGTGAGAGCGGCTGCGGAAAATCGACGTTTGCAAGGCTCGTTCTACGTCTCACCGAGCCCACGGGCGGGAGGGTGCTGTTCAAGGGGAAGGATGTGCAGCAGCTGAAGGGTGAGGAGCTGAAGGGCTTCAGGAGGGCGGTCCAGGTGGTCTTCCAGGACCCCTTCGCATCCCTCAACCCGAGGATGAACGTCTTCTCCACCCTCTCCGAACCGCTCAGGATACACGGGGTTATGCCGAAGAGAGAGCTGAGGGACCACGTGGCAGGGCTCCTGGATACGGTGGGCCTCAAGCCCGAGCATATGGACCGCTATCCCCACGAGTTCAGCGGTGGTCAGCGACAGAGGATATGCATTGCCCGTGCACTGGCTCTGGCACCGGAGCTGATCGTGGCGGACGAACCACTCTCAGCCCTCGACGTCTCCATTCAGGCCCAGATACTCAACCTCCTGGCGGAACTGAAGGAGGAGAGGAAGCTCTCCTTCATCTTCATCAGCCATGACCTGAACGTGGTCCACTATTTCGCCGACATCGTGGCCGTCATGTACCTCGGCAGGATCGTTGAAGAGGCCACGGCCGAGGAGATATTCAACGATCCTGCCGAGGTACATGACGGCCACGATGTC
>WGEZ01000148.1 GCA_015492515.1 Nitrospirota bacterium
CCGTATCCCTGACGAAGATGCAGTCCCCGCCATCGTCACGGTCCATCCCTATCTCCACGCCTCCGCTCTCCGTGAACTTTATCGCGTTGTCCACGAGGTTCAGCAGTATCTGCACCGTCCTGTCCCTGTCGGCCGTGATCCTGACCCGCCCTGCCTTGAGAGACCTCCTGAGATAAAGCCCCTTCGAGGCGGCGCGGCCCTTCAGGGTCTCGATGACGGAATCGATGATCTCTGCAACATCCACCTCGGTCCTGTCGATCTTTATCGCGCCGAGCTCTATCCTCGACAGGGTCATCAGGTCCTCCACGAGCCTGTTCAGCCTCTCGCTGTGGGACCTTATCGCGTCGAGGAACCTGAGGGCCGCGTCCCTGTCGTCGATGGCGCCGTCGGAGAGGGTCTCCGCAAACCCCTTTATCGCCGTGACGGGGGTCTTTATCTCGTGCGAGACGTTCGCCACGAAGTCCTTCCTCATCTGCTCCAGCCTCTTCAGCTGTGTCATGTCGTGGAATATGGCCACGAAACCGGAGAGTTCGTCCTTCCTGTAAAAGAGGGGCGAGACCCTCACCGTGAGGCATCTCTCCTCCGGATGGTCCACCCTCAACTCCCTCAGCCCGGGGGTGAGGCTCCTCCTGACCTCATCGACAAGGGTGAAGAAGACCGGGTCTCTCACGACCTCGATGAAGTGTTTGCCCCTGGGGGAATCACCGAAGAGCCCCTCTGCAGCGTCGTTCGAGAGCTCCACGGCGCCGTCGGTGTTGATGATGAGCAATGCATCGGGTATGCTCTTGAGGATCATGTTGAGCCGGTCCGTCTCCTCTTCTTTTCTCTCGATGATCTTTTTCAGCTCGCCGGACATGGCGTTGAGGTTCCGGACGAGCTCGTCGAACTCTGCGGCCCCGTCCAGGACGAGCCTCCCCGAGATGTCACCCTGAGCCAGGGATCTGGAAAACCCGGTTATCTCCTCGACGGACCTCCGGACCGCCGCCGTCTGCCAGACGATCAGGGCGGTGATGACCACGACGATGGGGATCAGATAGGGCTCGACAAAGGGTACCGTCACGACAAGGACCGCGGCGGAGAGGAGGAATATGCGTCTGAAAGCGCCCCTCATAGCCCCCCGTCCACGTAGTAGCCGATCCCCCTTCTCGTCTTTATGTAAACCGGGTGCGAGGGGTCGTCCTCTATCTGGGTCCTCAGCCTCCTGATGTGGACGTCGACGGTCCTCGGCTCCACAAAGGCCTCGTCCTTCCACAGGGCGTCCAGAAGCATCTCCCTGCTGAAGACCCTCCCTCTTCTCTGCACCAGATAGAGAAGGAGTCTGAACTCCGTTGCACTCAGCTTAACGGGCTCCCCCTTCCTGGTCACCTGATATGTATCTGTGTTTATCTCGATCTCTCCGACCCTTATGATCCTCTCCCTCCTCGGAGCCTCCCGGGTCCGCCTCAGAACGGCCTTCACCCTGGCCACCAGCTCCCTGGGGCTGAAGGGCTTCGTCACGTAGTCATCGGCCCCGACCTCGAGGCCCGCGACCCTGTCCGCCTCCTCGCCTTTAGCCGTGAGCATGATGATCGGTACGGCCGATGTATCCTCGGACGCCCTCAGCATCCTGCAGAGCTCGAGCCCCTGGATGCCGGGAAGCATCAGATCGAGGACGATCAGGTCGAACCCCTCTCTCCTGATTCTCCTCAGGGCATCCTCGCCGTTGGTGCAGAGGGAGACCTCGAAGCCTTCCTTCCGCAGGTTGTACGAGACCAGCTCGAGGATATCCCGCTCGTCGTCAACGACCATGATCCTCGGCCTCGTCGTCATCCCCACCCTCCAGGGCTCACGGCATGGATGGATGAATGCACTGAAACGATCTCCTCAGTCGGGGTGTGCTGGTATTATCTCACAAAACCGTCGGGAAAATGAAGGTATCTCAAGGAGGCGGATCTCCTCACGACCCTGCAGCCTCCCGTCACAAGGCACGGGCCGCCGCGGCATGCCGGATGAGATCAAAAGATGGAGAGTTTTGTTATAATCTGTACATAAAAGATGGGAGGTCCGGATGATCAGAAACGACAGATGGATAAGGGAGATGGCGGCGAAGGGGATGATAGAACCCTTCAACGAGAACCAGGTGAGCGAGGGGGTGGTCTCCTTCGGCGTCAGCTCATACGGCTACGACATGCGCATCTCCAACGAGTTCAAGATATTCACCAACATCAACACCACCGTGGTGGACCCGAAGGCCTTCGATCCCCAGAGCTTCATCGACTACAGGGGTGAGGAATGCATCATACCTCCAAACTCATTCGCCCTCGGCAGCTCTGTGGAGTATTTCAGGATCCCCAGGGACGTGCTCGTCATCTGCCTGGGGAAATCGACCTATGCGAGATGCGGCATAGTGGTGAACGTCACCCCCCTGGAGCCTGAGTGGGAAGGACATGTCACCATCGAGATATCGAACACCACGCCCCTCCCGGCGAAGATATATGCGATGGAGGGGATCGCGCAGTTGATATTCCTCGGTGCCTCCGAGGTCTGCGAGGTCTCCTACAGGGACAAGACCGGCAAGTACCAGGCCCAGAGAGGGATAACGTTGCCGAAGATATGAAGACCACGGATCGTGAAAGAAGGAAGGTGGAGAGTTGCCCGCCAGGGAGAAGTTGATACTCGCCCTCGACGTCGGCGAACCAGGATACGCCCTTGAGATAGTGGAGAGGTTCGGTGACTGGGTCACCACCTTCAAGGTGGGGCTTGAGCTCTTCCTCTCGGGCGGGCCGGATATAGTGAGGAGGATACAGGAGAGGGGCAAGAAGGTCTTCCTCGATCTCAAGTTCCATGATATACCCAACACAGTGGTGAAGTCCTCCCTGGCCGCCACAAGGCTCGGGGTATCGATGTTCAACCTCCACGCCTCCGGCGGGTTCGAGATGATGAAGAGGGCGAAGGACGCCGTGGTGGAGACCTGTCTTAGAGAAAACCTGCCGAGGCCGAAGATAGTGGCCGTCACCGTGCTGACGAGCATCTCTCAGGAGGAGTTCAGGAAGGAGATGGGGTTTCAACACAGCCTCAGGACCCATGTGAAGCACCTCTCCTCCCTGGCCCACAGGGCCGGACTCGACGGAGTGGTCGCCTCTGGACACGAGGTCTCCATGATCAGGAACAGCTTCGGAAAGGGGTTCGTCATCGTCACACCGGGGATCAGGCCCTCCTGGTCACCGCCGGACGACCAGATGAGGGCCATGACGCCTAAGGAGGCCATCCGTAACGGAGCGGACTACATCGTGGTAGGGAGGGCCGTGCTCTCCCAGAAGGACCCTGAGAAGGCGATAGAGCTCATCTCCCTGGAGGTCCTCTCGGCCTGAGGCCGGATTCAGGCGGCCCGGGAGGAGGGAAGGAAGCACGAGCAATGACCGTCAGGATACTGCCAGAGAAGAAGGGGTTCCTCTCATCACACCCTGCACCGCCTCCCCTCTATGCCGAGCTCCCCTACAAGGACCCCGCCTCGGTGTACGCACGATTCAGGGCTCCGAGGACGGCACTGCTGGAGAGCGTCAAGGGGACGGAACGGATCGGCAGGTATTCCTTCATCGCATTGGAGCCCTGCCTCGAGTTCAGGGTGAAGGACTCCGTCGTCGAGGTCCTGACCGGTGATCATAAGACCGGCTCCGTCGACGGCAGGCCCCTCGGCAGACTGAGGAAGCTGCTCAACCTCTACCGTCAGAGGAAGGACCCCTCCCTGCCGCCCTTCCAGGGCGGGTTCGTGGGGATCTTCAGCTACGACTTCGTCCACTACTTTGAGAGGCTCCCGAGGACCGCAAGGGACGACCTGGAGCTGCCCGACGCCCACTTCTTCCTGGTGGACAGGCTCTTCGCCTTCGACGCTGTAAGGGGGAAGGCCTATGCCGTGGTCTGTCCCGGTGTAAGGGATGCGATCTCGGCCCTCCGCAACCCGGGATCGGGGTTCAAGGACCTCTCCGTCATCTACGACGAGGCCGAGGCCTCCCTCCAGAGGATGGTCGACGGTTACGGGAAGGCCGGTGATGCCCCGGTCGAGCCCCCGGCCGCATCCGGTCCCGGGAGGGTGGATATCGTCTATGAGATGACGAAGAGGGAGTACATGGAGATGGTGCTCAGGGCGAAGGACTACATCCGGGCGGGCGATATATTCCAGGCGAACCTCTCACAGAGGCTCTCGGCGGAGACAGGGGCGCCTCCCTGGGACATTTACAGGGTCCTGAGACGGATCAACCCGGCCCCCTTCTCGGCCTTCGTGGACTTCGGCGGCTACCAGATCGTCAGCTCTTCCCCGGAACGTCTGATCAGGCTCGTGGAGGGGAGCGCAGAGACGAGGCCCATCGCCGGTACGAGGCCGAGGGGGGCGACGCTGACCGAGGACCGGAGGTTGCGGGCGGACCTCCTGCTGAACGAGAAGGAGCGCGCGGAGCATATAATGCTCATCGATCTGGAGCGGAACGACCTCGGCAGGGTCTGCAGCTACGGCACCGTGAAGGTCGATGAACTGATGATCACCGAGGACTACTCCCACGTCATCCACATCGTATCCAACATAACAGGCACCCTCGCCGGCGGAAGAGACGCCTTCAGCCTCGTGAGGGCCGTATTCCCGGGAGGGACCATCACGGGGGTGCCGAAGGTGAGGTGCATGGAGATAATAGACGAGCTCGAACCCGTCGTCAGAGGCCCCTATACAGGCTCGCTCGGATACATCGGGTTCAACGGCTCCATGGACCTGAATATAATCATCAGGACCTTCGTAGTGAAGGGGGAGAGGGTCTATGTCCAGGCCGGTGCAGGGATCGTGGCGGACTCAGACCCTGAGCGCGAGTACTACGAGACACTGAAGAAGGCCGAGGCCCTGCTGCTCACCCTCGAGAGGCTCTAACCGAAGAGGAACCACCTCTTCTTCGTCTTCGCATTGTCGATGGAGGACTTGATATCCTTGAGCAGACCGATGAGCTCCTCCTGCCTGGACTGCGCATCGGACACCGCCCTGTCAAGCCCCTTTATCGTGGACTCGAAGCGGCGAAGCCTCTCGTTTATCGCCTCACGGCTGTCAAGGGAGCTGCTCAGCCTCTCCATGCCGTGCTTAAGCTCCCTCAGTGTGGAGGCGACCTCCTCAAGGAGAGAGGACGGCCCCGAGCCCCCGGACGTCACGGGGGCCGTCTCCGGCAGGGGGCGTTCCTCCACAGGGGCCTGCACGGCCCTCTCGACGGCGGCCTCCGGCTCCCTGATGTCGACCCTGTGTCTGCCGGCGATGTGCCTGATAAGGAGCTTGGTCACGGCCTCGAAGGTCTCCTTAACACCGGTGCCGTTTATCGCTATGGCCTCGAAGTAGGGCGCCCGGCGGGCGTTCAGGTCCTTGTTCATCTCCTCCAGGGACATTATGTTGTCGAGGTCCCTCTTGTTGTACTGGAAGGCGATGGGGATGTCGTCGGGATCGAGGTTGTTTGCCAGGAGGTTCTCCCGCATGTTCTGGAGGCTCTCGATGTTCTGCTGCCTTACCTGTCTCTGTGAGTCGGCCACAAAGACGACGGCGTCGGCCCCCTTCAGGACCAGCTTCCTTGTGGCGTTGTACCTCACCTGTCCGGGAACGGTGTAGAGTTGAAACCTGATGGAGAAGTCCTTTATCTTGCCCAGTTCCACGGGCAGGAAGTCGAAGAAGAGGGTCCTGTCCGCCTCGGTGGAGAGGGAGAGGAGCTTCCCCCGTCTTGCAGGATCGAGGCTGGAATGGAGGTGCTGGAGGTTGGTCGTCTTGCCGCTCAGCCCCGGGCCGTAATAGACGATCTTAAGGGTGATCTCCTTAGTCGCGTAGTTGAAAAGCGCCATTCCCGTCCCCCTCAGATTATAGCATAAACACCGTCTCTTGTGTAGTACTTCACCTTGTACATCGCCTCGTCGGCAAGCCTGATGAGGTCCTCCTTGCTGAGCGCACTCTCCGGGTAGGAGGCCACACCGAAGCTCGCCGTGAGCCTTATGTTGTATCCCTCGTTCTTGAGGAAGACCGTCCTTGCAATGGTCTTCCTCAGCCTCTCGGCTATCTGCGTGGCGTACTTCGGCGACGTCTGGGGCAGCACTATCACGAACTCGTCACCGCCGTAACGGGCAACGATGTCGACGGTGCGGAGCTTCTTCAGCAGGAGCTGTCCCACCTCGACGAGGACCTTGCTGCCCACGAGGTGACCGTAGTTGTCGTTGATGTTCTTGAAGTAATCGATATCCATGAAAATGAGGGAGACGGAGGTGTCATAACGGTTGCACCTCTCGACCTCCATATCGATCGTCCTCTGGAGGTATCTCGAGTTGAAGAGCTTCGTGAGGTCGTCGGTGATCGCCAGTTCGGCCATCCTCTGGCGCATCTGGATCATCTCGATCACCACGGCGAGGGGTTCGGTGAGCCGCGTCAGGAGCATCAGGTCCTCCTCGCTGAACCCTCCATCCTTCTTGTTCATGATCTCTATCACACCGAGGAGACCGTCCCTCTCCATGATCGGTGCGCTCATGATGGAACGCGTCTTCAGACCGGTCCGCCCGCCGGTCTCGGAGATGAACCTCTTGTCATTGGCAACGTCGTTGACTATCACGGGTCTCTCCTTCTCTGCAACCCATCCGGCGACGCCGTCTCCGATCTTGAGCCTCCGGCTCTTGCCCCCCGCCCTGACCGAGGACTTGAAGAGGTAAAGCTCTTCCTTCTCCTTGTCCTTCAGCAGTATGGACCAGCCCTGCGCACCTATCAGCCCCTTCACCCCCTTCATTATCTCCGCAAGGGCCTTGCTCAGCTCCTCGGTGGATATGATGGTGTGGTTGATCCTGCTGTAGAGGTCGATCAGTCCCCGCAGGAAGGAGAGCTCGCGCCTGATGGAGATGTTCTCCACCATCAGCCTCCTCTCGGACTCCAGCCTGCTCGCCAGGTTCTTGAGGTCCTTGCACTCGGGGTTCACCAGGAGGCCTGAGAGGTGGCTGCCGTTTATGTAGGAGAGCCTCCTGCTCTTCTTCGTGGATATGACGATCCTCGGCACCGCTGGATAGAGCCTCTCCAGCCTCTGAAGCCCCCTCTTGTTTGCGAGGACGTCGCTGACGACGATCAGGTCCGGTGGGTTCTCCTCATCGTCCCGTTCCGTCGGGATCTGCCCTTTGAGGGTAAGGTCGTCATAGCCGCATCTCCGGAGCAGCTTCGACGGCCCTTCGGCGGAAGGGGCTATGACGAGCACCTTAGGCATTTGCTCCGCAGCACTTCTTGTACTTCCTGCCGCTTCCACAGGGGCACGGCTGGTTCCTGCCCACCTTCTTCGTCTTCTTCACCGGCTGCTGCACCCCGGTGCCGCCGTCACCCCTGTTGTATGCAAAGGCGGACTGACGGCGACGGGTGAATGTCGCAGCCTCCTCCTCGGACCTCACCTGTATCCTGTAGAGCCTCGTCAGCACCTCGGTGTTTATCCTCTCCGTCATCTCCGCGAACATATCGAAGGCCTCCCTCTTGTACTCGACCAGGGGGTCCTTCTGCCCGTATCCCCTCAGGCCTATGCCTTCCTTCAGATGGTCCATCGCGAGGAGGTGGTCCTTCCACTGGGTGTCGACCACCTGGAGCATCACGATCTTCTCGAGGTACCTCATCGTCTCCTCGCCGATCTCCTGCTCCTTCCTCTCGTAGTACTGCTTCAGCTCCTCGAGGACGGCCTCTCTCAGGGCCTCGATCCCCTGTATCCCGGAGATCCTCTCCGACCTTATCCCGAAGATGCCGTAGAGCGAGTCGTTCAGCTCCTTGATCTCCCAGTACTCGGGGTGCCTGTCCTCCGGACAGTAGGCGCTGAGCAGGGAGTCGACCAGCTCGTTCACCATCTCCTCTATGCGATCCTTGAGGGACTCGGACTCCAGTATCTCCCTCCTGAAGGCGTAGATCTCGGTCCTCTGCTTGTTCATCACGTCATCGTACTCGAGGAGGTGCTTCCTGATCTCGAAGTTGTGCGTCTCCACGCGTTTCTGTGCATTCTCTATCGCCCTGGTGACCATCTTGTTCTCGATCGGGACGTCCTCGTCCATACCGAGCCGGCCCATCAACCCTGATATCCTGTCGGAGCCGAAGATCCGCATGAGGTCGTCCTCGAGGGAGAGGTAAAACCTTGAGGAGCCCGGGTCTCCCTGCCGGCCGGAACGTCCCCTCAACTGGTTGTCTATCCTCCTCGCCTCGTGCCTCTCCGTGCCGAGGATGTGGAGCCCGCCGGCCTGCACCACCCTCTCGCGGTCCTTCCTGCATCTCTCCCTGGCGTCCTCGAGGGCCCTCCTCCTGTCCTCGTCCGACGGGTCCTTCCTGTCCTTCAGGAGCTCCCTCACGAGGCCCTCGGGGTTCCCTCCGAGCACGATATCCGTACCCCTTCCGGCCATGTTGGTCGCGATGGTCACCGCCCCGGGACGGCCGGCCTGGGCTATTATCTCCGCTTCCTTCTCGTGATACTTCGCATTCAGCACCGAGTGGGGGATCCCCTTCCTCTTGAGCATCTTGCTCAGCCGCTCCGAGTTCTCGATCGATATCGTGCCCACCAGCACGGGCTGTCCCCTCCTGTGGCAGTCCTCTATCTCCCTCAGCACGGCCTCGAACTTCGCCTTCTCCGTCTTGTATATGACGTCGGGGTAGTCCTTCCTTATCATCGGCATGTTCGTCGGAATCACCACCACATCGAGGTCGTAGATCTTTGCAAACTCCTCCGCCTCCGTGTCGGCCGTACCGGTCATCCCCGCGAGTTTATGGTACATGCGGAAGTAGTTCTGGAAGGTTATGGTGGCGAGGGTCTGGTTCTCGCTCTCGATCCTGACGCCCTCCTTCGCCTCTATCGCCTGATGCAGGCCGTCCGACCACCGTCTGCCGGGCATCAGCCTCCCCGTGAACTCGTCCACGATGATCACCTGCCCGTCCTTCACCACGTAGTCCACGTCGCGCTTGAAGAGGTGATGGGCCTTCAGGGCCTGCAGCACGTGGTGGACGAGCTCTATGTTGACGGGGTCGAAGAGGTTCTCCACACCGAGCAGCCCCTCGACCCTCATGCTGCCCTCCTCGGTGAGGATGGCGGTCTTGGCCTTCTCGTCAATGGTGAAGTCCCTCTCCTTCTGGAGCCTGGGGATGATCCTGTCGATCTTGTAATACTTGTTGGTGGACTCCTCGGAGGGACCGGAGATGATCAGGGGGGTCCTCGCCTCGTCGATCAGTATGCTGTCCACCTCGTCGACAATGGCGTAGTGGAGCTCTCTCTGGCAGTAGTCGTTGATGTCGTACTTCATGTTGTCCCTCAGGTAGTCGAAACCGAACTCGTTGTTCGTGCCGTAGGTTATATCCGCATCGTAGGCCTCCTTCCTGGAGCAGGGCCTCAGCCTGTCGTAGCGTCTGTCCTCGGAACGGAAGTCCGGGTCGTAGAGGAATGAGGTCTCATGCTGTATCACCCCCACGGAGAGGCCGAGATGGTGATACACGGGCCCCATCCACTGTGCGTCCCTCTTTGCGAGGTAGTCGTTGACGGTCACCACATGGACACCCCTGCCGAGGAGCGCGTTCAGATAGACCGGCATGGTGGCGACGAGGGTCTTGCCCTCACCGGTCTTCATCTCCGCGATCTTCCCCTCATGGAGCACTATGCCGCCGATGAGCTGGACGTCGAAGTGCCTCATCCCGAGAAGCCTCTTGGCCGTCTCCCTCACGAGGGCGAAGGCCTCGTAGAGGAGATCATCGAGGGTCTCCCCTGCCTCGAGCCTCCTCCTGAACTCGTCCGTCTTCTCCCTCAGCCGGGCGTCCGTAAGGGCACCCATCTCCGGCTCGAGACGGTTGATCCGCTCCGCCATGGGCCAGAGCCTCTTCAGTTCGCGCTCGTTCTTCGTCCCGAAGATCTTCTTCAGCAGTGTAACCATAACTTAATTTTATATGAATTATCGGTCTATATGCAATAAGCCCCCTAAAGCCTCCTCGTCTCCCTCAGCCCCTCCTTCATCACGAAGAAGAAGACGACCGTGACCCCCGTCAGCAACCCGATGATATTCACCAGCCCGAGATAGAGGAGGGCGCCGAGGATCAGAACCACGGCAAGGAGCCGGAAGATGCTGAAGAAGAGGAGCCTGCCCCTCGCCGCACGGACCGCCTCGGGGTTCATCATCCCCGTCACCCCCCAGTGCAGGGCCTTCAGGTTCGCCAGGGCTATACCGCCTCCGACGAGTATGCTGAGGGGGAGCCTCTTCCACTCCAGAAGGGCCGAGGCGAGCGCCAGGGGGATGAGTGCAAGGATCGAGTGCCTACTCGTCCTCTTTATCATCTCCACGTTCCATCCTCCTTGCATACCTGAAGAGCTCCCTGAAGCCGGCGATTATGCCGAGAACGAGGAAGAGGACCGTTAGGTAGGGCGATGTCCCCAGGAGCCTGTCGAGGCCGTAACCGATGGCGAAGCCGACGAAGGTGGCCGCCACGAGGTTGAGGGGGATCGTGGCCGCCTCGAAGAGCTGCCTCCAGAGGCCCTTCCTCCCCTCACCCGACCGCCCTTCCCCGTCCCTCATGGTCCCACGTCGGCGCCCGGTGCCGCCGGTCTCTTCCACGGGGTCCCCGTCCGCACCGGGATCATTTGTATCTCAGCGAGGGCAGCAGCTTGTTGATCCCCCAGAAGAGGACGAAGGGCATGACCGCGATGGTGAGTGCACCGAAGAGGCCCTCCTTGTAGGTCTCGAAGCTGTGAGGTATGACAGGGAGGTGGTAATGCATGTAGCCGGCGAAGGAGAGCGAGAAGGCCTGTCCGCCGATCACCACGTTCCACCTCATCATGAAGACCCCGAAGATGACCAGCACGAGGGCGACCGCCGTCCTCCTCACCGTGAGCCCGGGCAGCAGGAGCATCACGAAGGGGATCAGGTTGCCGAAGGTGTACTGGAGTATGAATATATTGACGAAGTCCTTGCCGTAGATGACGGAGCGGAGTATGTCCCAGGACTTCACGGCCGTATACCCCCTGAAGACGAGGTCCAGTATCTCCAGGGTGATCGCCACGACCATGAAGCCGAGGAGGTACCTGGAGGACTTCTTTACCAGGTCCACCTCGGCACCGCCGACCTCCTCGGCTGTGAGTTGCCGGGGCCTCGAGGACGTCCTGATCCTGAACTTCTTCCACTCCATGATCACGATATAGGTGAGCATGCAGAGGGCGATGCCGGAGACGATGGCCGACATTATGAATATCACGGGCATCAGCGGCGTCATCCAGAGGGCGTTCGCCTTCACGGATCCGAATATGAACCCCGCATACCCATGGAGGAAGCAGGCGACGGGTATGCCGACGGCGGCGAGGATCTTTATCGCCCGTTCGTCCTTGCGGAGGGCCTCCTCACTGATGTCGTATGCACCGAGGGTGAGCATCCGGTAGATGAACCTCTTCAGGGTGTTGCCGATCCCCTCCTTGCCCTCGAGGGAGGAGACCTGCTCGACGAAGAACCTCCTGTAGACGAACCATATCTCGGAGGCGACAATCATCGAGTAGGTGAAGAAGACGATGCCGAAGGCCGAGATGGCTGATGTGAAGTGGGGGGTGAAGAAGACCTCCAGGCCCCTCAGGGGCTGCTGCAGGTGGAACATCAGGGGCATGGGAGCCACGATGAGCAGGGCGAAGGAGAAGACGAGGGAGAACTTCGCCATGTCCTTCAGGTCCTTCTGACCGAAGACGTGATACAGCGACGAAAGGACGAAGGCCCCTGCAACCAGCCCGGTCATCAGGGGATACATCACGATCTGAATACTCCAGTAGATGTACTCGTTCGGATAGACGAAGAGCTCCTTTATCGTCCATTCCAGTCCGTGGACCGACCACTCCTCCGTCATCGCCTCACCTCACGTTCTCATCAAGCCCGATGTAGTAGGCCTGGGGCTTTGTCCCGTACTCGTCCTTCAGCACGGCCACCCTCTGGGTCAGGATCACCCTGGTGACCGGATCGTTCGGGTCCTTCAGGTTGGCCAGCTGCCTTGCTCCGAAGGGGCAGGCATCCACACAGGCCGTCTTCATCCCCTTGCTGATGCGGTGGTAGCAGAAGGTGCACTTCTCGGCCACCCTGTAAACGGGATGGAAGAACCTCACACCGTAGGGACAGGCCATGATACAGTAGCCGCACCCTATGCACCACGATCTGTCTATAAGCACGACCCCGTCCGGTGCCTGGTAGGTGGCGCCCACGGGACACACCTGCACGCAGGGAGGGTTCTCGCACTGGTTGCAGAGCTTCGGTACGAAGAAGGCCTTCGCGATCTCCCTCTTCCTCACCTGTACACCCTGGACCTCCATCCCGGTGAAGCCGTCCCTTGCACCGAGGGGGGTGTCGGCGAGCATCCGGCCGTCCTTCAGGATGACGTACCTCTCGACCCATGTCCTGGTGACCGGTGCGTCATAGGGGACCTCGTTCTCCAGCTTGCAGGCCTTCACACAGAACCCGCAGCCCACGCACTTGTAGGTGTCGACGAGGAAGCCCCACCTCACCTTTGCACCCTCCACGGCCGCCCTCGCCTCCGACCTGGTGAGGAACCTGAAGGCGGCCAGGGGGAGGGCCGATGCGGCGGCACCCCTGAGGGTGGTCATCAGGAACTCCCTTCTCGTCAATCCCATGCTCAGCCCATGTCCGGTTTGTGCGGGTTATGGCACATGCTGCACTCCATATCCGGGTTGTGTTCTCCCGGGTCGATCCCCTTTATCTCAGACCTCTGGCTCGTCGGATAGGGGAGATAGGCGTGACACCTTATGCAGAGGGACCGGCTCCTGTCGATGGAGAGCTTCGGGGGTGAATCGGGGTGGTCGACGGCGGGTCCGTGGCAGTTCTCGCACTGGATGATCCTGTGTTTCGAGGTGATGTTCTCCCCGTACTTGTCCGGATGACAGTCCCTGCAGTAGTCCTTGGTACGGTACTTCACCTTGAAGGCCTTCCATTCCTCCTCGTTGCTCTTCCGGTGGTAGCCGTACATGAAGCCCCTCTCATGGATCCCGAAGTCCTCGGGGACCACGAACTGTCTCGCAACGAGGATGAGGGCGACGACGCCCATCACCACCCAGAGGGGCCTGAGGACGTGACTCCTCATCGGCTGCCTCTCCACCGCCTCTGCTGTCTCACCTCATGAACCGATGAAGGCAAGGGGGTCTTTGTAATCATGGCACTGTGTGCAGGTCTTCTCCGCCTCTTTCCTGGTCACCCTCCAGGAATGGGGTGTATGGCATGTCGTGCATTCCAGCCCCATCGTCTGCACATGGGACCTGTGTCTGCCCACGTTTATGATCTGGCCGTGGCAGCTCATGCACGTCCCGTAATCAGGCCTCACCTTTGTGTGAGGCTTGTGACACTCGTAACAGTAAAACTGCATGGGTGCGTCCTTGGGGACCTCGATCTTTACCGCCTTCTCTATCACACCGGGCTCCGGCTGATAGTGGGATACATCAAGGGTCCCCTCGGCTATCAGCTCCTTCCTGACGGCGGGACTGCCGTGACAGAAGAGGCACTTCTTCCGGCCCGGCCTCAGGTCCACCGTCCTGTCGGTGTGGCAGTTGAGGCAGGCGAGCTTCGCCATCCCCTCGCCGTGGACCTCCTTGCCCTGGTGGCACCTCAGGCAGAACCGTTCCTCGGGAGTGAACCTGTGCAGTATGTATCCGTGGCATTTGGAACACTCCACCTGCTCCATGAAGTAGTGCCTCGCGTGCATCCTGGAGTTGTTGATCTTCTTCGCCTCCGGATACCTCTCGTCCTTCTCCCAGTGGCAGCTTATGCAGTACTTCCAGGGGACTATGATCTTGCCGTGTCTCGGCGGGACGGACTTCGGCCTCTTGAGGATAAAGTTCACAAGGAGCCTGTTCTGCTCGGGGATGGAGAGGTGATGACAGTCATGACAGTTGATCCCTGCATGTTCGCTCTTCTCCCAGGCCTCGAAGGCGGGCTTCATGAGGTGGCAGCTTATGCAGAACTTCGGGTTGTTCTGGGTGAAGTCGTAGAACTTGAAGGCAACCACGCCGCCGCCGACAAGGATCACCAGCAGCAGCAGGGCGATGATGATCTTTCCCCGCAGGGGCAGGGCCGTCTTCTTCAACGAGAATCCCTTCATCTCATCCTCCTCCACGTCCGGTCACCTCTCACTGGAGCCTTCCGTAACCAGCGACAGGGCCTTAGAGTTGTTTCATCGCCTCGTATGCCGCCCTGACCGTCTTCTCTATATCTCTGTATGAATGTGCAAGGGAGATGAACCCTGCCTCGAACTGACTGGGTGCAAGATTTATGCCCCTTTTCAGCATACCTGTAAAGAACCTGGCGAACCTCCCGGTGTCCGAGAGCCGGGCGGTCCTGAAGTCATAGACGTCACGGTCCGTGAAATAGGTACAGAACATACTGCCCGCCCTGTAGAACCTCGTCTTCACCCCCGCCCTCTTCGAGGCGTCCCTCAGCCCTTCCTCGAGGGCCCGCGCCCTCTCCTCCAGTCTCTCGTAGGCCCCCTTTCTGGAGAGCACCTTCAACGTCTCGATCCCCGCCGTCATGGCAAGGGGGTTGCCCGAGAGCGTGCCAGCCTGGTATACAGGCCCCTCGGGTGCGACCATCGACATGAGCTCCTCCCTGCCGCCGTATGCACCCACGGGGAGGCCTCCTCCGATCACCTTGCCGAGGCATGTCAGGTCGGGCTCCACCCCGTAGTATGCCTGGGCCCCTCCGTAGGAGACCCTGAACCCTGTCATCACCTCGTCGAAGATGAGCACGATCCCGTACTTCCTCGTCAGGCTCCTCAGCCCCTTCAGGAAACCCTTCCTGGGGAGGACGCAGCCCATGTTGCCCGCCACAGGCTCTACGATCACGCAGGCTATCCCCCTCCACTCCCTCTGGAGGACCTCTCTCAGGGCATCGATGTCGTTGAAGGGCAGCGTTATGGTGTTCCTTGCATAGGACCTCGGCACGCCGGGGCTGTCCGGTATGCCCAGGGTGGCGGCACCCGAGCCCGCCTTCACCAGGAGACCGTCCGCATGGCCGTGATAGCAGCCCTCGAACTTCACGACCCCGTCCCGGCCGGTGAACCCCCTGGCCACCCTTATCGCGCTCATCGCCGCCTCGGTGCCGGAGTTCACCATCCTCACCTTCTTCATCGAGGGGTAGGCCCTGATGAGCAGCTCCGCCAGCCTGATCTCCGGCTCCGTCGGGGCACCGTAACTCGTCCCCCTCTCGGAGGCCTCCTTCAGCGCCCTCACCACCCTCGGATGGGCATGGCCGAGTATCATCGGTCCCCAGGAGAGCACGTAGTCGATGTAGGCGTTTCCGTCGACGTCGTAGACCCTGGCCCCCTTTGCCGAGGATATGAAGATGGGGTTTCCGCCGACGGCCTTGAAGGCCCTGACAGGGCTGTTGACCCCGCCGGGAATGAGCCCCTGTGCCTTCTTGAAGAGCCTCCTCGATCTGCTCCATTTCATGGTCTGCCCTGAACCGCGAATCAGCACCGGCACCGGGGGCATGGAGAAAAGAGGATCATGAAAGCCGAAGACCCCTGAAAGAGCTTCTATCCCGGTGCCTCTGTCTCCTGATGGTTAACCCTGACCCTCTAAATCCTCAAGAACTCCGACCGGAAGTCGGGGCTTGTCGATGTAAGGTAGATCTGATCGAAGGACCTCCGGCCCTTCCATATGCAAGGAGGTGATTGATTACATCCACTTGCCGACGTTCGCCGAGCATATCGATTACTCCCCTGCCCGGCCCCGGTTGAGGGTTCGGGGCCTCCGGGAGGGTGCATTGCAATGTTCGGGGAATCTCAATAAAATCTATCATAATTCCCCTCTTTTTGTCAAAAGGAACCGTCTCATCCCCCGGTCGGCCACCAGAGCGTGCTATAATCTTAATATGCTCGACTGAGTGGGTTTGTCGAGGTCTGCCGCGGCTTCGCGGTGCTCAACCGTGGAACGGGTCACCTCCGACGGTGCCGTTCATCAGATCCATGACCGGGGTTGTCGAGATCGACGGAAGCTACGGAGAGGGGGGCGGTCAGATACTCCGCACCTCCCTGAGTCTCAGCTGCCTGACGGGCAGCCCGCTCCATATCTACAACATCCGCAGGGGCAGGAGGAAGCCAGGCCTCATGCCCCAGCACCTCACCGTGGTGAGGGCCCTCGAGGCCGTCTCCAGCGCCGAGACGGAGGGCGCCGGGAGGGGCTCTACAGAGCTGTACTTTACACCGGGGAAGGTGAACCCCGGAGCGTATACCTTCGATATCGGGACCGCCGGTTCGACCACGCTCCTGCTCCAGGCACTGATACCCCCGCTCCTCTTCCAGGGGGAGGGGTCCCGGGTCGTCCTCTCCGGTGGAACCCACGTCCCGTACAGTCCGTGCTTCAACTACATTGCCGGGGTCTTGCTCCCTTTCCTGAAGCGGATCGGGATAAGTGTCCGTGCAGGGATTGAGGGCTACGGGTTCTATCCCGAAGGCGGCGGAAGGATATGGGCGGAGATCGATCCCGCATCGGAGACGAAGGCGGTGGTGATCAGGGAACAGGGGAGGCCCCTCTCCATAAGGGGTGTCTCCGCTGTCTCGAACCTCCCCCTCGGCATCGGCGAGAGGCAGGAGCGGTCCGTGGTCGAGACCCTCGGCGACCTCCCAGTGGAGATCGAGACCGTCGCGGTCCCCTCCAGGGGGAGGGGCACCTTCGTATTCCTGAGGCTCGAGACGGAGAAGACCCTGGCCGGGTTCTCAGCCCTCGGAGAGAGGGGCAAGAGGGCGGAGGAGGTGGGCAGGGAGGCGGCCACCGCATTGCTCGACTTCCTCCGCTCCGGAGCGGCCATCGATCCACACCTGGCTGACCAGCTCGTCCTCTACCTCGCCCTCTCCGGAGAGGAGTCCTTCTTCACCACGAGCCGGATCACCGGCCACCTCACAACCAACCTCCACGTCGTGAAGGTCTTCACAGGTGTGGACTACGAGGTGGAGGGCCCAGCCGGCGGGCCGGGCACCGTCCATATACGGCCGAAGGGGCATGCACCGTTACCAAGGGATGAAGGTAATGTTGTATGATATTAAGGATGAATCCCCTTGAATTCCTCTATTATATCGGTTACACCCTGCACAGGAGGCAGGGGCTTGCAAGACGGAGGAGGCTCGGCGGGAGGGTGGTGAGCGTGGGCAACCTGACGCTCGGCGGCACGGGCAAGACCCCCCTGGTGATGGCCATCGCAGCAGAGGCGGTGAAGAGGGGGTTCAGGGCCTGCGTACTGACCAGGGGATACAGGGGTGATGCCGGAGGGACGCTCGTGGTGAGCAGGGGGCATGGGCCGCTCACCACATGCTCTGAGGCGGGTGACGAGGCCGTCTTGATGGCGGAACGCCTCAGGGACGTCTGGATCATAAAGGGTGCCGACCGATACAGGAGCGGCCTCGCGGCAGCCGGGATGGACCTGTTCATCCTGGACGACGGATTCCAGCACTGGCGGCTCCACAGGGACGTGGAGATACTCACCATCGATGGAGCCGACCCCTGGGGAGGGGGCAGGCTCCTGCCCCTCGGAAGGCTGAGGGAACCCCTCAGGGCCATGAAGAGGGCCGACATAATCGTGATCAAGAGCGCCGGACAGGGAGACGGCGGGGTGGAGGAGGTGATCAGGAGGCACAACAGCCGCGCACCGATCCTCCGGGGTGAGTACCGGGCCGCAGGGCTCGTCAACCCCGGGGGTGAGGAGATGCCCCTCCACGTCCTGAGAGACAGGAGGGTCCTTGCATTCTCAGGGATAGGCAATCCCGGGGGCTTTGTGGAGACCCTCGTCAGGGCGGGCGCATCCATTGCAGGCCTCATCCCCTTCAGGGACCACCACCGTTACACGGAGGCGGACCTGGAGAGGATAGCGGCGAAGGCCGCCGAGACGGCGGCGGAGCTCATCGTCACCACAGAGAAGGATATGGTGAAGCTGAGGGAGCTGCCCTCCCTCGACGGGGTCCACGCCCTGAGGGTCTCCCTTGAGATAAACGGCAGGGAGTTGTATGATAGAGTATTCGACGGGCTTCGTCCGTCGGCAACCGGAGAGGGTGCCGGAGCCCCTCTCCGGTGAGGATCGTCAATGGTCAGGTATATCAACATAAGGACGGGTGCAAGGGTGGAGCTGGTGGACATCACCTCCAGGGTCAAGGAGGTCGTCAAGGACTCGGGGATCGGCGACGGCGTCTGCTATCTCTACGTCCCGCACACGACCGCCGGGATCACGATAAACGAGGGCGCCGATCCCTCGGTGAAGAGGGACATCATCCAGACCCTCCAGAGGCTGATCCCCCGCGACGCCGGATATGCCCACATGGAGGGCAACGCCGACGCCCATGTCAAGTCGAGCCTCGTCGGTGCGTCGCTCCAGGTGCTGGTGGAGGAGGGAGAACTGCTGCTCGGCACCTGGCAGTCGATATTCTTCTGCGAGTTCGACGGGCCGAGACACAGGAGGGTCGCGGTGAAGATCATGGGGACCTGACGAGACACCCTGAAGGCCATGATGAAACGCCCGGGCAGGCCCGCACCATGCATGCCTGAACAACGACAGACAGGAGGAGAAGGGGATGAAGATGATCACCGCCATAATCAAGCACTTCAAACTCGACGACGTGAGGAAGGCCCTCACCGACGCGGGCATACAGGGGATGACCGTCACGGAGGTGAAGGGGTTCGGCAGGCAGAAGGGCCATGTCGAGCTCTACAGGGGGGCCAAGTACGAGGTGAGGTTCCTCCCGAAGGTGAAGATCGAGGTGGCCGTACCTGACGACAAGCTCGACGAGATCCTTAACACCATACAGGAGTCGGCGAGGACAGGGGAGATCGGTGACGGAAAGATCTTCGTCTACAGCCTCCAGGACGTGGTGCGGATCAGGACCGGGGAGCGCGGGAAAGAGGCCATCTGAGGCAAAGACCACCCTTGACAGCCGCCCCCGTTATGTGCTAAATAAGAATTAGCACTCCTTCCTTGAGAGTGCTAACAAGCCTGTCCGGAGAGGGGTCATCTTCC